>DATIKK010000175.1:0-19136 GCA_035477635.1 Bacteroidales bacterium | reverse complement strand
AATATGTATCTGGCCGCCAGTTTTCGCGATTCAATTTTTCATCGGGTTTTGAATACTCCGTTGCAAAAACGTCGAACTTATTTTTACAGCGACCTCGGCTTTATTTTACTTGCCGATCTCATTAAGCAGCAAAGCGGGTTGCCCCTTGATAAGTTTATGCAACAAACCTTTTTCGACCCCATGGAGCTTGCCACGATGACCTTCAACCCATTGGATAAATTTGAACCTACGCAGATAGTACCATCACAGAACGATACTCTGTGGCGCCGGCAGGTGGTCAGAGGTTTTGTTAACGATCCTGCTGCAGCAATGCTTGGAGGTGTTTCCGGGCATGCCGGCCTCTTTTCAAATGCCCTCGACCTGGCTAAGTTAATGGTTATGTTTGAGCAGGGAGGCTCTTACGGGGGGATACAATTTGTTAATCCATACACCTTGAGAGAGTTTACACGGGTACAGTTCGCCGGCAATCAGAATCGCCGGGGGTTAGGCTTCGACAAACCTTCGATCGTCGAATCGCAGCCAAGCCCCGCAAGCAAATCGGCATCTTCTCTAAGCTTCGGACACAGCGGTTTTACCGGCACTTTCGCCTGGGTCGATCCGGTTGAAAATTTAGTCTTTGTTTTCCTATCAAACCGAACCTATCCCTATACTTCAAACCGTAAAATCAACACCTTGGATGTAAGGCGCAGCATACAAGAGGCTATTTACAATGCTTTACGTTACTCAGAATCGGGTAATCAACCAGTTACAAATAATTTAAACAGTTAAGTTTTAATCAGGTTTAAAAATGTTTACCGATATTTCCCTTCTCGAATGGATAGGCTACCTTGCCTCTATAGTAGTTGCAGTCTCGCTCATGATGGTTTCCATACTGAAACTAAGGTGGCTAAATCTTTTGGGTTCTTCAATATTTTCATTTTACGGGTTTGCTATTGGGGCTTACCCTGTAGGCATCCTTAATCTTTTTATTGCGATTGTAAATGTTTATTACCTTAGGGTAATCTATTCGAAAAAGGATGCCTTCAAAATTATTTCAATCAAAGACGACAGCCCATACCTGAGGTATTTTCTTAACTTTTACCGGCAGGAAATTATCAGGTTCTTTCCTGCAGGCAATGAAATAATAGAAAAAATACTGGCAGGCAGGGAAAATTCCATTAATCTGATAATTTTGCGCAATGCTGCCGTTTCTGGAATATTTACCGGCCAGAAGTTTGATGATTGTATAAAGGTTGATTTAGATTTTGTAATTCCCGAATATCGCGACCTAAAACCGGGGCAATTTCTTTTCGGTGCCGCGCACGATACCTTCAAACAACTTTCGGTTAAAAGGATTCAGAGCAAATCTTTCAGCCCAAAGCATCTTCAATATCTCAAACGAATTGGTTTTGTTAACAGAGAAATGGTTTCGGGCGAAGTTTTTTTTCAAAAAGAAATTGCATAACCAGGAATAATTTTCGTGAAAAATAAGTAGAAAGAAAAGACAGAGTGTTAATTCAAAAATGTAGAAATAAAATTTTATTTGAAATGAAGGGAACAATGTTTTGGATTTTAACCATTTTTCTGACAATTGCGACCGTTTTTTATACGCGGCTAACGGGGCCTACAGTTCCTGTAAGAGGGAGTGTTGAAATCGGGGGCGAGGTAATTGATTATAAGCTAATCAGAACTTTTGCCCAACCTGAGGATGCACCGGTAACGGTCATTGTTGAAAATGAGAAAATAACAGGATACTATCGCTTTAGAAGGTTTCCCAGCTACGATTTATGGTCAGAAGCGCCAATGGTCAGAAGCGGCGATACCCTTATAGCCTATTTGCCACAACAAGTGGCCGCAGGTCATATTGCCTACCAGATTACCCTTAATAAAGGCGGCCAATTTTTTGTCCTAACACCAGAGCCTATTTTGCTCCGGTTCAGGAACAGTGTGCCGGCATGGGCCATGATACCGCATATCCTTTTGATGTTTGCTGCGATTTTTGTTGGTATTAGGGCTGGCATTGCGGCATTCTTCTCTCAAAAAACCAGCTTGTTTACCAAGCTTACTTTTATTTTCCTTGTTGCCGGCGGCCTGATTTTTGGTCCAATAGTTCAATATTATGCTTTTGGCGACTGGTGGACAGGCTGGCCTTTTGGAACCGATCTTACCGATAACAAAACTGCTGTAATGTTCCTGTTTTGGCTTTTTGCCCTAATCAGGGTAAGGAAAAATCCACACGAACGCCTCTGGGTGATAGTTGCCAGCATTGTTATGCTTATTGCATACATGATCCCTCACAGCCTCATGGGCTCACAGATTGACTTCAGGGAGCAGCCATGATATGTTAATTTTCAATCATTAAGGCTGCCTGTATTTTTGGCGGCCTTTTTTTTTACCTTTATAACATATTTATAATGCAATTTTGAATATCGAAAGCACCAGAATGTTTTAGGCCTAAATGGCTTGATAGTCCTTGTAAGGCAAAGGAGTATCGACCAAACTTAAACAAACCTCTGTTGCCTATTTATTGATGTTTGTTGTAAAAACTTGAGTCAGGTTCAACTAATAAATCAGAAAGACAAAAATGGGTTATATTAAGTTTGACAAAAATCAGCTCGTGAACCTGGAATATTCGCTGAACAAGGAGATGATCCGTTCTAACCGGGCAGGATCTTTTACCAACACTACCATAATTGGCTGCAACACGCGCAAATATCATGGCTTGCTTATTTGCCCACAGCCAACTCTTGATGGCGACCATCATGTGTTGCTCTCCAAAGTCGATGAAACTGTGATTCAACGTAATGCTGAGTTCAATATTGGAGTAAACCGGTTTCCGGGAACGTATAATCCCAAAGGGCATAAATATGTCAGCGATTTTAATGCAGATATCATACCTGTTTTGTCATTTTCGGTTGGCGGAGTGGTCCTTACCAAGGAAACTATGTTTATAACTCACGAAGAAAGAGTTATGATCCGCTACACGCTGGTTCAAGCCAAATCGCCCACAAAACTCCGTGTAAGGCCATTCCTGGCTTTCCGAAATATTCACAGCCTCAGCAAGCAAAACATAAACATTGAAACCCGACACGAAAAGGTATCCAATGGCATTTTTATGCGTTTGTATCAGGGTTATTCCAACCTTTACCTTCAGTTCTCTAAGAAGGAAGTGGAGTATGTTCATGTTCCAGACTGGTATAAAGATTTTGAATATTTGGTGGAAAAAGAAAGAGGATACGAATATCATGAGGATCTTTTTACTCCCGGTTTTTTCGAGTTTGAGATCAAAACAGGCGAAAGTGTTGTGTTTTCTGCCTCCACCCACGAATCGAACCCTGAAAAATTCAAAAGGTATTTCCAGGGAGAATTAAACAAGAGAATACCCCGCAACACATTTGAGAACTGCCTGCTTAACTCGCTTCAGCAATTCATTAACCGGAGCCATGGCCGTGCCGAAATCATAGCTGGTTATCCCTGGTACAACCGTCTTGGCCGATATACTTTCATTACGCTTCCTGGGTTAAGCCATGAACCCCAAATGAAGGATCAATGCAAGGCAGTAATCGCTACAATGGTAGCGGAGATGAATGGACCTTTCTTTCCTGAATCCGGATTTGGAAACAAAACCACTTACGATTCGGCCGACACTCCGCTCTGGTTTTTCTGGGCTCTGCAAAATTGTGTGCATGCGTGCGGAAGTAATGAAAAGATTTGGAAAACCTATGGTAAAACAATTCGCACAATATTGGAAGCCTATGAATCAGGAACCGGAAACGGTATTGAAATGCATCCCAACGGCCTGATCTACATTTCGGAAACATCGCCAAACCTCACATGGATGAATGCCGAAGTGAACGGACGTGTGGTTACTCCCCGCACGGGATATGTTGTTGAAATTAACGCTTTGTGGTACAATGCCATTATGTTTGCAATTGAACTTGCCAAAGGTCAAAATGCGTCATTTGTTAAACATTGGCAGCCTTTAGCTTCAAAAATAAGGGAAGAGTTTCCCGGAATTTTTTGGAATGAAAACCATGATTGTCTTTTTGATTATGTTAATGCAAAACATGCTAACTCCCAGATACGACCCAGCCAGATTTTGGCCGCCTCTCTGCCATACAATCCGGTTGACGAAAATAAGCGACGAAAGATAATTGATGTTGTTCGGCGCGAATTGTTGACACCCCGCGGGTTAAGATCTCTTTCGCCAAAGGACTACAATTACAAGGGCCGTTATGGTGGCAACGAATTCGAGCGCAACCTGGCCTTCCATCAAGGCTCGGTTTGGCCATGGCTTTTAGGGCATTTTGCCGAAGCCTATCTGAAAATATACGGAAAACAAGCGGTAGAGGAGGTCCTATCTTTTTATACCGGGTTTGAAGACATTATGCACGAGGATGGAATTGGAACCATAAATGAAATTTATGAAGGAGATCCACCTCATGTTGGGCGGGGAGCCATTTCCTTTGCCGCAAGTGTTGCGGAGGTATTAAGAATTAAATTTCTTGCCGAAAGAACGGGTTTAAATGAGGGGTAATTCTTTTTTGAGAAATGATCGAGTGTAGTCAAAAACCCAACAATTTAGGGCTAAAGCCCATTAACTCTTTGGTTTTCAGTAACCCCGACCTAAAGATCGGGGTTATGGGTGCTTTTAAATTAAGGACTTCAGCCCAAATACTGTTTTATTGATTAGTTTTTAGTAAAGTCTTATGATTTCAATTTATATAATTCAGAAATAGGTATGAAGGTTCTGATGTTTGGCTGGGAATTTCCACCGCATATCTCGGGCGGCCTGGGTACTGCATGCTATGGACTAACCAAGGCAATTCTGAAGCAAGGTGTCGAAATAATTTTTGTCGTTCCGCGGGCTTTCGGCGACGAAGATGCCGGAAAGATCAGGCTGGTTAATGCTTCAGAAGTACCTGTAGATTTCACCGACGAAATATTCAGGGAACACATTGCAAAAATTAGTTACCTGGAAGTAGATTCGATTTTAGTTCCCTATGCCAGCGAAGAAGAGTTTTATTTTTTAACCGAACAAATTGATAAGGGCGTTAAACCTGAGCAAATCACTTCTCGCATCCAAAAATTTTCTTTTTCGGGTGGGTACGGCAAATACCTGATGGAGGAAGTCAAACGATATGCCTTTGTGGGTACCGAAATTGCCCGAAAATTTGATTTCGATGTCATACATGCCCACGATTGGCTTACATACATGGCAGGTATTGAGGCTAAAAGAATAAGCCGCAAACCCTTGGTTGTGCATATGCATGCAACAGAGTTCGACAGGTCGGGCGAGAATGTTAATCAGCAGGTTTATGATATCGAAAGAGCAGGGATGGAAGCAGCCGACAGGGTAATTTCGGTGAGCAACCTGACGCGTAACATTGTAATTGCCCGATACGGTATTAATCCCGAAAAGGTTGTTACCGTGCACAACGCAGTTGAACCTCTTCATCCCGCTTCAATGTTCGACACCTCAAAAAATGTCGATGAGAAGATTGTTACTTTCCTGGGACGAATCACCTTTCAGAAGGGTCCCGAATATTTTATCGAAGCAGCCAACAAAGTTCTGAAACGCGATCCAAACGTTCGTTTTGTTATGGCCGGAAGCGGAGATATGATGCATAATATGGTTCGCAGGGTGGCCAGACTTGGTATTTCAACACGTTTTCATTTTACGGGGTTTCTCAGGGGTGAAGATGTTGATCGAATGTTTGGTATGAGCGATGTGTATGTAATGCCATCGGTATCAGAGCCATTTGGTATTTCTCCGCTCGAAGCCATGATGTCGAATGTTCCGGTAATAATATCGAAACAATCGGGAGTGGCCGAGATACTCAATTATGTCATTAAAGTCGATTTTTGGGACATCGATGCCATGGCTGATGCAATTTATGGCCTTTTACACTACAATTCTCTACCCGAGATGTTCAGAAAGCATGGTAAGGCGGAAGTTGAAAGTATTAAGTGGGATCATGCCGGAAAAAAAGTGATAGAAATTTATCAATCCCTGCTTCCTTCAGGCTAAAAAATTAATTCGTATGAAATCCATATGCATAATCTTCCAGGTTCATCAGCCTTTCAGGCTCAGAACCTACCGGTTTTTTGATATAGGCCATAAGCACGATTACTTCGACGATTATTCCAACCGTTTTGCAATGCTTAATGCAGCCGAAAAATCATACTTACCTGCAAATGCGCTGTTGCTTGAATTAATTGAACGTCATGGAAAAAAGTTAAAGATTAGCTTCAGTATTTCAGGTACGGCGCTTGAGCAATTTCTGAAATATACTCCTGACGTTTTAACAGGTTTTCAGGCACTTGCCAAAACAGGCTGTGTTGAGTTTTTGGCCGAAACCTATTCACATTCCTTAGCTTCGCTTAAAAGCCCTTCAGAATTTGAACGTCAGGTGAAAAAGCATCAAAGAAAGATAGAGGAGTTGTTTGGAATGAAACCAACCACTTTTAGTAATACTGAACTGATTTATTCCGATGCCATTGGTGAAATGGTTTACAACCTCGGATTCAGAACTATGATTACGGAAGGAGCTAAGCATGTGCTGGGCTGGAAAAGCCCCAATTTTCTGTATTGCAGCGCTGTTCAGCCCAAGCTTAAACTGATGTTGCGAAGCTTTCAACTTTCCGACGATATTTCCTTCCGTTTTTCGGAGCAACGTTGGAGTGAATGGCCCCTTACGGCCGATAAATTTGCCGGATGGATTAACGCCCTTAAGCCAAACGAAGAGTTGGTAAACTTGTTTCTGAATTACGAAACTCTGGGCCAAAATCAGTGGGCCGAAACTGGGATTTTTGAATTTTTATCAGCCTTTGTGTCGAAAATCATTAAGGAGGGTAAACACAGGTTTTACACCCCAACAGAAATTTCAAGCAAACATCAACCAATCTCCGGACTTCACGTTCCCTATCCGATTTCGTGGACCGATGAAGAGCGCGACCTTACAACCTGGTTGGGTAATGAACTACAAAAGGAAGCCTTTGACAAACTTTTCAATATCGGAGAAATTGTTCGAAATTGTGCCAACCCTGACATTTTTAGCGATTGGGAAAAACTGCAATCAAGCGATCATCTAAATTATATGTCAACAAAATGGTTTTCAGACGGTATTGTAGGGCAAAAAAACAATCCTTATAATTCTCCCTATGATGCCTTTATTAATTACATGAATGTTGTATCCGACCTGAACGTAAGGCTTGATAAGCTCAACCATACTATTGGCTCCAAAGAGAGAAATGCTGAAGAATCAGCAAAATCAAAATCTTCCCCAACCAGTAAAAAAATCGGTAAAAAGGCTGAAAAACCCTTGAAGAAACCCGTAAAGACTGCTTCTTCTTCCAAAGCCCCCAAAGCATAAAGTTTTCCTTGTTTAAAAAATTTACATAGGATTAATACCCTGAAAACTATTTTGTTACACGGGGAGATGGATATGAAAGGAGGGATGGCGCCTGGTTCTGGAAGCGCGTTTGGTTATTTTTAGTAATTTCACGCTCCGAAACAAAAACACCAAACCTTAAATCATCCATGTTCGAAAGAATTGAAAAACCTGACTATTTATTTGAGGTAAGCTGGGAAATTTGTAACAAGCTTGGTGGAATACACACCGTAATCAGCACCAAAGCAGCTTATCTTGCCGGAATTCTCCAGGATAAATACATTACCATTGGCCCCGACGTTTGGAAAGAAACACATACCAATCCTGAATTTATTGAGGATAAATATCTTTATCGTGCCTGGCGCAAACAGGCATATAAAACAGGATTACACTTCAGGGTTGGCCGATGGAACATTCCTGGAAGGCCCGTTACTGTTTTGGTAGATTTTACGCCTTTGTTTTCTGAGAAAAACAAAATATTCACAGATTTTTGGCAAAAATACGGACTCAACTCCCTGAGCGGCCAGTGGGACTATACCGAGCCTGCCCTGTTTGGATATGCTGCCGGCCAGATAATTGAAAGTTTTTACAATTTTCATCTGTCAGAATACGATCGTATTATAGCCCATTTTCACGAATGGATGACAGGCTCGGGCATACTCTACCTGCGTGACCGTGTACCACAGGTAGGCACCCTGTTTACCACTCATGCCACAGTGCTGGCCCGATCGGTTGCCGGAAACGGATATGCCTTATACAGGGATCTCAAAACCATCAACCCTGAAAGCAAAGCCAATGAACTTGATATTACCTCGAAGCATAGCATGGAGCTAACCTCGGCAAAAAATGCAGATGTTTTTACCACTGTAAGCGACCTGACTTCGATTGAATGTGAAATTTTCCTGCAAAGAAAGGTTGATATTGTAACTCCCAACGGATTCGATACCGGCTTGGTACCACAAACCCAGGAATTTTCAGCAAAAAGAAAAAAGGCTAGGATGCGGCTTAAAGCTATTACCGAGGGATTGTTGAACCAAAGAATCCCTGAAAATTCATACTTTATTGCCACCAGCGGCCGCTACGAATTCAAAAACAAAGGGCTTGACCTTTTAATTGATGCCCTTGGCAGAATTAACCAAAGTCAAAAACTGAGTGCCAACATAGTTGTCTTTATTATGGTTCCTGCCAACCAGACCGGTGCAAGAAAAGAGGTGGTTGACCGAATCGAAAACCCCGATTTTTCACAACCGGTTTTAAATGAATATAGTACCCATATTTTAACCGACCCTGAAAAGGACCAGATCGTATTTCACCTTAAGCAATCAGGATTGACAAATGCTCCCGCCGACAAGGTTAAAGTCGTTTTTATGCCTGCATATCTTAATGGCTATGATGGGATTGTTAATCTTGACTATTATGATACCCTGATTGGATTCGATATAAGCGCGTTTCCATCGTATTACGAACCTTGGGGATATACCCCACTGGAAAGCCTCGCATTTGGTGTACCAACCATTACGACTTCACTGGCCGGGTTTGGAATATGGGCCAAAGAAAAGTCTTTGCAAAGGAACAATGCCTTAATGGTAATTGAAAGGAACGACGATAATGAAGCTGAGGCAACCGCAGCCCTCACATCATGCATCGAAAGCCTTGTAACGACCGGCAACTTTCAGGTGATTTCAAAAAAAGATGATTTCAGTCTTGTTGATGTACATGAAAACTTACTTTTGGCTAGAAAAACCGCTTTTGAAATTGCAAGGGAGGCCTTATGGGCAAATTTGCTTGAAAAATATTTTCTTGCATTCGAACTTGTATTAAACAAAACCAGCTCACGTTTCGATCAATACAAAGGGAAAAAGCAACCGGCCAAAATCGAAAAACCCGCAATTGCCCTATCAAAACCAGTGTGGAAAAAACTTCTTGTTGAGGTTAAGATACCTGCCGAGTTGGAGCAATTACAAAAGCTGGCCAAAAATCTTTGGTGGACATGGAATTATCAGGCCGAGGACCTTTTCGCCTCGATCGAACCTGAGCTTTGGGCAAAATGCGAAAAAAATCCAAATCTTTTTTTGGAACAGCTTTCGGTTGAACATTACGAAAAAATCCTTGCTGACAAGCACTTCATGAAGCGTTACCACGAAGTGGTACATGCATTCGAAACATATATGCAGGCAGGCGAAACAAGGAAAAACCCTACCATTGCATATTTTAGCATGGAGTACGGCCTGCACACCTCAGTTAAAATTTATTCGGGCGGACTTGGAATCCTTGCCGGCGACTACCTCAAGGAAGCAAGCGACGACAATATCGACATGGTAGGCATAGGGCTTCTTTACCGTTATGGCTATTTTTCGCAAACCCTTTCGGTTTCAGGCGAACAGCAGGCCAACTACCATCCGCACAATTTCTCGCAAATGTCTGCTGTTCCTGTCAGGAACCAGGCTGGCGAATGGGTAAAGATCATCATTGCGTTTCCGGGGCGCAACGTTCATGCCAAAGTTTGGAAAATCGACGTAGGACGTGTTCCATTGTATTTGCTCGACACGGATGTCCCCGAAAACATTACAGCCGACAGGTACATTACGCATCAACTTTATGGGGGTGACTGGGAAAACCGCTTTAAACAGGAGTTCCTTTTGGGCATTGGCGGCATACGCATGCTCGATGCGCTGGGTATCGCTCCGCAGGTATTTCACCTCAACGAAGGTCATGCGGCCTTCTCAGGCCTGGAAAGGTTGCGTAAGCTGGTTCAGGACCATAAACTAAACTTTTTCGAAGCCTTGGAGGCAGTAAGAGCCAGCAGCCTGTTTACCACTCATACACCTGTTCCCGCCGGACACGACCATTTCAGCGAAGACTACCTTCGCACTTACATGCCGCACTACGCAAACCGCCTTGGAATAACCTGGGAAACTTTTATGGGGCTTGGAAAAATAAATCCTGCCGATTCTCTGGAAAGCTATTCCATGAGTGTGCTTGCAACAAAACTTTCACAGGAAGTCAATGGGGTTAGCCGCCTTCACGGGAAAGTTTCGCGCGAAATGTTCAAAGACCTTTATCCCGGTTTTTTCCCCGAAGAAATTCATATTGGTTATGTTACCAATGGAGTGCACTACGGAACATGGACTGCAAAGGAATGGCAGCAACTATATACCGAAACTTTCGGTTCGGGTTTTACCGAAAACATAGCTGATGAAAAACACTGGCATAAGATTTATCATGTTTCGGATGAAAAAATATGGGATATTCGCAACCATCAGAGAAAAGTTTTGATGGAATACATACGGGGGCGTTTGCTTGCCAATCTGTCGCGTCGCCATGAAAATCCGAAAAAAATATACCAGGCTCTCGAAGGAATCGACGACAGTGTACTTACAATAGGATTTGCACGTCGTTTTGCAACCTATAAGAGGGCACATCTCCTTTTCAACGATTTGGAAAGGCTGTCGCGGATAGTCAATAATACTTCAATGCCGGTTCAATTAATTTATGCAGGCAAGGCACATCCTGCCGATAAGGGAGGCCAGGAACTGATAAAGTTTATAGTCGAAACCTCAAGAAAGCCTGAATTTAAAGGCAAAGTAATTTTTCTGGAAGATTATGACATTGAACTTGGCGCAATGCTTACCAGGGGGGTCGATGTTTGGTTAAATACCCCGACCCGACCTATGGAAGCATCCGGAACGAGTGGGATGAAAGCTGTACTTAACGGCGTGTTGAATTTTAGTGTGCTCGATGGGTGGTGGTGCGAAGGATACGTTAATGAGGGTGGTTGGGCTATCAAAGAAGAGAAAACTTACGACAACGATTTTCTCCAGGACGAGCTTGATGCCGAAACAATATACAGCACTCTCGAAAACGAGATAATTCCGTTGTTTTATGAACGCGATAAACAGGGCGTCCCGGTTGAATGGGTACGCTGGATAAAAAACAATATCGCCCGGATTGCACCGCACTTTACCAACAAGCGAATGCTCGACGATTATTTTGAGCGCTACTATAACCGTCTTTTTGAAAGCTCCAGGTATTGCCAGGAAAACAATTTCGAAGGGGCAATCGAAAAAACCAGGTGGAAATCAAATTACATCCGCAAATGGGAAACAATTGAGGTTGAAAGTGTAAAAACTATTAATGCAACTGAGAATTCTCTTTGCCTTGGCGATGCCTTTCAGGCAGAGGTGGTGCTCGATATCAGCGGGTTCGACCATAACGGTATAGGAGTAGAGGTTGTATTTGTAAAGCAATCGCTGGAGGAAGAAATTGAGAGCGTATCTGTTTTTGAAATGGAGAAAGTTTCTGTCGAAAATAACGGCGCGAAGGTAACATACCGATGCCATGTAAATACAAAAAATGCCGGGATATTCAACTACTCATTCAGGGTTTTCCCAAAAGGAAAAATGCTGGCCAACCGCCAGGACCTGCCACTGTTAAAGTGGATTTAACCTTTAATTTTTCAAAAAACTAAATTCGTAATATATGAAGCTATTGGAAGGAAAAACCGCCCTGATTACAGGAGGCGCCAGAGGTATAGGCAGGGCTATTGCCATAGCCTTTGCTAAAGAAGGAGCAAACGTTGCTTTCTCCGATCTTCGTTACGACAATACCACCGAAGAATTGGAAAAAGAAATGGCAAGTTATGGGGTAATAGCAAAAGGCTTTGCTTCCGACGCAAGCAACTTTTCAGCAAGCGAAAAACTTGCCGACGATGTAGCGGAATATTTTGGCCGTATCGATATTCTTGTCAATAATGCCGGCATTACCCGCGACACATTGCTTATGAGAATGACTGAGGAGCAATGGGATTTGGTTATTCAGGTTAACCTGAAGTCGGTATTCAATCTTACTAAAGCCGTTCAAAAATATATGTTGAAGCAACGGAGCGGAAGCATTATAAACATGAGTTCTGTCGTTGGTCTTGGGGGAAATGCAGGTCAGGCCAACTACGCTGCCTCCAAAGCCGGTATGATTGGATTTACAAAATCTGTTGCTCAGGAATTAGGGCCTCGTTCGATACGCTGCAATGCCATTGCTCCGGGATTTATCGAAACCGAAATGACTGCCCGGTTGCCCGAAGATGTTAAAAAGGCCTGGGCCGAAAAAATCCCCCTGCGACGGGCAGGGAGCTCCGAGGATGTAGCAAATGTTTGTATTTTCCTTGGTTCTGATCTCTCTTCCTATATTACAGGCCAGGTTTTGCCCGTGTGTGGTGGTATGACGCGGTAAGTTTTTGCCTTTTACCGTAAACATCCTATTTGCGATGCCATACTGATAACCTGTCTCATGTAAAACAGTCAATCCCTCGCAAACTGAATGGTTTTTCGAATCAGATATAAACCAACAAAATCACGGGAGACTAAAATTCGAGTAGTTCTTTGGCCGCCAGGAAAATCTTTTCGTCGGATGGCAAAATAGCTTTTTCCAGGTTGCGGTGAAACCCAACGGGTGTAAATGTAGAGCCTACTCTTTTCACAGGTGCATCAAGAAATTGGAAAGCCTCGTCGGCAATAATTGCAGCCAGTTCGCCCCCAAAGCCTCCAAAAACTTTGTCTTCGTGAACTACCAGCACGCGGTTGGTTTTCCTCACCGATTCGAGTATGGCATTCTTATCCAATGGGATCAGCGTGCGTATATCAATCACTTCAATCTCTTTTCCAAGCTCCTTTGCAACTTTTTCTGCTACACGCAGGCTCATGTGCGTGGTGTTGCCGTAGGTGATAATGCTTAAATCCTTTCCTTGTCTTCGAATCCTTGCTTTACCAAATGGAACCTCAAAATCGTCCGGTATGGAGGTTTCAGCTTCTTTTGCATTGTAAAGCGCTTTAGGCTCAAGAAACAGGGTGGGACCTTTGGAGCGCATTGATGTTCGCAGCAGACCTGCTGCATCATCTGCAAACGAAGGATACACAATCCTTATGCCGGGAAAAGTGGTTAAAGCACCTTCAATAGTTTGCGAGTGGTAAAGACCGCCTCCGATATAACCACCCGATGCAAGCCGTATGGTAACATTGGGGGTAAAAGCGCCATTGCTGCGCCAATAATCATGTGTTACTTCAACAAACTGTTCCATAGCAGGCCAGAAATAATCTGCAAATTCTGCGCCTTCCACCACTATGCGTAATTTGTCGCTGAAGCGGCTCATACCGTTGGCTGTTCCAAGTATGAAATCTTCGGCAATAGGTGCATTAAAAACGCGGTTTTTGCCAAATTTTTGCTGCATACCTTTAGTAACATTGAAAATACCTCCCTTTTCCTTGTTGGCCACATCCTGTCCCCAGATATAGGTATCGGGATTATGTTCAAACTCCGCTTTAAGGGTTTCGTTCAAAGCTGTAATAAGCTTCTTTTTGGGTCCTTCGTAATTGTGAACCCCTTCAGGGTACTTTACCGGAACATGTGGTTCGGGAATTACAAATTGGAAGATTGATTCCGGATCGGGGTCGGGAGCTGCCATTGCCTTCTTATGGGCATCCAAAATTTCCTGGTCAACAGATTTTCTAATGTCCTCAAGTTCGGCTTCAGTCAGTCCGCCTTTCGAAAGGATTGCCCTTTCGAACCTTGGCATAGGATCGGCTTCGCGGGCACAATGCAACTCGCGATCGTCGCGATAAAGTTCGTGGCGGTCGCTGTTCGAGTGGGAATGAATCCTCACCACGCTTGCATGCACTATTACCGGTGTACCTGTTTTCAGAACATGATTCCTGGCCTCGCTCATGGCGTTCATACTTTCGAACACATCGCGGCCGTTGCAATAGATTATCCTCAGGTTTTTGAATCCCCTGAAGTTCTCTGCAGTTTTACGGTTGGCTGTTTGGTCAGCTTTGGGAACGGAAATACCGTAGCCGTTGTCCTGGAAAACAAAAATTACCGGAAGCTTTTCATTACTTGCTCCATTAATTGCTTCGTAAACATACCCTTCAGAAACCGACGATTCGCCTTGAGAACTTATGGCTACTCCCTTGTGCTTGTATCGTTGCATGGCGCGGGCTACCCCCGTGGCATGAAGGGTATGATTGCCCGTTGACGACGAAACATTATGAATATTCCAGGCAGGTTTGGCAAAATGGTTCGACATATGCCTTCCACCGCTCGAAATATCGGTGCCTTTCGAAAGTCCGTTAAGAATAATTTCTTCGGCAGTAATTCCTGCCGAGAGAGCCGTAAGCATATCGCGATAGTAGGGGAAAAGGTGGTCGGTTTTGCGGTCGAAAATCTGGCCAATGGCAAGTTGAATCCCATCGTGGCCGGCATAAGGCGCATGGTACGACCAGCCCAGGGCTTGTTTCAGATAGTTTGGAGCCTTATCGTCGAGCCTGCGACCCAATATCAATAGCCGGTACCATTTCTTAAGGGTTTCTTTGTCAACGGTTTCAACAGTAACTTTCATTTCTGTTTCCAGGGTTTTCATCATTTTTTGCAACAGTTTATAAAGGATTTTTTAGCAATTCTTTAACAAGCCAATTAAAAATTTGTTTATCGATTATTGCAAAAACTTCCTGAGTCAGCTTCTGCACACCATAATTTTTCTTACGAAAAGTCATGCAACCATTAAAACACTTTTTTGATGGCTTTTGGCAAATGGAATATTATATCTCCTGCCAGCATTCCTTCCTTTCCCAGTCGTGCAGCAGCCAGGTCGCCGGACATGCCATGGAGATAAACGCCCATGAGGGCAGCCTGAAAGGGTGAATATCCCTGTGCAAGCCATCCAAGAATTATACCTGTGAGTACATCGCCACTTCCTCCGGTAGCCATTCCGGGATTGCCGGTAGAATTAAAGAAAATATGTCCATCGGGGCAAATGATCGCTGTATGAGCCCCTTTTAAAATCAAATATACACTGTATTTAAAGGCAAAAGCTCTGCCTAGTTCAAGTCTCTGGAAACCATCGGTACTTTTCCCTGCAATGCGCTCAAATTCCTTTGGATGAGGGGTGAGAATAGTTCCTTTGGGCAGGAAGGCAAACCAGGTTGGATTTTGGGCCAGGATGTTTATCCCGTCGGCATCGATCACCAAAGGAATTCCGGAATTTTGAATAAGCAGTTTCAATGCATTGCAGGTCCGGGTGTCGGTTCCGGTTCCGGGGCCAAAGCCAATGGCATTGAATGACTCCAAGTCGCCCGTATTTGTTATTTTCTGCGGGTCGGAATCGGCACGGCACATTGCCTCCGGAAGGGCGGCTTGCAATATTGGAAGTAGGTTAGCAGGCAGATGAACTGTCAGCAGTCCGAGTCCGCTTCGAAGCGCTGCCCCTGAAGCCAGTATTGCAGCTCCGGCTTTTCCTTCACTGCCAGCAAGGAGCAAGGCATGGCCATAATTGCCTTTATGCGAAAATTTCGACCTGGGGCGGTAAAACGACCTGATATCATTGGCTTCTGTAAGATGGTGTTTTGTATTAGTGCTTTTGATAGCATCATTATGAAGGCCAATGTCAAGTATTTCCCATTGACCAACATAATTCTCATTTTCAGGAAGTAAAAACGCAAGTTTAGGAAATTGAAATGTGAGGGTTTGAGAAGCCTTGATAATGCTTTTATAATTATTGCCTCGGTTGTCGTCGATGAATAGTCCGCTGGGAATGTCGATGGAAATTATTTTTGCTCCTGACTTGTTTATCTGTTGCACTAAAGTGCTTGGAAAACCTTCGAGGGGCCGATTTAGCCCGGTCCCAAAAAGTGCATCAACCACAAGCGCATCTCCTGGTATTTCCGGAAGGTTCTCCTGTTCCTGAAGGTTTACTATTTTCGCATTTCGTATCTTTTTAAGCCGTTTCAGGTTAACCAGGTATTCGGCTGAGTGTTGTTCTGAATGGGGCATCAGGTAGGCTTCTACATTATGACCTGTCCCCGCGAGCATTCTGGCAATGGCAAGCCCATCGCCTCCATTGTTCCCGGGGCCGCAAAAAACCACAACCTTTTGTTTCTGCCTTATTTGTTTTTTTATCCGGGAAAAGCACTTGGAGGCGGCCCTTTCCATCAGATCAATGGAGCTTATTGGTTCATAATCAATGGTGTAAACGTCAATAGCTCTAATTTGATCAGCATCAGGAATCTTCATTTTATCTGGAATTTCCCGTTAAATATAATAATAATCCTGATGTTTAATAAACAGGTTTAGCAGTTGCGAAAATTATTGTTTATAATTTGCCATAATTACCTTAATTAGTACTATTTCCCGGATTTATTTGCGCTTGTTTTTATTGGTTAAAAATTCACTTGCCATTGAAAAAACCTTTTCGAATATTAAAACCACTTCTGCATAGCTCTCTTTGCTGTCGAAAGGAAAAGGCTTTTCGTGCGAACCGGAATATGGCACCTGAATTGATACACTTCTGTTTCCAAAAAAATTGTGAATTGAGGCAGGCGGAAAGACCTGGTCGCAGCTTAATCCAACGGCCATTATGCGATTCCCGACTTTTTTTAATATTTCGTTTTTCTCGCTTTTGTTTAACTCAGAAGAAATCAAATACTGAAAAATTTTCCATGCCTGTGGTAAAAGTTTTGCTTTCCTCCGGGACGATGCCATCAGTTGAGCCAACTTTGGATTAGAGGCCAGATAACTCTTCAACGTTTTACATGCATCGCTGTCCATAATTGCCCTCGAAACCGGGTTTACCTGTTCGAGATATGCTCCGCCACAAAAAAGAAATACACGCTCTTTTGAAAACATCCTGAATGGATTGGCCAAAATGAGAATTTTTGCCAGAATTGTGCCGATAGAATATGCAAAAATGCTAATACTTGCAGTTTTTTGCAGCAATGGGTGATTGCCCGTTTTGATCTGGCGGCATAATTTAATAATATCAAGATAACTTTGCGCGCCCGACACAGGAAACATTTCGGGGTTGTATTGCATTCGCAGACTGAGGGCAACATTGGCAAAACTACTTTCTCTTATTTCATTGTTCGATTCTTGCCGCTTTTGTGAAAGAGCCTGCATCATTCTTGGATTGCTCCAATTGGCAGGCGCCCTGTTAATATGAAACGCTATGGGAAAGAGAATCACAGCCCTACGGGTTTTTTCTACAAGGGTGTGGGCCCACAACAGGTATTTCTCCCACGACCGTTCGTTCAACCCGTGCAACAACAGGATAATATCCTTCGGATGCTCATCAATAGGGGTCAGAATGGCATATTGAAATTCACGGTTTAATATTCGTCCGCTTTCATTTACAATCTGTAATTCATCATCAGGTAAATCTCTTTCAACTGGCCTTGGTTCAAATGCGCAATCAGATTTGAAAGGCATACTATAGCACACCACAGTATCCGAAAGAACTGCAAAAGGTTTTAAAAGACTGAATCTGTTTTTAAGTTCATGGTTCTTATCATTATAGCTCGGTTTTTCAGGCATAATTATCTGGTTTATGTTTATTGTAAATTGATAAGTTTGAATTCGGATCTTTTTCAATATGCGATACAAAGAAAATTACTGTTAATTTTCAATACTCAAAAATGTGGTATTTATCAATAGTTAGGGGTGAATGAATAGTGTTCTGGGGTGAAAAAATAATAATTGGGGTGAATGAAAAAATGAAAATTTACTTATTTTTGTTATCATTATCAGAAAAATTTCTCAGTGTAATTCCGGAAATTTTTCAATCGGAGAAATAACATATATATATTTAGTTTAAACACCTGTATTGCTAATTGCTTTTTAAACCATATTCTAATTTTATGGCGCGAAAACCCAGGCTGGTTCCGGAATTTTTTGTCAGTAGCAGAAACACTATTATCCAGATTTTATTTACTACAGTATTTGCGTATTTTTTTATTAATGTTTATCAGCCTTTCGGGTCGAAAGACTGGTATGCAGTAAGTTTTTGGGTATTTTCATTAGTATCAGGGCTTATTGTGATAGCTGGTATGCTGGTGGTTTTGGCAAGCAGGCTTATCATGTTTGCAGTGAAGCGCTACCGGCCGATCACAGTGTGGTACTATGCCATTATGATTGCGTCAGAAATCATTATGAAAGGCGCTATGTACACAGTTGTGGAGCGTCTTGCTTTAGTTGATGAAACTCCCTTTTTTAAGGCTCTTGTGATTGCCGTCCAAAATACTTCGCTTATTCTTCTTATTCCTTACCTGATCAGCACACTGTTTTTCGCATGGTGGGAGAAAAAGGTAAGCCTCGAAACCCTTATTCGCCAGCTTAGGTACAAGCCGCAGTTTATTCCCTTTAAAGACGAAAATGAATCATTGAAGCTTAGCATAAAATCCTACGACCTGCTATACCTCGAAGCCAACGACAATTATGTTACTATTCACTATAAGTCTGGCGACAATCTAAAAAAGTTCACTCTCCGCAATACATTAAAAAATATTGAAAAGCAAATGGAAGATTATCCTTTGCTGCGTTGCCACCGTTCATTTATGGTTAATATTGACCAGGTTAAGATGTTGAAACGCGAATACAGCCAGTTTAACCTTTGGTTGGACGAAGCCGGTACGGTTTCCATTCCTGTGTCCAGGTCGTTTGTTCTGCCAGTTTCCGAAGTAATGTCAAAGCTCCGGCCGTGGAGATGAAATTAAAGTCATTCCTGATATTGGGGCTAAACAATGTATGGAACGGGCATGATTCCTAAAACACTAACACGGAACATTTATTTTTTCGGCTTTTTTGGGTGTTGTTAGATTTACCGTTGCGGAAATGCGCCCGGTTTGCGATAATCTTTTACTCTTTTCAAAAGCGATTGGGCCACAGCTTCCGGTATTGTTACGGTATGCAGGCTACGGACAAAATCCTTGTGCAGCCTGAAGTCCT
>DATIKK010000174.1:0-2189 GCA_035477635.1 Bacteroidales bacterium | reverse complement strand
TGGGGCAATGTTTCGCGGCTTTTATCGGTAATGCTTTTGAGCCTTGAACCGTATATATTTTCCAGACCCCGGGCAATCGCGCCAATAAATGCATGGTTGCCGGCAGCATGTACCTGAATGACCAGATGTCCGTCGTAATGGTCGATGATGATTCCAGGCAAATGGTCGCCCTCACCATGTACCAGCCTGTAAACATTGGTGTGCCTGTTTTCGGCCAAACCGGCGGTTTTTCTCAAAAGGTAAGCCTTCTCCAGTTTCTTTGTCCAGAAGGCCTCATCAAGCACAAGAGGTCTTTCCGGCGGAAAGGCCATTAACCTTACGGCAATGGTGGCATCCTGATAAATACCCGTTCCGAGGTATTCGTTGCTGCAACTGAAAACCTCCACAACGGCTCCATCCTCCAAGCCATCAGGCTTGCTTTTTATGGCTCCGCTGAACACCCAGGGATGAAAACGCCTCAGGGAAGCATCTTTGCCAGGCTTTAATACTATTTTAACGGGGGCTTGCATTTCAGGGTGCAAAAATAATCATTCAAAAGTTACTGGGAAACCTAAGGGGACTTTTGTCAATGCTTTATTTTACACCCATATATACAGCTATGACACTTCTACTTTCATCATTTAAGGTAAACGATAAAATAGAAAGGCTTCATGCTGATATACCCGCATGAAGCCTTAAAGCCAGGTAAAAGTTCTTACTTGAATGCTTGATATACGGGGAACAAGGCCTTAAATGACCGGAACAATTTAAATGATTCAATCAGTTCCTTTTTAATCATTACCCAACCAAAGTTTCCATTCTTTGGCAGTCCAATTGCTTCTTTCCGGATATAAGCCTGTTAAAAAAGCAAGAGCATCCGACCGGAAGGATTGTAAGTTTGATAAGAGAAAGTCTTTTAAGGTTAACGCATTCTTTAAATTTAACCTGTCGGTCAGGTGTTCTTTATCTTTAAAGTTTCCAATCAATTTTAAGGCGTTGTAACAGGTTGCCGGGTCGGGTGCGGACAACATTGCGGCTAAAATTTCAATTGTATCATCTGAAAGGTCAAAGTTTTCTACATTCAACTCTCTTAACAAGGCGTTGCTTTTATCCCTTAGTGAACCATTCCATGGATTTAATGTGCCTATTAACAACAGCTCAAGGTCTCTGAATTCTTCAGTTACTGAATTCTTTGAAATCAAGGTGGGCTCGAATTTCAGCTTTTCAATAAGTCTTACTAATTCAATCTGAAGAACAGTATCTTTAAGCAAATCCGTAAATCTGTTTTCGGGAAATTCCCTTACGATTACAATTCTTTCGGTTATTGACCAATCAATGGTACCCTTCAAAAACGCTTGTAAATCATCTGGAAAAATCAACGACATGGCATGCTTGAATCCCATACCGGTAAGAAAAGCTGCGCAGGCATAGGAGGTTTTCAAATCAACTCCCGTTTTATTTAAATAATAGTCTCTAAATTCTTCCTTTGTCCCCTTCCAACCCCAGACTTCAAATTTGTCCAAACCTTGTGAAAAGCAAGCGGAAATATTTATAACCAGCAAAAGATTACATATTATCAATGCCTTCATGCAGCTCATAAGTAAAGTGAAAAACTATCGGAGACCTGGTTTTGCAAAAACTTATCGGCCCGACCTGCCCTGGAATTAAAAAGTGCTATTTACACATTAGCCTCCAGTTTATCAAAGCTACGTTAAATAATTTATACCAAAAATTGACCAACCTAAACTTTCATAAAATCAGAAGGTGGTTAGAATGAAATTTTGCTTTATTTTGCTAATGCTAAATCGATTGAGATATTCGGCGAAACATGAACATCTACGGGTTGATAATCAAGTTCATTCCCAATGGAGTGTCATGTGAAAATATCATGGTGGAGAAGATTTGATAACCAGAGGTTCATCCGGTTTTCATGAAACCTCTCCCGAATAAATGTTTAAATAGATAGTATGTTACAGAATTAATTTACATTAAAACCACCCATAAAAAACCAAATATGAATACATACCCAAAAATAGGCATACGGCCTACCATCGACGGCCGCCTGGGAGGCGTAAGGGAGTCGCTGGAGGCTCAAACCATGGGCATGGCCAGGCGTGCTGCCGACTTCATTTCGGCTCAGCTCAAATACCCCAACGGCCAACCCGTAGAATGCATCATTGCCGACACCTGTATAGGCGGTGTTAGAGAGG
>DATIKK010000173.1:0-3530 GCA_035477635.1 Bacteroidales bacterium | reverse complement strand
AGTATCATAAAATTTGTTCTTTTTTGCTTTGCAGTAGGCTGCACCCCGGAAATGGAGTTAGAAAAAACTGAAGCGCCCATTGCGCCTTTCTCCGTAAAGCAAGCCAGATTGTGGTTCGATGCCAACCTGCAGCCAGTGTTTCATGCCCATGAACAAGCCATTGTTAAAGCCGGAGAAACCGGGTTACCTCCGCTTATACCTTTTTTCGACTGGAGTAAGGCCATCACAGGGTTTAATAAGGATTGGTCGGTGGTGGAGCTTCCATGGGAGTATAAAAACGGCAAGGTGGTTTTCAGCACAAATGGTAAGGGCAGCAACGAATATGACTTTGCTGCCGACACCCTGCAGCTTGTAAGGCTCGTGATGGCTAAAAACCTTAATACCAACGATGTTTATGCCTTTAAGATGGTTGTACTCCCCGACCCTGTGTACTTTGAAAACGGAGGCAACCTGCAGCAAAACCAATACCTGGAGATGCAACCCGATTTTTCGGGCCTGGTGTTGTTTTACGATCTTTTCGGAAAGTTTGTTGTTGGATATACCTATGAGCAGGGCGGAATTGTTAATAAATTGACAACCTCTGACAAACCCGAAAAAAAACCAGAAGCGGTAATTCGCCCAAAAAGTTTCAGATTGATTGAAATATCAACATGTTGGTTCCAGTGGGGCTATGATGCGGATGGTAATGTGGCTAACTTCCAATTTCTGGGTTGCTCAGTTACGGGCTATGTTTGGGAAGAAGTCATTCCCCCCGACGACCTGGGTGGTGGCGGAGGTGGTGGGTACACAGGAGACCCTTTTCCACCCATTGGGGGTGGCGGCGGAGGCGGTGGTGTAACCCCACCCCCTGCTGACCCTCCACAGATAATGCCCCAGGTCGCCAATCCTTGTGAAAAAGTCCAGGCCCTTGGTACTTCCGAATTGTTCCGCAATAAAATGGCTAAACTTATAGGATATACCGGCAAAAACTTTGAAGCGGGCTACCTTATGAGGAATAACCATGACGGTACTTTTTCGTACGAGCCTATGAGTGGCCCTGAAGGTACACTGCATATAGATTTCTTTTGCTCCCCGCAGAGCCAGATTTTCGGGTTTATTCATACCCATCCAACACATGGACTGCCTATCTTTTCACCTACCGATTTACAGGCAATTTATCTGGCATACAGGGGCGGTTGCATAGAAAATTTGGAGCATTTCCCGATCGGGGTAGTAACCCCTCAAGGCACTTATATGTTGGTTATAAGTGATGTGCAAAGATTCCTTGCTTTCGGTTCCAAATTTCTGGAAAATAGATTTAATAATGGCATTTTAGCTGATGACATGTTTAAGCTATTACTTGACATTTATTCAGATCCTAAAGGGGCGTTTCTGAAGCTTTTAAAAGGTTTCGATTCAGGCCTGATGCTGTTTGAGGGAAGCCATGCAGATTTTAGCCAATGGCTAAATCTGAAACTGGATCCTGCAGGAAATCCTGTTGTAAATCCCAACCCATGTTAAAAGGCGTCAGGGCATTTGGGATTACAAAAAAACCAGTATCAATGTTTTACAGTTTTCACATTTTTCAACAAATAATATTTCAAACTATGAAAACAACCTTTTTTGATAGATGTAAGCGGGGTTTCCTTTTCTTTTTCTTGGCTGCAATGGCTCTGTGTCCTGCGATTATCTTGGCCCAGGGCAGGACATTTACCCGCGCCAACCGATTAGTACTTCGCAGTATTCAGCCGGGCGATCACCTTAAAATTGAAGAGCTTGTAGTGTTTGAGGGGACATGGCGATGGGTATCGGCCGCTGGCGATTCTGTATTAACCTTTCAATTGTGGAGGGAGAAAATTGTGCCTCCCGGTGAAGCAATAAACTATGTTTTCTCCTATGATGCAATAGCAGGCCATTACAATTTGTCGGTAAGGGGTGCAATAGTCTCAAGCAATACCCACAAAACAAGGTCGGTTGAAGGCTTGCCAACCTTAGCGGGTACTGATTTTACCGACGATGGAGTTGATGTATTGAGCATTAGTTTTTATGATTTCCCAAAAAGCAGAAGGACTCTTGGACGGTTCGAATTACTGCGGGAAAACCCGGATATGGCACGGTGGAGCATGTGGAATGAAGGATGGGCCATACTAAGTCCCGGCGAGGTTTTCCACCGGGGTTTTTCCATGCCCAACAATGTGGTGCTTCACCGCGTACCAGACACACCCCCCGCACCCGAACCTCCACCCGGCTGGGAGATACAATAATATGCTATTGAGGTTATAGGCAGTTTTTGTTGATTTTACAATCAGAGCCATTAGCCGGGGTAGCTTTAGAGGCTGCCCCGGCTAAAACCGCCCCAGGCAGGAGGAAGAAGAAATGATGACAAACAATTCCAACTTGATAAAATTTCAAACCATGAAACCAACCTTTTCTGATAGATTTAAGCGGGGTTTCCTTCTCTTTTTCGTGGCTGCAATGGCTTTGTTTCCTGCGATTATCATGGCACAGGGCAGGACTCTTACCCGTGCCAATAGAATAGACCATGGCGGTTTACAGCCGGGCGATCACCTTAAAATTGAGGAGCTTGTAGTGTTTGAGGGGACATGGCGATGGGTATCGGCCGGCGGAGATTCTGTATTAACCTTTCAATTGTGGAGGGAAAAAATTGTGCCCCCTGGTGAAACAATAAACTATGTTTTCTCCTATGATGCAATAGCAGGCCATTACAGTTTGACGGTAAGGGGTGCAATAGTCTCAAGCAATATACACAACCAAAAGTCGGCTACTACTGGCTTGCCAACCTTTGCGGGTACTGATTTTGACGACGATGGAGTTGATGTATTGAGAATGCATTTTCATGATTTTCCAAAAAACAGAAGCACTCGTGGACGGTTCGAATTACTGCGGGAAAACCCGGATTTGGCACGGTGGACCAGATGGCGTGAAGGAATTGTAGTACGAGTTACCGACGAAGTTTTCCACCGGGGTTTTTCCTTGCCCAACAATGTGGTGCTTCACCGCGTAGAGGACACACTCCCCGCACCCGAACCTCCACCCGGCTCAGAAATACAATAATATGCCAGGAGGGATGAATCCGAAGGATTCAAATGTTTGTAGAATTAATAAACACGGAAATGGTGCGACCCCGATGGGGTCGCATTTTTCATCTATATCACGTTTATATGAAGATGAAATCCCTCCAGGATTAAAGCAATCACCAAAGGGCAACCTTTAACCTGCAAAAACAAACCGGCCTCATGGGAAATAATGTGATAATGTGATAATGTGGTGATGTGGTGATGTGATGATGTGGCGATGTGGTGATGTGATAATGTGATAATTTGGTGATGTGATGATTAGCTGATTTTAAACACCGTAGTGTTCGACCCGGACGGCTCATTTCGACAGGCTCATTTCGGCAAGCTCATTTCGGCAAGCTCAATGCATCGCAATGCATCGCAATGACCGCAATGACCCGCTGAGCGGCATTTGCAATGCCGCTCCGAACTTCATTGAATTTGCAATTCAATACTATATGCCCAATTACATTC
>DATIKK010000172.1:0-23311 GCA_035477635.1 Bacteroidales bacterium | reverse complement strand
ACCTTCGAGAGCTGCCATGCGTTTCTCAAAAACATCGGTGGTGGGATTCATAATTCGTGTGTAAATATTGCCGAATTCCTTCAGCGCAAAAAGGTTGGCGCCATGTTCGGCGCTCTTGAATGCGTACGATGTGGTTTGATAAATTGGGACAGCCCTCGATTGGGTTGCAGGGTCAATTTCCTGCCCGGCATGAAGCTGTAATGTCTCGAAATGTCTGAAAGCATTGGTTGTCATGGTTTTAAGCTATATTAATTAAGGTTTATAAAACGATTTATTTCTGCCGGCAATGCAATGAGCATGCAGCGAATACCTTACCTGGTTGTATGATTTGTGAAAGATTAGCGCATAAAGCGCATACCCATCGCAAGCCCGTAAACTGCAGGGCAAACAAAAGCAAGGTTCGGCAAAAACAACGAAAAGTGAAAGCCTCCCAGAAAAAAGGCCATTTGCGGAAAAGAAACCCCGGATATTTTCATCTTTTTGAAATTTGTTTATAATTCCCTTTCGGGCAGGTTTTAGCACCAGCGCTGCCTGGGGCAGGAGGTTGCCAGAGCTTCACGGAGCCTGTTCTCTCAGCTCTTCTTTATAAACATGTCTTTTTACAGACAAGTGGTGTGCAAATGTAAAAACTTTTTTGAAAAATTTTATCATTTGATAAGCTTTAGGTCTTTATGCCGTGAATTATGCCTGGAAGCTCTATTGCCAACAAATTTAATCCTGCTAATGTTTTAATTATGAATCGTTTTTTTTATTGACCATTCCCGGGTTTTTAGAATCAAAGGATTTTTTTGAAAAGTGCAAAAAAACTTCAACGATTAAAATTTTCTGCAAGCGGTTGCATAAAAAAATTAATATCTTTGGAAACATAAAACTTTTTATAAGATTTTGATAAAATCACCAGAGTTCATTAAATGTTATTTCCAAGCAGATAGTAATGAGAAATTTTGAATTACAGTCACAAAACTTTTCCTTGATAAAGGAAATGTTTGATACACCTGACATTATCAGGAATTTTGATGAAGCAATTGTTGACGCGGTTTTCGAAGAAATCAAAAAAGAACCTTTTTTGATGTTGACAGGAGAGGGAAGCAGTCGTTTTTTTCCTGCCCGGAACATGATTTCCAGGAGGCTTCAAATGCAGCATGGCCCTACAATAATTTCGAAAAGTTCTTTCGATCTTTCAGGGTTAGATTTGTCTGATTTTGTAATTTTTGGCGCATCCAACTCAGGTAGGACAAAGGAGATTGTTAGTCTTTTTATGCAACTTAAAGAAAAGGGTCATAAAAACTTGTTTGGGCTAACGTGCAATAAGAACAGTTTGTTGGAGGAATATTCAAAACGCACTGTTGTTCTTGAAATTGGTTCTGAAACTGCTGTTGCGGCAACTAAATCGGCGGTGGCGCAAGCATGCTTTTACGAATTACTTTTGTCGAGGTGGGCAGGAGTGAAAGTGAACAAATCAAGCCTGGCGGAGGACTTTGAAAAGACCTTAAACATTCCTGTTGCGGTTGAAATTATAGATGCAATGGCAGGAGCTGACCACATTTATTTTGCCGGAAAAAACAGTGGTGTTGCTGAAGAATTGGCATTGAAGACACCTGAGACTGTCAGGAAAAAATCTGCCTTTTTCCCCGGCACTTACCTGCTGCATGGAGTCGAGGAAGTTATTTCACCAAAGGATGTTATAATTCTGGTTGATGAATTTCCTGACCACCAGGAAAAGATCAAAAAGATTTTCGTTGACGGTATCGGAACCATGGTGGTTTCAATTTCTGCAGAAAAATCTATTTTCCCCAACATTTCATTATCAATGCGAGATGTATTTAATAACAATTATGTCAGACTTGCGGCCGGCTGGAGGTTACTTGCTGAAACCGGATTAAACCTCGGAATTAATTTAGATAAACCCGAAAGGGCAAGAAAAATTGGCAATGAAATGGAAATTGTTTAACAATATGTCCTTTTTTTTAAATATGATTTATAAACCTTAATTTTCTCAACCTCAAAAAAATATGTTTATGAAACTATTCGTTGCGTTCTTATTGCTACCCTTATTTCTGATTTCATGCCAACCTGGAAATCAAAACAATAGTGATGTACCCCAAAGGCCGTTCCCCCAGGCAATAATATTTAATGACGCCATAAAACCTGACCTGCAAAATGACTTGAATGCCGAGGTAGCGGCTTACTATGATTATTGGAAGTCGCGCTATTTAAAGCCAGGGGTATATATTCCCAATACATTTTTTGTCCAAGGGGAAAATACTGGTGGATCTATAACAGATAAAGGCACCTCAGAAGGACATGGATGGGGCATGATAATTACCGCACTCATGGCCGGCCATGATCCGGATGCTAAAAAGTATTTTGACGGTTTGGTAAGAATGTACAATGCCACACGAAGCAAGCACAATCCTTACCTGATGGCATGGCTTATCACTGCGAAGGAAGATGCCGGCGGCAACCGGAGCTCAGCAACCGATGGTGATTTTGATGTTGCTTATGGACTTTTGTTGGCACACGAGCAATGGGGGTCGGATGGTGAATTCAATTATTTAGAGAAAGCCATTGATATGATTACTAATGGCATTAAGGTTAGCCTGATTGATACAGAAAGCCGTCGTTTGAGAATGGGCGATGCGCCAACCATGCCGGTAGGCACCCGATCATCCGACTGGATGGCTGGTCATTTAAGAGCATTCTATCATTACACCGGCGAGAAGATTTTTTTGGAAGCAGTTGATACCATCTATTCGATGATTGAGCAGATCACAAGAAACTTTTCACCACATACCGGATTGATGCCTGATTTTGTTGCAGGATTTCCTGCTGGCCCTGCTGGCCCGGAGTTTTTAGAAACCGAATATGATGGAACCTTTAATTGGAATGCCTGCCGATTTCCTTTACGCCTGGCTGTTGAATTTGCTCATCATGGTACACCTCAGGCAAGGGATCATCTGAACAAAATGCTTGCATGGCTTCAACCCGCAACAGGGAATAATGTTGCTAACGTAAGGCCGGGATATTTCCTGACAGGAGAGCCAATCCCGGGCAGAGATTATTATACAAGTATGGCCTATACTGCGCCCTTTGTTGCGGCTTCCATTGCCGGTGCTCACCATCAGCAATGGCTTAACGAGGGCTGGAACCACATTAAAAATGTAAAAATAAGCTATTACCCTGACACTATTAACTTACTTAGCATGTTGCTGATTTCAGGAAACTGGTGGGCGCCAGGCAATTAGAAAAATCGGCCAGTTACATTATAATTTCATTGCATCGAAATACAAGGCTGCAGCTCCAAGAACAGGTATGTCGGGATTGTCGCTGACGTCAATCTGCAGCCTTTCGATGGTTTTAGGATAGGGAAATGTGCGCAGGGACTTGGTAATATATGGTTTGAAAAATGGATAAAACCGGGCGATGGGCCCCCCGATAACTATAAACTCAGGATCGAGTGTAAACAAAATGGTTTTTATCGCTTGTCCAAAGTCTAACCCGAACTGCTCCAGAATGGCAAGGGCAATTTTGTCCTCTTTACGTGCCCGCTGGTAAAGTTTGTCAGCCTTCAAACCATACTTAAGTTCAAAATAGCCTAAGGTGCAATAATACTCGTAGTTGTGGTCGCGGTATGGAATTGAACCAAATTCACCTGCACCACAATTCTGACCAGAATACAATTTATTATCAATTATGATTCCCATCCCGATGCCTACACCGGCTACAATTCCTACCATGTTATTGAATTTCTTTCCTTTGCCGAAATACTTTTCGCCAACAGTAAAACAGTTTGCATCGTTATTAACGTAGATCTTTACGCCAAACTGCCTGGCCAGGATATCGCCCAGATAAACCTCTTTCCAGGAAGGAATATGTTCGGCATTGTAAACAATACCTTTATGTACATCAACTACACTGGGAACCCCGATACCTATTCCTACAACATTGGGTGAGAATACTTTTTCGATTGCTTTTATAAGTTGATCAATAACGACCTCCTCAGTTTCCATGTTGTCAATTTCCACAACAAGGCTCTTCTGATTCTGGTTGTTTTTGATCCTACCAGCCCGAAGTTGCTTCCCTTCAAGAAAGACACCAATAATATCCTGGTTTTCAACGGGAATGTTGTGTATCATAATTGAAAAATGACTTTAAAAAACGGTGCAAATGTAGTTGTTTTTTAAAGAATTTAAGAAGCCTCATGTTACTGCGTTCAAATATAATGCTGCTGCACCCCGAATTGCTATTTCAGGCATTGTGGTTGGAATAATTGTAATTTTTTTTATTGACCGCGAAAAATCAAAATTTTGCACTTCCTCCCACATTGATTCTTTGTATAGCGAAAATGACCGGGAAAGGCCCCCTCCTATAATTATTGCTGAAGGGTCAATGCAGGCAACAATGGCTTTTATGACCACGCCCAGGTTTTTTCCGTATTCCCTGAATGCAGCTATAGCCTCGGGGTTACCATTCCTGGCTTCCATAGCCATTTGTGAGGCATCTCTTCCGTATTCCTTTAGAAAAAACTGCCCGCTTGCATAAAATTCAAGATTTTGATCTTTGTAAGGGAGTACTCCGAACTCCCCAGCTCCGCAATTTTGGCCAGAAACCAAATGCCTGTTGTAAATAATACCGGCACCTAGTCCCGTGCCGGTAATTAATCCAACAAAATCATCAAAATTACGTCCATCGCCAAAAAAGCATTCTCCTACGGCAAAGCAGTTTGCGTCATTGTTAACATAAACCGGTAGATTCATTGCCTTGTTTAAAGCTTCACCAAGGTTAAAATCCTGAAATGCCGGAATGTTTGGCAAACCATATAACAATCCTGTTTTGTTTTCTACCAGCCCCGGTACTCCAATGCCAATTCCTGCAACACCCGGGTCGTTAACCTGTTTTATGGTTTCAATTAAAGCGGCACAAACCAAATCAGGATTATTTGTTTTTGGCACAAGGCAGCTCGCCACTTTTTCAATTTGTCCGTTACTTACTTTTCCGGCGCGTATGTTTGTTCCTCCCAGATCTATGCCTATCAGCGACAGTCCGTTCGATTTCTCCTCAAGTCTCATAAAGCAAAGTTAATTTCCCAAAAATTCTACATTCCAGCCAGTTGCCTTTAATCCAAGGTCAGAAAGTTCATTATCCTTAACCGAAATTCTGGCCTTAAGTGTCCTTTCCTCACCCGGAAGCAGAGAGATGTAATTGTCATCCCAAAATACAGGCACAATTGTCCTGTCAGTTTCCCGGTCAACCATCCTCAATTCCATAAAAAAAGCAAGCACCTCCGATTGGTTTTTTACCCGGACTGTTGCAATATATTGTCCGGCTTCTTTTTGAATTGAATAATCGAGGATTACATTAGCTTTGGGCATGCTGTTAATCCCTGTCATATCTGCAATATCAATGCCCGGAGTATAGACCCAATAAGTAGCATCCCAATCGTGGGTATCTGCCCTGGTTGAAAGCCAGTAGAAATTATAAATTATTTCTTTTCCGTTTTTATCGAACAACCGCAAATCGAGGAAGTATGTTGTTGTCAGGTTTTCCAATGACGGGAGAGCAAATACCATTTTTGACTGATTCGCCCCTATGTTAAAAGGCCTTTTTTCTTCGAACAGCAATTTTGAATTGATATCCAATACTTTCACAGCAAGGGTAAGCTGGTCATGCCCATACAGAAATTCATTATGAACGTAGATGTTATTGTTCCCGTAGTTATAAATTGGAACCAATGGTGAGTTGGCTTTTTTTGTACCGTAAAATGCTGCGTTAGGCACCAGATAATAATCATATAGCTGCCAGATAATTTTCGGCCATGCCGAATTGAGCATCCATTGTATTATACCTGTTGCGTTTGGTTTGTTTACTGCAAAAGCTTCAAACATGGGCCTGATGGCTTCGTAGTTTGAAATTTGATTCTTAAATACAAACTCCTTAAGGGTGCTTGCTTCACCATATCTTGCGTTAAAGGCTTTAAGGAACCTGTCCAGATTTCTGAATTCAAATCTTCCGCTGTGGTAGTCCCACATTTCACCCCTGGGCCAAAGATCGCTTTCAGGTATCATTCTTTTAATACTTTCGAGCGTCGGTATTTGAGGGCCGGGACCGGTTTCGGTATTGAAGCCAAAGGCGCCCCCAAAACGTTGGTCGATATACCAATAATTTGGCGATACCCAATCATACGGCCCGTTCATTTTTACTCCTGTGGTACCTGTTATTTCACTAACATGGCCTTTGCAGGCGCTAAGCAATGGTCTGGTGGTATCCACCCCGGCAATGTACTTGCGAAGCAACAACTCTAATTCAGGTCTGGGTAATTTGTCGCTGCCGAAATTCCAAAGGAAAACGCTTGGGTGATTTCTCAGCCACCGTACCTGATCAGTGTACGCTTGGGCCTGGTGCTTTTGCTCTTTCGGATCGCGAATTGCAATGTATTGATCTTCTTCTCTTCCTGAATAATATGCCCATTCCCACTGGCAACTCCATCCTATCATCAACATTATTCCTTGTTCATCGCAACGGTCGAACAGGGTTTTGTTCCTGCCCCAAAAGCCTTCCAGTCTTATGGTATTCAGGTTCATGTGTTTTACGTAATCAACCTGTGCTATTACTTTTTCGTCGGTATCGGCAAGAAGCATATCATCTACCCAGCCACCACCTTTTATAAGCACCTCCTGGCCATTTACCTTAAACCCCAGGTGATCGTCAGGTGTTCGGTATTCTTCAATTTGTCTTATGCCAAAACGAAACCTCTGCAGATCTGATTCCTTTCTGTTAACACTGGCTGAAATTTCCATATTGTATAAATGGGGCTCGCCAAGGTTAACCGGCCACCAGAGTTTGGGGTTTTTTACGTGTAGCTTCTTATACTCATCAGGAGAAAGAACCACCTCCTTTGCTTCGTGGGGCAATAGTTCAACCGTTTTAGAAACACTTACACCGTTAAACCTGGCCTCCAGATTTACTTTTTGATTTATACCAGTGTGGTTTCTTAACTGGGTTGAAATAGTCAGATCGGCTTCTTTTAATGTTTGTGTGTTTACTTTTGATGTAACAAAAGGATGGTGTATGGAAACAGGGCCTGATTTTTTTAGAACCACACCACGCCATAAACCCATATTATTGTCAGGCGCCTCCGGACTCCAATCAACAAAGCCAATAGTCAGGTCGCCCCATTCAGGCCTGAAAACTTCAACAGCAAGGGTGTTTTTACCTGCAACAACAAATTCTGACACATCAAGTTGCCATATTCCAAACGGGCCATCAATGGTTTCTTTTCCTGCAATTAGTTGCCCGTTTAGCCAAATATTCGCCTTTTGATTAATGCCTTCAAAAATTAGGTGAAAAAAGGAATCGTGTTCTTTTTCAAGAATGAAGGTTTTCCTGTACCACCATGGCGTTTCAAAAATTTTCTGATCAACTGCTTCAAGCTGACCTCCAAAATACAGGTCAGGGTATAGCCCGTTTTGGATTAAACCACTCAATACGGTGGCGGGAATGTTGATTTTGTAGTAGGATGGCGGAGTGAAATCTGGTTGAGATACTTGTTGGCCATCTGAGTTCAAGGCAACAGAAGAGAACAGTTGCCAGTCTTCGTTTATTGAAGTCTGGAATTGATACACTTTTTTTTCACCTGAACAGGCTTCTGTTAAACAAAATGTCATAATAATTGCAAGTATTCTTGTTAAGTTTTGATACATTTTATGGTTGTTTTATCTGCACCACGAGTTGTCCTGCAATTGTTTTAATCCATCAAAGGCTTTTTAAAAGTGCTTTTGCGAATTAAAAGTTGAATTGGCTTGATGATGGTTTTTGGTTCCTGAAACGGGTATTTAATTTCGCCAAGAAGGCTTTCTGCAGCTGCTTTTCCCATGTCATATCCGGGCATAGAAATTGCTGAAAGCGAAGGAACGATATATTCATTACATGGTTCGTTTCCAAAAGAGATTACTGAAAGTTCGTCAGGGATGCTTATCTTATAGGTTTGCGCCAGGCTTGATAACAAAAGGCCTGTTGATGCACTTGCCGTAAAAATGCCATCGGGTTTTGTTTGCATGTTCATCCAATGCTTCATTGCATCTTTTACATCCTGCGGGGTCAGGTCAGTAGAAAGGATTGAACGGGGCCCAAGGCTTAGGTTATTCGCCTTTATGGCTTCCCTGAACCCTCTTGCCCTGTCTTCAAAAACCTGACAACTTAAAGGGCCAGCCAAATGAGCAAGGTTTTTACAACCAGATTTAATTAAATGCTCTGTTGCCATAAAGGCTCCCTCATAGTTATCGACAATCACTTTTGTGCATTCTACGTCATTATGTACCCTATCGAAAAGAACCAGGGATATTCCTTTTTTTTGGATATTGGAAAAATGACCGCCTCCCTGTGTTTCAAGCGATAAACAGGCAATTATGCCATCAACGCGGGTTGCACTAAACATTTTGATCAACTCCTTTTCCCGCTCAAATGATTCATTAGACTGTGCAATGATGACCCTTATATTTTCCTTGTGTAAGATCTCCTCAATTCCACTGAGTACCTCACTGAAAAAACTTCTGTTTATGGCAGGTATAATTACCCCAATAATACCGGTTCTTTTTTTCGAAAGACTTGACGCCACAAGGTTTAGATTATAACCCATTTCGTTTGCCAGATCCCAGACCCGTTTTTTGGTTTCGTCACTGATCTTTGGACTGTCATTCAGAGCTCGTGAAACAGTTGATGGCGAAAGCCCTAACTCCACGGCAATGTCGGTAATGGTTGTGATGGTTTTCTCCATACTTTGAATGTTTTTTATCGGAATTTAGTCCAGAAAATTTTCAACTGGAACAGCCCTGTAAAACAGGCTTCCAAACTTTAGTTCGCTTAGTATGTTCCCGCTTTCATCAAGGTGAAGAATATAGCCCGGCCAAGATGAGCCAACAAGGTATGTATTTCCCATTTTAATCACCGATCCCATTGCCCAGGTAAAATACTTCTCTGGCAGGTTTATAAAACTGCTGTTTAATATTTGGGTTTGGTCTGCATTAAAATCATAGAATGCAATTCTTGAATAAGGCCTGTGATCATTTGATACAACTATTCGCCCGCGCACATCCTGTCCATTATCAAACAACATCAATCTGTTTGGCTCGATAAATTGAGCCATGTGCTGGGTTAGGAACATATTATTTCCGGAAAGGGGTATGGTTCCATTTTTTCCCAAGCGCCAAATAACCTGTCTGGTATCCTTGTGTAATTTCCAAACCTGGTGAATGTTTCTGAATGAAACAATAAAATTGCCCTCATTATCAAAACTGATAGAATTTCCCCAGGGTTGAATATATGGCTGATTGGTAACTGGGATAATATCACTTGTGTCCCACTCCCAGATTTTGTTTCCAGACCTGTCCAACCTCATTAAGCCGTCAACTTTAACCCCTCCTACCGATGATTCAGTAATAGCAATTATATGGTGGTCATCAGTCAGAATCATATCGTGATGCACCATCCTGTCAAACCCACCATGCCCATAGACCAAATGCAGGATAGTGTCCCCCGCAAGTGTTGTTTCAATTATGTGGTTTGAACCTGAGGTGTTGGGAAAGTCGCTATGGATTGACAGGAATGTGCCTCTTTGCGTATATCTCACTGCCGAAATCCTTGCATTAGAAACCCTTGCAAGTATAAGTTTACCTGAGGGGTCAACAACCAGAAAAGCCGATGCCGGATAGTTTACAACCGGAACCCCTGTAAGAGTAGGCGGAAGGGTAAAAGTATTTAGAAGAATGAGCCCATCGATATTCATCCGGTGGTCAGTATCGGGAAGGTAATCGACCAGCCATTGGGGAATTGCCGCAGTGGTAAAAAATCCCTCATGCAATATTTCCTGATTTTGTCCATCCTGACTGACAATTCGAAAAACATACCTGGTATTCTCCTGAAGTCCTAAGAGGTCAAAGGAATAGCTGTTTTGGTTTACTCTTTTTATTACTTTAATTGGGCGGGTTTGTTCTCCAGTTTCAGGCTCGCAATGCAATTGGACCTCGCCAAAGCCCGCCAGGTCAAAATGAACCCTGGCAGTGAGCAAATTAATTGTATCAGAAACCACCACCAGATTTTGAATGTCGTCAGGCCCTGGAGTATTTTCCTTAACACAACCGGAAGATAACCCAAATGAAATTAAAAAAACCAAAAAAGTGTACAATAAGTTACGTTTCATACAGTAAGTTAAACCATTGAAATTTATTTGCACTTGAAACGAGCATGATTCGCTAAACACAAACACGCATTAAAAGTCCACATGCGAGTATGCTTTCAACGAGCCTTTTGGGGTTCATCCGACATTAACATAAAAATTATTTACGGATGAAACGAACCTGATTTTCAAAACACAAACACGCATTAAAATTCATCATGCGAGTTTGCTTTCATAGAGCTCTTCGGGGTTCATCCGACATTAACATTAAAATTATTTACGGATAAAAAATTGAAACAACCGCATTAGAAACAGTAAAGGAAAAAGGCGCTGTTCTTCTTTGTATCAATTCTGGTCTGATATAGTTCCACTTCGTTTTCCGATCAATATACTACCTATAGACCAATAAGAACAGCAGCCTTTTTCAACAAACCAACCATCAACAAACAATTATTCAACGTCCCACCAAACTCTGTGTAACCAACTGTCAGTACCACCCATACGCTGAACAGCCTCGCGGTAATTGACAGGGTTGTTAATGGCTTCAAATTCCGGATAGAAGAACCTCCTGGGAATTACACCATCTGTGCCACTTGTGTACCATTGTAGTGTAGTAAAGGGCACTAGTCGGGGGAACCCTGTTCGCCTGAAGTTTGCAAACGCTTCGGCCCCATTCATAAAAAAGTTGACCCACATTTGATTATGGATTGCTTCCATCTGACCTTCAAAGGTTAAGGGGAAGGGGTTGCTTGCGATAAATGAAGTGATTTCGGCTTCCGTTATTGGAGGAGCCCCCGGATATAAGTTTGTGTGCAAACATGTAGCCCTGAGGGCAGAATGAAACCTTGCGGCTGCATCGCCCGGAACCCATCCTCTGATAATTGCCTCAGCACTAAGCAACTCCACCTCGGCAAAAGTTAAGTGAAAAAATGGAGCATCAAGAGCGGCAACATACCTGCTTGGCTGCATGAATTTATTTAGGTGACTTACCCATACCTGGTTGCCTTGTGTGTCGGTGATATTTCCATGGTCGGACCAGAAGTTCCACCACATTGCGCCAGGTTCAATGCCCAACTGGAGATAGCGGGTAATGTCGCGGCCATATACACCTCCAACCACGCCTAAATAAGTACCGCCGAAGCGTGAAAGCCTTGGGTCGTTGGTGTTTTTCATGAAATCAACCAAAGTGCGTGTCAGTCGGAAGCCTTCGCTGTTATCAGATGCCTGAAACACCTGCGAACGGCCATTCCCCCGGTTTTCAATGCCGCCACCTTGAAACGAAAATGGCGCATGCCGCATCATGGCAATATCAGCATTGCTTGTCATTACACCAGCAGTGAGAGCAGCGGTTACCTCTGTGCGGGCCCTTGCCGGGTCAACTTTTGTTAAGCGGAAACCCAGGCGCAGGCGTAGCGAATTTCCAAACCGCTTCCATCTTTCCACATTACCATTGTAAAGAAGGTCGCCTCTAACGGGGGCTTTGGTGGCATCGAGGGCGGCAACAGCCTCGCTCAGTTCCTTAAAAAAGTCATTATAAATATCCTGTTGCCTGTCGTATCGCGGCTGCAATACTTGTTTAAAATAACCCTGGCCGGCCTCTGTGTAGGGAATGTCTCCGTAAAGGTCGGTAAGACGTGAGAAAACATATACCCTAATAATCCGTGCGGCATGGTGGGTGTTGTGATGCTCTTCAATACCACGGGTTCTTTCAACAAGGTCAACAATGTTTTTTACTTCACGAGGGAACTGGGTTTCCCACAATGCAAACCAATGCGACCGTTCAACTATGCGGTATTGCCCGCCATGCTGGGTCCACCACGAACCCGCCAGATGCTGCATTTTTGGCGAGGTAATACCCAGGTCGTAACGCCACACTTCTTCGCGGTTCCCGCTCAGATCGAGCAAAACAGTAGCCAATTGCACTCCGGGATCCATCTCATTCAGATCGTGAGGGTTTTTATTAAAGTCCTCAAATCCTTCGGTGCAGGCAACCATGGTAATAGCCAGAATGGCAATCCATAAATGTTTTATGCTAATTTTTTTCATTTTTCTTATGTGTTAGAATTTAACATTCAGGTTGAACCCAAAATGCCTGCGCGTGGGCAGTGAGCCATACTCCAAACCCTGGCCATTGCTGTTGTTATAGGTCGATTCGGGGTCGATGTTTGGAACATTTTTGTAAAGAACAAATAGGTTACGACCAATAGCCGAAATCGTAACGCTTTGTACCGGAAGATTTCCGAGAAGGCGGCGTGGTATTGTATATCCTATTGAAATGTCGCGAAGCTTAATATAACTTGCGTCATATACATTCAGTTCGCCAACATCGCTAACAGCACGGTTCCAGTATTCCTGAGGGTTTACAATGCGGGTGTTTGGAGCAAAAATTGGATTTCCGTTTAGATCAACTCCAGTCTGAACAACACCTACACCCACATGGCCGCCATCAAGGGGCAAAGGAACAAAACTTGCAGGAATTCCGCCGGCATTTATAAATGCGAGGTAAGCGGCCTGGTTACGGTTAGCCCAGTCAATAAACCCATCACGTCCGGGAAGTGTTGCTGAGTGTGTGCCTCCGATGTACATGGCGCGGTTGGTAAGCGAATAGATATTGCCGCCCATGCGGAAATCGATGGAAGTACGGACGGAAACGCCCCGGTAAGAAAACGTATTGTGGAGACCTCCGATCCAATCGGGCAGAATACTGCCAAGGTCAATGGGTTCAGGTGTGAAAAGGGGAAGACCGTTGCTACCGTGAATGATGTTGCCATTAGGGTCACGCTGAAAACCGCGTCCGCTTATTATTCCAAATTCGCTTCCCTCACGTGCAATTACCCTGACACCTGCCCAGCGGGCATCAGCAATGGTGAGCGCATCAACCTCATCGGCAAGCCTTTCAACAACATTGGTGGTTCTGGCATAGTTGAGGGAAATGTCCCAGCGAAGTTCCCTGTCAATAGGCCTGGCCCGCAACATAAGTTCTATACCGCTGTTGCGCATATCTCCCGAATTTAAAATGGCACGCTCAAAACCTGACGCTTCAGGCACCTGAACCTCTATAATCTGGTCGGTGGTCAACTGGTTGAAATAAGTAAAGTCAATTCCAACCCTGTTGTTGAAAAAGCGAAAATCTGCACCAAACTCATAAGAGGTTGCTGTTTGTGGTTTCAAGTGTGGATTTGGCAAAAGAGTTCCGCTGATTCCTCCGAGCGGAAATCCCAAATGGGTGCGTCCGGCCAGTGAATACGTAAGATCAAGTTTATGAGGATCAGTATCGCTACCTACCTGAGCCCAGGAAGCCCTAAGTTTGGCAAAGGTCAGCCATGGCAGGTTAAAATCGAATGCTTCGGTAGGTATGAACGAGCCTGAAATAGAGGGGTAAAAATATGAGTTATTGGCAACAGGCAGGGTCGAAGACCAGTCGTTGCGGCCTGCAAAATCAAGATAAAGAAAGCCGCGGTACCCAAGTTGCAGGAAGCCATAAAGCGAGTGAATCTTTTTGCGGAAAAGGTCAGGCGTAGCAGTAACATTTTGAAAGTTGATTATGCTGACCACTCCGGGTGCAAGAATCTCCGTGCCAAGTGAGGTCAGCACTTCTGTCTGGCTGCGCATCATGTTTCCTCCAAAACTTGCCGTTACATCCAAAACATCAGCAAAACGATTCTCAAAAATGAGCAAGGCCTCATTGTTCATCTCCATAACATTGAACTGGTTTTCAGCAAGGAACCCACCATGACGGGTAGGAGTGTTGCGGTTGTAAAAGTTAAAGAAGTCGAACGAAAATTGGTCAAGCCCGCTTCTTAACCTAAGTCTTAGCATTGGGTGCAGGTTAACAGTGGCTGCGACAAAACCGGTAATCCTGTTCCTGGAGCTTTCGTTTGAGGTTTGGTTGATAGTCCAGTAGGGATTAGCCCGGTAGGGGTTTCCTGTATAGTCAATGTAATTTCCAAGTTCATCAGCGTAGGTTTGCAGCCAGGCTTGGTCAAAGTTAGGCGCCAGCCCCACTAAACCGTTCCCGATATTGTTCACGTCGTCGGTAAGCGCCGGACGGTTGTCAACCCTTTCGGTCGAAAAGGAAATTCGTGAATCAAATTCGATAATGTTAGCCACATTCGATGTTCCCCTGAGCGTTAAATTATTCCTCACCAATCCACTTCCCGGAATTATGTCGCTGTTATAAACGTTTCCAAATGAAAACCTCAGGCTGCTGTTTTCTGAAACCTGCGTTAGCGAAACAGTGTTGTGCAAGGTAGTACCCACATTGAAAAAGTCCTTTATGTTGTTTTCAACAAGCGTAAAAGGTCTTCTCACTCCATCGCGCTGAAGAATGGTACTGTCGGGGTTCAGTCTGGGTCCCCATGCAGAGGTAATGTTGTTGGCCATCTGGCCGTGCATGGGCAACAAACCGTTTGATCCCTGCCCGAAAAAATTCTGGTACTCATCAAGGCGTGTTGAAACTACATCCCAGGTAGTTGAGGAGTTCATTTCAATTCCTAATCCCGGCCTTCCGCGGTCGCCTCTTTTGGTTGTGATAAGGATTACACCGTTCATGGCGCGGCTTCCGTACAGTGCAGCAGCAGCTGCACCCTTCAGTACAGAGATTGATTCAATATCCTCAGGATTCAGATCGGAAGTACCATCGCCAAGGTCAAAACCTCCCCATTCAGTAGCCTGACCAAGTGTGGAGTTCTCTACCGGCACCCCATCAATAACATAAAGCGGCTGATTATTGCCCATTATTTCGTTAATTCCCCTTATCACCACCCGGCGGCTCCCTGAAGGGCCGGCTGTGGTTTGAGTAATATCGAGACCGGCAACTTTTCCTGCCAGGCTCGAGATGGGGTTAATCTCACCTGTTTGGGCAATCTGGTTGGCCGACACCTCTGTCACTGAAAAGCCAAGTGCCTTTGACTCTCTGCTGATGCCAAGAGCCGTTACTACAATTTCGTCGAGCACAGCAATGTCGGGTTCTAACTCCATGTTTACCATTACACGGTTGTCAAGAGTTATTTCTCTTGTAACCATTCCGATAAATGAGAATACCAGAGTTTCACCCGGCAAGGCAGCAATCTGGTACCTGCCCTGAATGTCAGTAATTACCCCACGGGGGGTGCCCTTCACCGTAATGGTCACCCCAGGCAACAGGGTTCCATCGGCTAAATTGACAACCGTGCCGGTTACGAGCCTTTCCTGCCCATGGGCGCTTAATCCCAAAAAAAGCAGTAAGCCAAAGATCGTGAAAAACTTCTTCATCTTGGTTCGATTTAATTTTAAGTTAGGTTGTTTAAGGTGAAAATTTGAAAAACTTAGCAAATAAAATAAATTTTTAAATTTAATGCAAGCGTTTGCAAAAAGAAATTTTTTTTAGGGCAAATTTATTTTCTTACCTTCGTGCCAATATCATAATCAAAGCGCCATTCCTTTAGCAAAACATTCTTATGAGAGCCAATTTTTTCAATTAAATCTAAATATTACTTCTATGAAAAGAACCATCCTTGTTATTGCAGGTATTTTATTAACATTCCTTTCTTCATGCGGACTGAGGAATGCCGAAGCATTGGAACCTGACCGGCATTTTATTATAGCCTATGTTTTTCCGGGAAACCGGGTTATGGATGTTTCGGAGATTGATGGAAGATACCTGACGCATATCAACTATGCCTTTGCGAATGTAATAGATGGCAAGGTGGTTGAAGGTTTCTCCAACGACAGCATTAACCTTTCAGTTTTGCGGCAGGTAAGGGAACAAAACCCCGGGTTAAAGTTGCTTATTTCGGTTGGAGGGTGGAGCTGGTCAGGAGGTTTTTCTGACATGGCCCTTACCCGCGAAAGCAGGGCTAAATTTATTGAAAGCGCTGTTGAATTTTTAAAGCGGCACGACCTCGACGGTCTTGACATTGACTGGGAGTATCCCGGCCTTCCCGGCAACAATAACATTCACCGGCCCGAAGACAAAGAAAACTTTACCGCCCTGCTGCGCGAATGCCGCCAGGCCCTCGATAAACTGGGAGGCGGGAGTAAACATTACCTTCTGACAATCGCAGCAGGATCTTTCCAGGCGTACCTCGACAATACAGAGATGGCTGTGGTGGACGATTACCTTGATTTCATCAATATCATGACCTACGATTTTGTGGGCGAATGGGGCAATACTACCGGGCATCATGCAAACCTGTTCAGGCCGGCGTTCAACCCCGCAGCCATGTCAACGGCAAGTAGCGTCGAACTATTTAACAATGCCGGAATTAGCAATGACAAACTGCTGATAGGGGCTGCGTTTTATGGACGCGGCTGGAAAGAAGTGAACGCTGAAAACAACGGTCTTGGGCAACCCGGAGTTGGCCTCACAGGAGTTGACCTGAATTATCACAGCATTGTGAAAAATTTTCTCCCTGACCCGGCTTTCATGAAACTGTGGGACAATACAGCTAAGGCGCCTTATTTGTGGAACCCAACCGAAAGAATATTCATTACATACGAAAACCCGGAATCTATAAGAGAAAAAGCACGCTTTGTTAAAGAGAGCGGACTTCGCGGAATCATGTTCTGGCAATATTTCGGCGATCATGAAAAGGAACTGCTAAAAAGCATGTTTGAGGAAATTAACAAAGGACAATAAATTTAAAAATTATTTACGGATGAAAAAGTTGTTGTTGAATGTAGCATTAATTATTATTATGACTATCGACTTTGCATCGGGGCAGGTTCAACAGCCTCTTCCTGACAAACTTCCGGTTAAACTTGAGGAACTGACATCGGCCGACTTCGTTCGTGCTGTCAAAAAATCGGGCGGGGTATGTATTATACCCCTTGGTGTATTCGAAAAGCATGGCCAGCACTTGCCGCTGGGAACTGATCTGATTGTTGTAAGGGAGTTGGCTTTGAGGGCGGCAAAAAAGGAATATGCTGTGGTTTTTCCAGAGTATTATTTCGGACAAATAAATGAGGCCAAACATCAACCAGGTACTATTGCTTACAGTCCTGAACTTCTTTGGATGATGTTGCAGGAAACTCTCAATGAACTTTACCGAAATGGTTTTAAGAAGATCATTCTTGTAAACGGACATGGAGGCAACAGCGGCTTCTTAAATTATTTTCTTATTAGCCAGCTTAACAGCCCGAAGGACTATTCAGTGATTCTTTTTAGTCCGGTTGCTGACACGGAGTTCAGGACAAAGCAGGAAGCCTATTTTCAAAGTTTTGCTCCCGGCGGACATGCCGGAGAGTTGGAAACTTCATTGGTTTTGGCTACGCGGCCAGACCTGGTTTTTCTTGACCGGGCACGGCTTGAATCAGGTGAAGACCTGGACCGGCTCGGAAGCCTTAAAAACCAAACATCCGGCTTCTGGTGGTATGCAAGCTTTCCTAACCATTACCATGGCGACGGAAGCTACGGGAATGTTGACCTGGGTGAATTAACCCTTGAACATCAATCTGACCTGCTGGCAAGACTTATCAAAGAGTTTAAAAACAGTAATGTACTTGAAGAACTTCAGAAAGAGTTTTTTAATAAAATTCAAAATCCGAGGTAATAAACCTGATTAAAAAAATACCTGCAAACGAGAACATAGATTAACAAGCAAATCAGGGGCATTCTCTGCCTTATTCTCCAGAAGCCTGGGAGGAGCTTTGGTTGAGTTGGGGTTAGTAAAAAAATCAATCCTTATTGCGCCTTCGAAACTAAAAGGGAGTGAGTATGAATGTCCTAATTGTTTTGTATCTTTGCATCTGAGTTACAGGCAATTTTTTTGAGCCTGCATAAAGCTGCAAGCACCGAACCATTGTTTTTAAATTCTTTTGGCTGACTTACAAAATTCCAGGAAAACCCTGCTCTGACAATGCTAATATTTCAATCTAAAATCCAAACCTCATTTAGTTGTTGTGCTCCTATTTCAAGAGCAATGGCTGGGTGTGATTTTTGATGAAATCATAATCTTTTTAGGGACCCTTTCATTGCACGATGAAGGGGTTTCTTGTTTTTTAACCAAATGCAAAATTTTTCCTGACATGGAAAATTATCAAAACTTTATCAAACAGCTTTACGACACGCGCATTTCCCAGCCTTGTCCTTACCCTGGAGCTGAAGAGAGCCAACGATTTATTTCCGGGCTGACTCAATTGTTGTTTCCTCACACAATTTCAGGCAGTTTTGCTGATTATTTGCAACAATTCAGCGAAAGTGAGGCTCAACTTAAAAAGATGCTCAATACGCTGAAGTGCAGTTCAGCAATTGATCCAGATGCATTAGTAAGCGAGTTTTTTGATGCTCTTCCTGGCATTTACGATAAGCTTCTTCTCGATGCGGAGGCTATTTACTGGTTCGACCCGGCTGCCAAAAGCCTTCAGGAGGTAATCCACGCCTACCCGGGCTTTTTTGCCATCAGCGTTTACCGCATTGCCCATAAGCTTGTATTGCTGAAAGTGCCATACCTTCCAAGAATTATTGCCGAATATGCCCACAGTAAAACCGGAATAGATATAAACCCCGGCGCAACCATTGGCGAAAGCTTTTTTATAGACCACGGCACCGGAATTGTAATTGGCGAAACCACCTTTATCGGAAACCATGTGAAACTCTATCAGGGCGTTACCCTGGGAGCTATGCAGGTGGAGAAAGCCCTGGCATCCACCAAACGGCATCCAACCATTGAGGACAATGTGGTCATTTACGCCGGCAGCACTGTTTTGGGTGGAGAAACCGTAATTGGGCACGATTCCGTTATCGGAGGCAATGTTTGGCTCACCGAAAGCGTGCCGCCCTATTCCGTGGTAGTCAGAGACAGCCGGGTGAAAATACATGCCATGAAGAACCAACCCAAAAATGAAGACAATACTAAACCATTAAAAGAATCTAAAAATGAAAGCAAATAATGTGAATGAACTCATAGGCAATACCCCACATTTGAAACTCAACCGGCTTTTTCCTTCAGAATATGAAGTGTGGGTAAAGCTGGAAAAAGCCAATCCTGGCGGCAGCATCAAAGACCGCATAGCCCTTGAGATGATAGAAAATGCCGAACAGGCCGGGCTCCTGAAGCCGGGCGGTGTGATCATCGAACCCACTTCGGGCAACACGGGTATTGGCGTGGCAATGGTTGCTGCCGTGAAGGGTTACAGGGTTGTTCTGGTGATGCCCGAAAGCATGACGGTGGAGCGGCGCAGCATCATGAAGTTGTTTGGGGCAGAGTTTGTGCTCACTCCACGCGAAAAAGGGATGAGGGGCGCTATTGAAGCGGCGAATCAACTTCTTGCCGATACCCCGGACGCATGGATGCCCGGGCAGTTTGAAAACCCCGCCAACCCCAGGGTGCATCGCACAAAAACCGCAGAAGAGATACTGGCAGATTTTCCCGAAGGATTCGATTACCTGATCACAGGGGTGGGCACAGGAGGTCATATTACAGGCGTCAGCCAGGTCTTAAAGGCAAAATTTCCCAAAATGAAAACCTTTGCGGTTGAGCCCGAACTGTCGCCTGTGCTCAGCGGCGGTATTCATTCTCCTCACCCGATTCAGGGAATTGGCGCAGGTTTCGTGCCGGATGTTCTTGACCGGAGTTTGCTGGATGGAATTATCACTGTGAGCAACGATGAAGCATACGAATTTACCCGCAAGGCAGCCCTGCTCGAAGGATTGTTTATTGGGGTATCTTCGGGTGCATCATTAGCAGCCATAAGCAAGAAACTCCCGGATATTCCATCGGGTTCCAGGATTCTTACATTCAACTACGACACCGGCGAAAGGTATTTGTCGGTCCAGGGTTTATTTGTTTAGGTTAGTTCAACCCCCATTGCGCCAAACATGTGTTTCTGTTCGGGCTTCTATTTCTGTCCGATAAGTTTTGCGTTGTTTTCAGTCAATTTAGCCTTTATATATGCCTTCAATTGCTCAAAGGTCATATTTTGAGTTTCCTGACTAATTTTGTCTCTGATTTCACGCATCATTTTAACTGCGTCAAATGTCTTTTCTTTTTTATTCGTCTCCATATTTCACCAAATCTTTTGGGCTTCTAATTTCAATCATTGTGTAACCAAGTCTGAGGTTTACAGAGTTGTAACCTTTTATTCTTTCAAGGTTTACAATATGTTTAAAGTTCCAACTTGCAAATACATCAACTTTGTAAATGGTCGCCATTGCAATGTGTCTGCAATCGGCTATACTTGTTCTCCCGACTACTTTTTCTCCTATGTAAGTGTCAGCCAATTTTTACTGTTCAAATTTAGTCAAAACAATGGGTTCTTGGTCGTAACGCTGTCTTGTTAGTCTGACCTATACCATCGGTTTGCCACAACTTCTCACAAATCTTCAGTATGATATCAGATATAAAGTATTTACAGCCCCCACATTACTGAGCCTATCCACCGGCATAACGCTCAGGTGGTAGCGGCTGCGCGACAGCAGGGGGCGCCTGGGCAATCTGAACCGGGTTTCGCCGGTTATGAACCAAACCGGTCCTTTGGCTTTAGCCCTGCGGCCAACCGGCTCAAGGTGAATGATGAACCTTCGTGCCTCATTGAAAGGGTTTTCCGTTTGGACAGTTTCCCACGATACTTCTCCACGGCCGTAGGTCAGGTTGATAACCGGCTGAGGCGGATTGGAATCCACCCAGGGCATGTTTGGCGTAAGCGCCGGCAATCTGTATAAATTGCTGCGAAGGGTATCCGCCAGGCCTAAAAGGTCGTTTCTGTTGAAATGCCTTTGGCTGAAAAAAACCGAACCGGAAGGCCGGTTAAGGTTTCGAACTGCCCTAATCTGGCCCGGTAATTCCGAAGGGTTTTTCCAAACCGGGTCATCCTCATATATTTTATAAACAGCATGGCCTATGTACAAATGGCGGTTACGTATGGTACGGTGCCACCACTCCAGCAATACATTGAAGTTGGCCCTGTTGTCCTGACGGTGCCAATAAAGTTGGGGAATAACATAATCAATCCAGCCCATCTTTTCCCAAAGCAGGACATCTGCAAAAAGGTGGTCGTAACTTTCTATACCTCCCCGGGTATCGGAGCCGCGGGGATCGCTGCTGCGGTTGCGCCAAACACCAAAGGGGCTAACGCCAAATTTTATCCAGGGCTTGTGTTGTTGCACAAAATTATGAATAGACTCAATTACCATGTTGATGTTCTGCCTTCGCCAGTCGTTGCGGGTTGCAGGATTGCCTGTGCCAAAAAGGCGAAACGACAGGGTGTCGGGAAACTCTGTTCCCCATACCGGGTAAGGATAAAAATAATCGTCAAGGTGCAACCCGTCGATATCGTACCGGGTTATCAGATCGGCAACCACTCGCAACAGGTGCTGCCTAACTTCGGGGGACCCGGGATCGAATATATTTTGGTTTCCGTATTGGAGAATCCATTTTTGCAAGCCTGGATTACTATGGTTAGAATTTTGGTGGTTCGCCCCGGCTGATGCCCTGAAAGGGTTAATCCAGGCATGCAACTCCAGTCCGCGCTTATGTGCCTGCTCTATCCAAAACTGCAGGGGATCGTAAAAAGGGTAGGGGGGTTGGCCGGCTCTTCCGCTCAAAAAACGCGACCAGGGCTCCAAATTCGAGACATAAAGGGCATCGCCTGCCGGTCTTACCTGCAGGAAGATTGTATTCAAACCAAGTTGTTTTGCCTGGTCGAGTATGGCAATAGCCTCAGCCTGTTGTGCCTGCGAATCAAGACCTGCTCTCGAAGGCCAGTCGATGTTAAAAACCGTTGAAACCCACACACCCCGCATTTCGTGAGGAATCTGACGGGCAACCAGAAATTTAGGAACAAAAACCAGGGTTATGATGAAAATGGAAAGGCTGAAAAGTATTTGCATCATGGATGGTATAGCTTATTAAGTATCATGGTCATCAACCTGCAGATTTCGTGCATTTCACCAGCAGTTTAAATCAGGCGAGCCGGAATCCCAACAAAATACCTTTTTGTAACTGTTGCTTTTAACCCGGCCGCAAAGATAACATAAGTATCCTGATGGGCCTGAATATCAATCTACGCCAGAAATGTCAAATAAACTCATAAGCCTCAGTGATTGAGCAGATTCAGGATTAAATTTTTTGCATGATACTGAATCTTAGATTAAACAGACCGAAAAGCAGCTTTATTTGAGTTTGAACCAGCAGGGTAAAGTTCCCCGACACTTGCGGAGGGGTTGCTTGAACAACGGATATAAAATATAGTGGTTTTTGTGGGTTTTCAAGCGTTCCAGCCCGCATCAAGGTCTGTAATATGGGATAGGGACGCGCCTCGCGAACCCCAACGTTTCACAACCGCGACCGTCGGACCCAATTTTAGCATAGAGCCATCGGATTGATTTCATGTGAATTAAGTTTTAAAACAGCTTTTATGGTTCTCATAATATTGAGATTTTTGATTAAATTTGACCATGATTAGAAATAAACGAATATTATTAAAGATTAAGCAATTGGTCAATTTAACAGAACCAAGTGCTACTGTTATTTTATATGGTTCACATGCAAGGGGACAAGCTAATAAAAATTCGGATATTGATGTTTTAATACTTGTTGATAGAGATAAGATTTCCTATTCAGACGAGCAACGGATTAAATATCCACTATATGATTTAGAATTTGAAATTGGAAAAGTAATAAGTCCATTGATTTTTAGTCGCAATGATTGGGAAACCAGACACTCAATCACTCCATTTTATCATAATGTTCAAAAAGACGGAGTTAGATTATGATTGGAGATATTAACGATTTAATTGATTATCGTACAAATCGGTCGATAGAAACACTCAACGAAGCCAAGATAATGATTAATAATAGATTTTGGAATGCTTCGGTAAATAGGATATATTATTCTTGTTACTACATTGTAAGTGCCTTATTGATAATTAAATCAATTGAAGCAAGTTCACATAAGGGGATTCGTCAAATGTTTGGACTGCATTTTGTTCAATCTGGATTAGTTTCAAAGGATGATGGTCGTTTTTTTTCGGATTTATATGACCGACGCCAAACAGGAGATTATGATGATTTTGTAAATTATCACTATCATCCGACTAAATTACAATTTCATCCATTTAGCTCTCTAATCGACTGATTATCAATTGATGAATTTTGTTCGTCATCAAGCACCCCCCCCTAAAAATTTAAGAGTAATTGTATTGATGGTGGTGATTCGGTT
>DATIKK010000171.1:0-2569 GCA_035477635.1 Bacteroidales bacterium | reverse complement strand
ATGGCCCTAACAGAATGGTATCTTGAGCGTAACTCTACATCTGATGCTCTGAGAATACTTGAAAACGCCATCACGGTTAATCCGGATAACCCGATTTTTCACAATCTGAAGGGATTTGTGTTTCAGAAAAAAGGCGACAACCAAAACGCCATTGCCTCTTTTCAACAGGTTGTAACTCTTACTCCCGATGACCTGCAGGCTTACATTCATATAGCCACCTGTTATTACAACATAGGTGTAGGCATTGACGAAAACGCCAGGATGCTTACTAATATCAGCCAGGTACGACAAGAAAGGGAGAGATCAGCGCATGCATATGCGTTGGCAATTGAATGGCTCGACAAAGTATATGCGAGGAATAATCTGAGCCGTGATTATTTACAAAAACTTTATCAGTTATACAGGCTGCTTCGGGTTACTGAAAGGGCAAACAGTATCGAGCAAAGATTGCGGTGATAGTCTAAAGTCTGACTGAAAAAGTTAATCCGATAAATTGGTTTAATTGAGGTTGTGGGACTCTTTTTTGATTCCCATCGGGCAAAAGAACGGGTTGACCGGTGTCATCCAAAACCGGAAACCGCACATCGTCGTCGTAAATCATATGAACATTAAGCCTTACTGAAAGAAGCCAGGTAAGTTGCTGTTCGAGGCTCATTTCCCAGTCCACATCAATGTTTTCGGGTTTATTCAGATAACTGGAAAACAATCTTACTGAATTGCTAAGGTTCATGCCCTCCATTAATCTCGCACGGCTTCTGATAAGCAGTTGGCCACCCATTTCCTGCCGCGAACTTTTTCCTGCCTCAATACCATGTAATGTAGGGTTGATTTCGGCAGTGTCGAGCACGAAGGTGTTTCTGTAGGACAAGGGCGAGAAATTAATCTGAGTATTGGCATCAGGTTTGAACTCGATTCCGGTACCTATGGTAAATGTTCCAGGATTTAAAAACCTCGATATAACCACATTGTCGGTAGGGGAGCGGAATCCTTTTGCAACCTGGGTCCGGAAATGGAAAACCGAGCTGAAATCAATTTTTTCCATAAGCCTTGTGTTAAACTGGGAGTTAAGTTCCAATAAGTCGGCATTGGTTCGAGTACCACGTTCTTTTGTTCTTATGGCTCCATACCTTATCCTGCCTGAATTGGTCCATTGAAGTCTTTGTTTCGGATTAGTGTACCTCGCGCGGGCAAGAATATCGAGCATGCCCGATATTGAACCGGTGCCACCTCTTGCCCAATTCGAAAGATAGTTCTGGTTGAGAGAAATTGAGTTTTCAAAGGCGATGTCCCAGTAAACAGGGATTTCGGCTAACAGTGTACGTCTGGCCAGTTCTCTGGCGGGAAGTTCCGGAGAGGGAAAAAACTGATCAACATCACGCCGGGCCAGCCGGTCAATAATTACATCATCTTCCAAAAGGAGGGAAATTTCATATTTCGAGGGATTTCCAACCCAGATGGTTACTGAATCGTGCCTTGAATTTTTTGCCCAGAACCGCTCCGGATCATTTTTTCCGGCGCTAAGCCAAAATTCCGTCTGCTTACCGTCAATATTGCTGATAATCAATGGCAGAGAGTCGCGCAACAAAGTATAATCAAGTATTGTATTAACAGCCATGGTTAATGAGTCAGGCATTCCGGGTGATGTGGCAAAAAGGAAAAGCCCCGGTTGTGCTGCCCGGTAAAATTGTTCTGGCTCCGAAACAATAATGGCCGAACCATCGGCCATAAACCTGGCGGTTTTTGCGCTTCCGGGTTTTACAAGCGGAGGAGCGATGCGCCCGTTTTCAACCCGGTGCAGAATTATTTTTCTGGATTCCAGATAACGCTCGTCAATTATCGTATCGGTTATTGTATCTGTTGCCTGCAATAATGTGCTCAGCAACAATTCAATATTGGCCATAGGCGCCAGATATGACAATGTTGAAGGATCAACTGCCCTATAAACAATGGTTTGTTGAATTATTAGCGGGTTTCTAAGCAGCGCTGCGGTATCCACTATAAAGCTATTCTGGTTGAGCCACCTTACAGGCAGCGTATCCGACCTTAATACAGTATATGGCTCAAAAAAGGGGAGGCTTTGCCCAAATTCATTAAGACGACCCCTTATCGTATCGTATGGCTCATTGTATTGTTCCAGGAGTCTTATCAGCGAATGGCGCAGGGATTCATTTCCGGGCTTATTCAAAACCCCGGTTTGAAGAAGGCTTCGTATATAATCTGCTGCAACTTCAGGGCTAAACTTGTCAGGTTTTGTTGCTTGCCTTTCATGCTCATAAATGTTGGTACCGGGTTTTGATAAGGCTAAAACCTGAAAAGAATTGGAGGTGATGTTCAATAGCATCAGACAAATTGAAAATCTGAGCAATTTTTTCATTTTGCAAAGGTTATGACAGTTAGAGGTGTTAAAACTATCTGTAATATTTTAAAATGGAGGTTTTTTCAACCACTTGGTTAGCAGCAAAGGTCGGAAAATGTATATTTCAACTTCTGCCTCCTTTATATTCCTTTAACAGAGATTGGAAAATTTCCTTTACTGTTGAAATTTTGGTTGCCCTGAAGGCATTCGACC
>DATIKK010000170.1:0-14789 GCA_035477635.1 Bacteroidales bacterium | reverse complement strand
GGGGTCAAATGGGGCAGACTGTAAATCTGTTGGCGAAGCCTTCGGAGGTTCGAAACCTCATCCCCCCACATATAAGAGGAAATAGCTCATCTGGTAGAGCGACAGCCTTCCAAGCTGTAGGTGGCGGGTTCGAGTCCCGTTTTCCGCTCTTTGTTTTTAAAGGAATGCCGATGTAGCTCAGGGGTAGAGCGTTTCCTTGGTAAGGAAGAGGTCACGGGTTCAATTCCCGTCATCGGCTCAGAAGAAAGAATGTTGAATCCCAATTTTTTTTAAATTTAAAACACCCAGTTAGATATGGCAAAAGAAAAATTTCAACGCACTAAGCCGCACGTGAATGTGGGTACCATTGGTCACGTTGACCACGGTAAAACCACCCTCACCGCTGCGATTACCCAGGTTTTGGCTTCAAAAGGTCTTTCCGAGATCCGTTCATTCGACTCAATCGACAACGCACCTGAGGAAAAGGAAAGAGGTATTACCATCAATACGGCTCACGTTGAATATCAAACAGAAATCCGCCACTATGCTCACGTTGACTGCCCCGGACACGCCGACTACGTTAAAAACATGGTTACTGGCGCCGCCCAGATGGATGGTGCAATCCTTGTGGTTGCTGCAACCGATGGCCCCATGCCCCAGACCCGCGAGCACATTCTTTTGGCCCGTCAGGTTGGAGTACCCCAGTTGGTTGTATTTATGAACAAGGTTGACCTGGTTGACGACGAGGAGTTGCTCGACCTGGTTGAAATGGAAATTCGCGAACTGCTGACATTTTATAAGTTTGATGGAGACAATATTCCCGTTATTCGCGGTTCGGCATTGGGTGGATTGAACAATGAGCCCAAATGGGTTGAGAAAATTGAGGAGTTAATGCATTCTGTCGATACCTGGATTCCACTTCCACTGCGTGCAGTTGACAAGGATTTCCTCATGCCAGTTGAGGATGTGTTTTCGATTACAGGACGTGGAACCGTTGCCACAGGAAGGATTGAAACAGGTGTTATCAACTCAAGCGACCCTGTTGAAATTATTGGTATGGGCGCTGAAAAGCTGAAATCGGTTGTTACCGGTGTTGAAATGTTCCGTAAGATTCTTGACCGCGGTGAGGCAGGCGATAACGTAGGGCTTTTGCTTCGCGGTATTGACAAGGATGTTATAACGCGCGGAATGGTAATTTGCAAACCCAACTCAGTAAAACCCCACCGGAAGTTTAAAGCCGAGGTTTATGTGCTGAAGAAAGAGGAAGGCGGTCGCCATACTCCGTTTAAAGATAAATACCGTCCGCAGTTCTTCTTCCGTACAACCGACGTTACTGGAGAGATTTTCCTGCCCGAAGGTGTTGAAATGTGTATGCCGGGCGATAACCTGACAATCACGGTTCAACTTATTGCCGATGTGGCCATGGACAAGGGTCTTCGCTTTGCAATCCGCGAAGGCGGTCGCACTGTAGGCGCTGGTCAGGTAACCGAAATTCTTGATTAATAATATGGGAGTAGCCAAACCAACTGCTCCCTTTATACGGGTGTAGCTCAATTGGTAGAGTAGCGGTCTCCAAAACCGTTGGTTGAGGGTTCGATTCCTTCCACCCGTGCAAAATATTAGAATTTGAATTAAAATCATGAAGAAAATCAGAGCCTATTTCCACGAAGTTTATGATGAACTTATAAACAAAGTATCGTGGCCTTCCTGGAGTGACCTGCAAAACAGCGCAGTGGTGGTATCTATTGCTTCCCTAATAATCGCAGCCGTGATTTTTTTGATGGATACCTCGTTTAACTCTATTTTGCAACAATTTTACCGTCTCTTTTTGTAATCTTTCGGGTGGTGCTTTCGCTGATTATTCTAATATTTAGCTGATTTTCAACAAAAGGCCAAAGCATCAGAACCGGGATTAAATGTTTTTTTTACAACAGTATGAGCGACCAGGTGAAAAAATGGTATGTAATTCGTGCCATGAGTGGTAGCGAAAAAAAGGTCAAGCAGTATATTGAAAGCGAGATCGTTCGCAACAAATTTCAGGATTACATATCGCAGGTGCTTATCCCAATGGAGAAAGTCTATCAGATTCGCAAAGGGAAAAAGGTTAGCGCAGAGCGAAACTATTTTCCCGGTTACGTGTTGATTGAAGCTGCTCTTGTGGGAGAGATTCCTCATATTTTACGGCATATTCCGGGGGTTTTGGGATTTCTTGGCTCTGATACCGAACCCGCCCCGCTTCGCCCTTCTGAGGTCAACCGAATCTTAGGAAAAGTTGACGAATTATCGGGCAGGGAAGAAGAACTATCTGTGCCGTATATTGTTGGCGAATCAGTAAAAATAACAGACGGTCCGTTTAACAGTTTTACAGGAGTGATCGAAGAGATTAACGAAGAGAAGAAGAAACTAAAGGTAATGGTAAAGATCTTTGGTCGAAAAACTCCCTTAGAACTAAGTTTCATGCAGGTTGAGAAAGAATAGGGTGTGATGTTACGCGCACCGGCTCAGGTGAATGAAATGTTTCGATACCCTTACTTGTTAAATTCAAAATCGAAAAATGGCAAAAGAAGTTAGTGCATTAATAAAACTGCAAATCAAAGGAGGCTCTGCAAACCCCTCACCCCCTGTTGGCCCGGCACTGGGTTCGAAGGGTGTGAACATTATGGAGTTCTGCAAGCAATTCAATGCCCGTACGCAGGATAAAGCCGGTAAGGTTATTCCGGTAATAATCACTGTGTACAGGGACAAATCCTTTGATTTCATAACCAAGACTCCGCCGGTTGCAGTGCAACTGCGCGAGGTTGCCAAAATAAAATCGGGTTCGGCAGAACCCAACAGAACCAAAGTAGCTACAATTACTTGGGAACAGGTACGGGAAATCGCAGAATCAAAAATGCCCGATTTAAACTGTTTTACTGTCGAATCAGCAATTGAAATGGTTGCTGGTACAGCTCGCAGCATGGGTATCAGAATTAAAGGACAATAGCCCTGACATGCTGATTCCATGGCAGTTTACCTGTGGGTATAAATTAACTTAAAGCTTAAAAGGAATCTAAAGATGCCTCAAATAACAAAAAAACAAAAAGAAGCTTTAGCGAAGTTTGATAAGGATGCGGTTTTCTCACTGTCTGATGCGGCTGAAGTCGTAAAAAAGATAACCTATACCAAGTTTGATGCTTCGGTTGATATGGACATCAGGCTTGGTGTCGATCCTCGCAAAGCCAATCAGATGGTTAGGGGGGTTGTAACCCTTCCTCATGGTACCGGAAAAACCGTAAGAGTACTGGTTTTGTGTTCGCCTGACAAGGAAGAAGAAGCCAAAGCTGCCGGAGCCGATCATGTTGGTCTTGACGAATATATCGAAAAGATCAAGGGCGGTTGGACCGATGTTGATGTGGTAATCACTACTCCTACCGTTATGGCAAAGGTTGGGGCGCTTGGCCGTATTCTCGGCCCTCGCGGGCTTATGCCCAACCCCAAAACCGGTACGGTTACTCTCGAAATTGGGAAGGCCGTTAAGGAAGTTAAGGCCGGAAAGATCGATTTCAAGGTAGATAAATACGGAATCATCCACGCTTCGATAGGTAAAGTGTCGTTCAACCCTCAACAATTGGTTGAGAACGCAAAGGAACTTATCCAAACAATAATCAGGCTTAAACCTGCCGCTGCCAAGGGTACATATGTGAAAAGCATTTACTTGTCGAGCACTATGAGCCCAGGGATACAGGTTGAGACCAAATCTGCAACCAATTAAATGCTGGTGGCGAGTTACTTTAAAGATACTGACACTTTATGAAAAGAGAAGAAAAATATCAGATTATCGAATCGCTGACCGAAAAACTGAAACATCGCGAGGTGGTTTATCTGACTGATACCTCAGGCCTGAATGTGGAAACCATAAACAAGCTCAGGCGGCTTTGCCATAAGCGGAATGTTACCATGGAAGTGGTAAAAAACACTTTGTTGCGCAAGGCAATGGAAGCCAGCCAGAAAAACTTTGAGCCCCTTTTTGGTGCGCTTAAAGGTGCTACTTCGATGCTTTTGGCCGAAAATGCCAACGGACCAGCCCGCCTGATAAAAGAGTTTCGAAAAACCAGCCCGAAACCCATCCTCAAAGGCGCTTATGTTCAGGAATCTTTCTTTTTGGGCGACGACCAACTCGATACGTTGGTAAACCTGAAATCGAAAGAGGAACTCGTGGGCGACCTTATTGGATTGCTCCAGTCTCCCGCCCGCAATGTTATTTCTGCCCTTCAGTCGAGTGGCAGTAAGATTGCCGGCGTACTTAAAACCCTTTCCGAAAAGGAAGGTTAACTTTTATTTTATAAAACACACTGTTAAACCAATTTAAAACGATTATAAAATGGCAGATTTGAAAGCTTTTGCAGAACAATTAGTTAATCTTACAGTAAAAGAGGTTAATGAATTGGCACAAATACTAAAAAACGAATATGGCATTGAGCCTGCAGCGGCTGCCCCTGTTGCTATAGTAGCAGCCGGAGGTGGCGAACAAGCCGGAGTAAGTGAAGAAAAAACCCAGTTTGATGTAATTTTAAAATCAGCTGGACCCTCCAAACTGGCAGTTGTGAAGCTAGTGAAGGAACTCACAAGCCTCGGATTAAAAGAAGCCAAAGAATTGGTAGATGCCGCTCCAAAGGCAGTTAAAGAAGGTGTTGCAAAAGATGAAGCAGAATCGTTGAAAAAGCAACTCGAAGAAGCAGGAGCTGAAATTGAAATAAAATAGGCCCTGCAAGTACCTGAGGATTAGACTTCTGCCGGATCAAAAATTCGATGCGGAAGTCTAATCCTTATTGCTGTTCATTAGTTTTCTCCTTTTAGTTTTTTTAGTAACGACAAACTCCTCAAACCTTGGCAGCAAAACAAAAACCAGTCGAAAGGATTAGTTTCTCATCAGTTAAGACCCATTTTGAATACCCCGATTTCCTGGAAGTCCAGTTGAAGTCATTTCAGGACTTTTTCCAACTCGAGACTACGCCTGAAAATCGAAAGAACGAAGGGCTATTCAAGGTGTTCAGCGAGAATTTTCCTATTTCCGACGCACGCAACAACTTTGTTCTGGAATTTATTGATTATTTTATTGACCCTCCGAAATATTCCATACAGGAATGTATCGAGCGCGGGCTAACCTACAGCGTCCCCTTAAAAGCAAAACTTAAGCTCTATTGCACCGACCCCGAGCACGAAGATTTTGAAACCATCATACAGGATGTTTACCTGGGCATGATCCCCTACATGACCCCTCGCGGAACATTTGTTATTAACGGAGCTGAACGGGTAGTGGTTTCGCAGTTGCATCGCTCCCCGGGAGTGTTTTTCGGAACAAGTCTGCATGCCAATGGTACACAACTCTATAGCGCCAGGATCATACCGTTTAAAGGTTCCTGGATCGAATTTGCGACCGATATCAATAATGTGATGTATGCCTACATAGATCGCAAGAAAAAACTTCCCATTACCACTTTGTTCAGGGCAATAGGTTACGAGAGCGATAAAGAAATCCTTGAGATTTTTGACCTTGCTGATGAGATCAAGGTTAGCAAAACTGCCCTGAAAAAGTATATAGGTCGCAGACTTGCGGCAAGGGTTTTACATTCGCATATCGAAGACTTTGTAGATCAGGATACCGGCGAGGTGGTATCAATCGAACGTAACGAAATTGTCCTCGACAGAGAAACCGTTCTGGAAAATGAGCACATTGACCTTATTGTCGATTCGGGTGCAAAAACAATTATCCTCCACAGAGAAGATGCCAATACAGTCGATTTCTCGCTGATTTATAACTCGCTTCAAAAAGACACTACCAACTCTGAAAAAGACGCGGTTGAATTTATTTACAGGCTTCTGCGCAACGCCGATCCTCCCGACGATGAAACGGCAAGAGGTTTGATTGAAAAACTTTTCTTTTCGGATAAACGCTACGACCTGGGCGACGTTGGCCGCTACCGTATAAATCGCAAACTTGGTCTGAGTATTCCTTCAGACCTAAAGGTTTTGACAAAGGAGGACATCATAGCCATTGTAAAACACCTTATTGAGCTTGTAAACTCCAAAGCCGACGTTGACGATATCGACCATCTGAGCAACAGGCGTGTACGTACTGTTGGCGAGCAACTCTATTCACAGTTTGGTGTAGGTCTTGCGCGTATGGCAAGAACCATTCGCGAGAGGATGAATGTGCGCGACAACGAGGTTTTTGCTCCAACCGACCTCATTAACGCAAAAACTTTATCGTCGGTTATCAATTCGTTTTTTGGCACTAACCAGTTGTCGCAATTCATGGATCAGACCAATCCGCTGGCCGAAATTACCCACAAAAGAAGGATCTCGGCTCTGGGGCCGGGTGGTCTTTCAAGGGAACGGGCTGGTTTTGAGGTGCGCGACGTTCACTTTTCGCATTACGGTCGCTTGTGTACCATCGAAACCCCCGAAGGGCCCAATATTGGACTTATTTCCTCGCTATGCGTATATGCCAAGGTCAACGATCTGGGTTTCATCGAAACCCCCTATTTTAAAGTGGATAAAGGCCAGGTCGATTTTCAGAAACCACCGGTTTATCTTACTGCCGAAGAGGAAGAAACCAAAATTATCAGCCAGTCGAATGTTAGCTTGAAAGGCGACGGCATATTTGATTCAGAATTGGTAAAAGTCCGCTTTCAAGCTGATTATCCGATTGTGGAGCCCGAAAAAATTGACCTTATTGACGTTGCTCCCAATCAAATTGCCTCCATAGCAGCTTCGCTTATCCCTTTTCTTGAGAACGATGATGCTAACCGCGCACTCATGGGAAGCAACATGATGCGCCAGGCGGTTCCTCTGCTTAACCCCGAAGCCCCAATCGTAGGCACAGGCCTGGAGAAGAAAGTTGCATCCGATTCCCGGGTTTTGATTAATGCCGAAGGCGATGGGCTGGTTGAGTATGTGGATGCCGAACGAATTCTGATACGGTATTCAAAAAGTGATTTTGAAAAACTCGTTAGCTTCGAGGACGACGTTAAGGTTTATAAACTTACCAAGTTTGCCAAAACCAACCAGAATACTTGTATTAACCTCCGCCCGATAGTGCGCAAAGGTCAAAAGGTTGTTAAAGGCCAGTTGCTGTGCGAAGGATACGCCACCAAAGATGGCGAACTCGCACTTGGCCGTAACCTCAAAGTGGCTTTTATGCCATGGAAGGGTTACAACTTTGAGGATGCAATAGTAATATCGGAAAAAGTGGTGAAAGAGGACATTTTTACCTCCATTCATATCGAAGAGTTTTCTCTCGATGTGCGCGATACCAAGCGCGGGGTCGAAGAGCTGACAAACGATATACCTAATGTGAGCGCAGAAGCCATCAAAGATCTTGACGATAACGGTCTTATAAGAATTGGTGCAGAGGTTAATGAAGGCGATATCCTGATTGGAAAAATTACCCCAAAAGGGGAAACCGACCCAACCCCCGAAGAAAAACTGCTAAGGGCTATATTCGGCGACAAAGCTGGCGATGTAAAAGATGCCTCGCTCAAAGCTCCGCCATCGGTAAAAGGGGTGGTTATTGACAAAAAACTCTTTTCGAGGGTGTTCAAAGACCGCAAAGCAAAAACTAAAGAAAAAATTATTCTTGAAAAACTCGACGATCAGTTCAACTCCGAGGTTTCCGACCTGCGTGCAAAACTAATTGACAAACTGATTGTGCTTGTGAGTGGTAAAACCTCTCAGGGTGTAATGAACAATCTGAAGGAGGTCCTTGTTTCAAAGGGAACCAAGTTTACGCAAAAAATCCTCAATCACCTGGATTATGCAAATGTAAATCCCAACAACTGGACGACCGACCGCGACAGAAACCTGATCATCAAAGAATTGTTGCATAATTATTCCATCAAGTTCAAAGACATACTTGGGGCATACAACCGGAAAAAATTCACTTCAACAGTTGGCGACGAACTCCCTGCAGGTATTGTTCAACTTGCTAAAATTTACCTTGCCAAGAAACGCAAACTCAAGGTTGGCGACAAAATGGCCGGACGCCACGGTAACAAGGGTATCGTAGCCCGCATAGTGCGCGAGGAGGATATGCCATTCCTCGAAGACGGCAAACCTGTTGATATTGTGTTAAACCCTCTTGGAGTACCTTCGCGTATGAACCTGGGTCAGATTTATGAAACAGTTTTAGGTTGGGCAGGTCAGGAGTTAAATATGAAATTCTCGAGCCCAATATTTGATGGGGCCCACGTTGACCAGATTAACAATTACATGAGCGATGCCAAACTGCCCGACAATGGAAAGGTTTATCTGTTCGACGGCGGAACAGGCGAGCGCTTCGACCAACCAGCTACAGTAGGTGTAATCTACATGATGAAACTCGGACATATGGTCGATGATAAAATGCATGCCCGCTCCATAGGACCATACTCGCTAATTACTCAGCAACCATTGGGTGGAAAGGCTCAATTTGGGGGCCAGCGGTTTGGCGAAATGGAGGTTTGGGCACTCGAAGCTTTCGGCGCTGCCAATATTCTGCAGGAAATCCTGACGGTTAAATCCGACGATGTTATGGGTCGCGCCAAAGCGTACGAAGCCATTGTTAAAGGCGAGAACATGCCTGTTCCCGGAGTTCCTGAATCATTCAATGTATTGGTTCATGAACTCAGAGGACTTGGACTGAGTATTCGTTTTGACTAAATGTACGGTCTTTCCAGAACATTACTTTCGGGAAGACCGTCTAAAGATGCGGAAATATTCCGCTGCTCATTTTCATACTAATGTTGCTTAAAAGAATTATCATAACAATACCAACCTGATATGGCTTTCAGAAGAGAATCCAACGTAAAAAGTAACTTTTCCAGAATCACTATAAGCCTGGCATCGCCGGAGTCAGTCCTTGAAAGATCGTACGGAGAAGTGCTAAAGCCGGAAACTATCAACTACCGCACATACAAACCTGAGCGCGACGGCCTGTTTTGCGAAAGAATTTTCGGTCCGGTAAAAGACTGGGAATGCCATTGCGGAAAATACAAGCGGATCCGTTACAAGGGTATAGTTTGCGACCGTTGCGGTGTAGAGGTAACAGAAAAAAAAGTACGCCGCGAAAGAATGGGGCACATCAAACTGGTTGTTCCAGTTGCCCATATCTGGTTTTTCCGGTCGCTACCAAACAAGATTGGCTACCTGTTAGGGTTACCATCAAAGAAACTCGACCAGATAATTTACTATGAAAAATATGTGGTCATAAACCCCGGAATAAAATCAGATGAGGTAAATTATCTTGATTTTCTGTCGGAAGAGGAGTATTTCAACATTCTGGAGTCATTGCCACGCGAAAACCAATTACTTGAAAACAATGACCCCAACAAGTTTATAGCTGGTATGGGAGCCGAGGCCCTGAAAGAATTGCTTTTAAGGCTCGCCCTTGACCAATTGTCATACGAACTTAGACACAAGGCCAATACCGAAACCTCGCAGCAGCGAAAGGCCGATGCTTTGAAAAGGCTGCAAGTTGTCGAAGCTTTCCGCGAAGCGCAGAAAACCATAGAGAACCGGCCTGATTGGATGATTGTGGATGTGGTTCCGGTTATTCCGCCCGAGCTTCGCCCGCTCGTGCCTCTCGATGGAGGCCGTTTTGCTACCAGCGACCTGAACGACCTTTACCGTCGTGTAATCATTCGAAACAACCGTCTGAAACGCCTTTTGGAAATTAAGGCTCCCGACGTGATTCTGCGAAATGAGAAACGTATGCTTCAGGAAGCGGTCGATTCGTTGTTTGACAACTCGCGCAAAACAAACGCAGTAAAAACGGAATCGAACCGGCCACTAAAATCGCTTAGCGACAGTCTTAAGGGTAAGCAGGGGCGTTTCCGCCAAAACCTGCTCGGTAAAAGAGTCGATTACTCTGCCCGTTCGGTTATTGTTGTTGGTCCTGAACTGAAACTACACGAGTGCGGCCTGCCAAAAGAAATGGCCTCCGAATTGTTTAAGCCTTTTATAATCCGCAAAATGCTTGAGCGCGGAATAGTTAAAACGGTGAAATCGGCCAAAAAGATTGTTGACAGGAAAGATCCGGTTGTTTGGGATATTCTTGAAAATGTTCTTAAGGGTCATCCTGTACTTCTAAACCGTGCCCCAACGCTTCACCGACTTGGTATTCAGGCATTTCAGCCAAAGCTTATCGAAGGCAAAGCCATACAGTTGCACCCTCTGGTATGTACAGCTTTCAATGCCGACTTCGACGGCGATCAGATGGCAGTGCATGTGCCATTGGGCAACCCAGCCATACTCGAAGCTCAGATGCTTATGCTTGCCTCTCACAATATACTGAACCCGGCCAACGGCGCTCCTATAGCCGTTCCATCTCAGGACATGGTACTTGGTTTATACTACATGACCAAAGCCCGCAAAGGCACTCCCACGCACCCTGTGAAAGGTGAAGGCAGGACGTTTTACGGCCCTGAGGAGGTAATTATTGCCTACAACGAAGCTGCTGCCGATTTGCATGCCACTATAAAGGTTCGTCTTAATGTGCCGGAGAATGGGCAGTGGGTCGATCGGATTATAGAAACCACCGTTGGAAGAGTCCTCTTTAACCAGGTTATTCCCAAAGAATATGGGTTTATTAACCAGCTTTTAACCAAAAAGGCCCTTCGCGACATTATTGGTGGAATAATGAAAACCACCGGAATTTCGCGTACATCAAAATTTCTTGACGATATCAAAGACCTGGGCTTTAATATGGCCTTTAAGGGAGGATTGTCGTTCAACCTGGGCGATATCCTTGTTCCTGAGGACAAGAAGCGGCTTATTGAACAAGCCAACCAGCAGGTTGAAGAGGTAAGGGCAAACTATGCCATGGGCTTCATTACTAACAACGAAAGGTACAACCAGATTATCGACATCTGGACACACACTAATGCCCGGCTTACAAAAGTGCTGATAGAGAAGACTACAGCCGACAACCAGGGGTTCAACCCGGTGTTTATGATGCTCGATTCGGGCGCAAGGGGGTCGAAAGAACAGATTCGACAGCTTTCGGGTATGAGGGGCCTTATGGCTAAACCGCAAAAGTCTGGAGCTAAAGGAGGCGAAATTATAGAAAACCCCATTCTCTCCAACTTCAAGGAAGGGTTGTCGGTTCTTGAGTATTTTATTTCTACGCACGGAGCACGTAAAGGTCTTGCTGATACCGCCCTGAAAACTGCCGATGCCGGATACCTTACCCGCAGATTGGTTGATGTGGCCCAGGATGTTATCGTTACCGAGCATGATTGCGGCACCTTGCGCGGGCTAACTGCTACAGCCCTAAAAAATAACGAGGAAACCGTTGAAACGCTCCACGATAGAATTTTGGGACGTACTACCCTGCATGATATTTATCACCCGACTTCCGGCGAACTTATTATAAAGGCAGGCGAGGAGCTTAGCGAGGAGATTGCTCAGATTATAGAAAGTTCGCCAATTGAAGCGGTTGAGATTCGCTCGGTGTTAACCTGTGAGTCGAAACATGGAGTATGTGGAAAATGCTATGGCCGAAATCTGGCAACCGGACGTATGGTGCAAAAAGGTGAAGCAATTGGCGTAATTGCAGCCCAATCGATCGGTGAACCGGGTACACAGCTTACCTTGCGTACTTTCCATGTGGGTGGTACTGCTTCCAACATTGCCACCACCTCCAAGATCAACGCCAAGTACGCCGGCCTTCTCGAAATTGACGAGTTGCGTAGTGTGCCTTTTACCAGCGCCGAAGGTAAATCATTCCAGGTGGTAATTGGTCGTTCGGCCGAAATGCGAATTGTTGATAAAAACACCCGAATGGTGCTAACCAGTCAGAATATTCCCTACGGAGCCAACCTGTATTTCCAGACGGGTGAGGAGGTGGAAAGCGGTGAGCTGATCTGCGAGTGGGACCCCTACAATGCCGTGATTATTTCCGACATGACAGGAAGAATAGTGTTTAACCAAATGATCGAAGGAGTAACTTACCGTACTGATTCTGACGAGCAGACCGGTTACTACGAAAAAGTAATCATTGAAAGTAAAGACAAGACCAAAAACCCCTCGCTAAGCATTCTTGACGGTAACGGCGAGATTCTTCGCAGTTACGATATGCCTGTGGGCGCTCACATTGCTGTTTCCGAAAATCAGGATATCGTTGCCGGTAGGATTATTGCCAAGATACCAAGGGCCATAGGAAAATCGGGCGACATTACCGGAGGCCTTCCGAGAATTACCGAATTGTTCGAAGCCCGCAACCCTACCGATCCGGCAGTAGTAGCCGAAATAGACGGGGTGGTTTCGTTCGGAAAAAAAATCAAACGCGGGAACAGGGAAGTAATTATTACCTCGCGGACAGGAGACGAAAAGAAGTACCTTGTTCCACTTACAAAACAGATACTTGCCCAGGAAAACGACTTTGTTAAGGCAGGAACGCCAATGTCTGACGGTCCAGTAACTCCTTCCGATATTCTTGCCATTAAAGGCCCCACTGCGGTTCAGGAGTATATCGTTAATGAGGTTCAGGAGGTTTATCGCATGCAGGGGGTAAAAATCAACGACAAGCACTTCGAAGTGATCGTGCGTCAGATGATGCGTAAGGTTACAATCGATGATCCGGGCGACACCCGTTTCCTCGAGGGTGAGATTGTCAATAAGATTGATTTCATGGAAGAAAACGACAGTCTGTTTGGAAAGAAGGTAGTGGAGGATCCGGGTGCTTCAGGTTTCAAGCCCGGTCAAATTATCACCGCCCGCAAGTTGCGCGACGAAAATTCGTTGCTCAAGCGAAAAGACCGCACCCTTGTGGTGGCACGCGATGCCCGGGGAGCCACTGCCCGACAACAGTTGCAGGGTATTACCAGAGCTTCGCTGCAAACCAAGAGTTTTATTTCGGCTGCCTCGTTCCAGGAAACCACCAAAGTGCTCACCGATGCTGCAGTAAACGGCAAAGTCGATGAGCTGACAGGCCTCAAAGAAAACGTGATAGTTGGTCATCTTATCCCCGCCGGAACCGGACTCAGGGAATACGAAAACATCATCGTAGGCTCAATGGAGGAATACAACCTGCTTATGGCATCCAAAAGGAAAACCGAAGAGGTAGCAAGCAACCCTCTTTAAGCATGCTAAAACTGTGAAACCATGTCTGATCAAAAAATGCCCGAAAACCAGATCAACATCGAACTGGGCGAAGACGTTGCCGATGGTGTATATTCGAACCTGGCCATAATCACTCACTCGCCTACCGAGTTTGTGATTGACTTTGTCAGAATTATGCCGGGGGTACCCAAGGCAAAGGTGAAATCGCGAATCATACTTACTCCACAGCATGCCAAGAGGCTGTTGAAGGCTTTGAAGGACAACATTGGCAAATACGAGGCGATGCATGGCATCATTCAGGATGTTGAAATTGCGGGCGGCCTGCCTCTGAATTTGGGTGGGCCCACAGCCCAGGCGTAAAGGTGCAACCCTATCCTCTGGGGTCGGGTTTAATAGGCATTTTGGCCATCTTCTCAACGGTGAGCGATGCAAATCCAAACTCCTGGGTGATAATTCCCTGCAACAAATAAACTCCGCTGCCCCTAAATGGCCAGGTTTTGGCAGAATCGGGAAAATGCACAGTGTCGAAGAAGTTACCATTCACATCCAGAAAACACCCAAAGTGCATCATCTCGTTCTTTATGGTTCTTACATATTTGATGGTAACGAGCCAGCCAACCATACGCACTTTTTGGCCGATATGCTGCAGCATATCGGCAGCCAGGAGTTCACCCCTGAAGCTGCTTTTTATAAGCCCGAAAGGACTTGCTGATACGCTAAAGCCAAGTAGTTCCATCTCGTCATATGCATCCTGTATAGGATCTGTTTCGGGTGCCGGAAACTGAAACGGTTTTTCGTTAACAGCAAAGAGCAATTGACTCGTTACGGCCTTTTTTCCTGCCAGAAGATGGGCTTTCCACATAAGGTGGGCTTTGGCAATGCCTGTAAACCTGAAAGCGTTTACCCTGACAAGCAACAACAGTTGTTCCAGACTTGCTCCCGTGCGTTGGGCAAAATCTTCGAGGCCCAGAAAAGACCCATCCTTTTGTCGCTCAGCAACAATCTGTTGCGCCAGCTTGTATTCCATGTTCTGTATTTGCACAAAGCCAATGTAAATATGGCTTCCGTAGATTGCTGCCGTGTAGTTGCTGTGGTTTACGCAGGGCAGTTCGATTTGTGCGCCCAGTCGCCGGGCTTCGTTGAAATACACAGGTGCCTGGTAAAAGCCTCCGAAATTGTTGATTACCGCTGTCATAAACTCGAGCGGGTAATGCGCCTTCAGGAACATGCTCTGGTAGCTTTCCACGGCAAAAGAGGCCGAGTGGGCTTTGGAGAAGGAGTAGCCGGCAAACGATTCTATCTGTCGCCACACTTCACGGGTGAGGTTTTCGGGATAGCCTTTGACGTTGCAATTTTCAAAAAATCGTCTGGTAATGCGCTGCATTTCCTTTTTCGAGCGGAACTTTCCGCTCATTGCCCTGCGCAGCACATCGGCATCGGCCAGGTCAAGCCCGGCGAAGTGGTGGCACACCTTGATCACATCTTCCTGATATACCATCACACCGTAGGTTTCCTTCAACTGCTCCTCCATGACGGGGTGCAGGTACTCGAAGCCTTCGGGGTTGTGAAAACGTTGTATATACTCGCGCATCATGCCCGAGCGTGCTACCCCCGGACGGATAATGGAGCTGGCAGCTACCAGGCTTATGTAATTGTCGCAGCTCAACTTTTTGAGAAGTCCACGCATGGCAGGGCTCTCCACATAAAAACAACCGGTAGTCTCGCCCGAT
>DATIKK010000169.1:0-20080 GCA_035477635.1 Bacteroidales bacterium | reverse complement strand
ATGGTTTGGAAAATGCCCGGCAGTGTTTCTTTAGGAAGCCTTCTGGCGTATTCTTCAAAAGCAGCCGCCCACAAGTCTCTTTCCACCTGAAGGTTGTAATTGCGGAATGTCCTATCGGCGGCGCCACGCAATCTGGTAATCATTGAGTTACGTTCATCTGCTTTATCCTCTGCTGGAAGCAGAGGTAGCAACTCCATGAAACCGACCGCCAGATTGAAGTTTGACGGGCCGGTTGCCATCGCTTCCATATATACGAAGTTCAGGGAGTTGAAAGCTGCCATACCTTCGTAGATAGCCCGATACTCCTCCATCAGCCAGCCGTATTCTGCTTTGCGGGCCTCGTTGCCCATGGCCCATGCCATGAAACCGCGTTCCCGCTCCCTTTTGCTTTCGGCGACATCGTTTAGTTCCAGGGCACGCTGCATTCCGATAAACTTTTTCCACCAGTTGGCAACCCCCGACTGCCTTGTGGCATACTGTATGCGGGTTTTGTCGTCGGCAGCCATTGCCGCTTCAATAATATCGAGTTTCCTCCTGCGGATTTCTATGCGTGGAGGATACTGCATCTTTTGGTTGAATTCGATGCCGTAGGAGGTTAGGTAGCGCTGTGTGGCTCCGGGGAATCCCATCACCATGGCAAAATCGCCTTCATTTACACCCCTTATTGAGATGGGCAGATAGTGCCTGGGTCTGAGGGGGATGTTCTCGGGGCTGTAATCGGCCGGCTTACCGTCAGGGCCTGTATAAACCCTGAACAGGGTAAAATCGCCTGTATGCCGCGGCCACATCCAGTTGTCGGTATCGCCTCCAAATGCTCCTATGCTGTTTGGTGGAACGCCAACAAGGCGCACATCGGTAAAAGTCTCGATTACAAAAAGATGAAATTCGTTGCCTGTAAACATGGGTCTTACGGTTGCTGTGTAGTGGGTGCCATTTACTGCTGCTCTCTCCAGTTCGGCACTGTTGGTGCGGATGGCCATGGCCCGTTCCGCTTCAGTCATTTCGGGGCGCAGCACCGTGTTCATCTGTTGCGTAACATCTTCTACCCTCACAATAAACCGTGCCACCATGCCCGGATTGGGCAGTTCGTCTGCTTTGGTTTGGGCCCAAAACCCATCGCGCAGCAGATTGCGTTCCAGGGTGCTGTGGGCTTGTATGCGTCCGGTGGCGCAGTGGTGGTTGGTGAGCATAAGTCCCTGGTCAGAAATCATTTCGGCCGTGCAACCGCCAATGCTAACAATGGCATGTAGGATGCTGGGCTGGTCGGTGCTGAAAATTTGTTCGCGGGTAAGGTTCAGGCCCATGGCCTGCATGCGTTGCATCAGGGCATCATCCATTTGCCACGGAAGCCACATACCTTCATCGGCTTTGGCAACCATTGGCACAAGGGCAACTGCCAAAAGAAAACTTAGGAAAAATCTTTTAATCATGAAGCTTGAAGTTTAATTTCAAAATTAAAGGCTAATTGATGGGTATTATACAAAGGTATCTCCTTTTTTTTGACGGATATCATTTATGTACCGACGTATTTCCTGTTCCTGGCTTTTCCGGCAAACCAGCAGCGCCCCATCTGATTCGGCCACTATGTAATCGTCGAGCCCCTGCAAAACAACCAGCTTTTCGTCAGGAACATTTACTATGCAGTTGTTTGCCTCATAGAGCATCACATTGTTGCCCATCACGGCATTCTGATATTTGTCGTGCTGTCGTAAATCGAACAGCGAACCCCATGTGCCAAGGTCAGACCATCCAAAATCTGATGCAATTACGTAAACATTATCAGCTTTTTCCATAATGGCATAATCTATTGAGATGCTTTTGCAGGCTGAAAATGCTGTGCTAATATACGCTGCCTCGTTGGGAGTGTTGTACTTTCCTTCGCCCTCCCGAAACACAAAACTAATCTCTGGCTGGTATTTTTCGAAGGCGTCAATTATTGCCTGGGCAGACCAAATGAAAATGCCGCTGTTCCATAAAAAATCACCGCTTTTAAGAAACGATTCTGCAAGTTCAATGTTTGGCTTTTCCGTAAAGGTTTTTACTTTTCTGAGGTTTTCATCCTCAGCCCATGGCTTACCCTGTTTAAACTGAATGTAGCCATAACCAGTATCAGGGCGACTTGGGGTTATCCCCAAAGTAAAAAGCCATGGTTTGACCGAAGCTGCATTCATGGCGGAAGTAATAATTCTCCCAAATTCTTTTTCCTTCAGGATGACATGGTCAGAAGGGGCTACAACAAGGCAGGCTTTTGGATCCATTGCGTGAATTTTCCAGGAGGCATAAGCCACACACGGAGCAGTATTTTTTCGGGTGGGCTCACAGATAATCCGCGTTAAATCAATGTTAGGAATATGCTCCACTACAAGTGAAAGAAATTTTTCATTTGTAATAACAAAGATATTTTCATGCGGAAGGAATTCCTGAAATCGTTCATAAGTTTGACGGATTAGTGATTTTCCCGTGCCAAGAATGTCTATAAACTGTTTCGGGCGTGTGCTGCGGCTTAAAGGCCAGAACCGCTCACCGATGCCTCCGGCCATTATAACTGCATAGTTGTGTAAATTTTGATTTTCCATCAGGGTTCGGTTTGGATTTTAGATAAAAAGTTTTTTAAGCAACCGCAAAAGTTAGTTAATGGGCGTGGCATAAACCTTATCAAACGTCTCCGCCTGGTCTGATATGTAATACTTTAGCACAAGGGTCATTGGGTGGAAAAGGTAATACCTTCTATTATCCACTGAAAAGCAACGGTATCTTGTTCGCATTTTTTTCTCCTTGCGAAACAGACGACCTGTTTTTGTCAAAAACAGACTGGTCTCGGGCAGGTCTTCAAGAAAGGCCTCCCTGGCTTCTTTAGGGTGGTGGTTATCGAATGCGTACAACAGACGTTGCAACTTGGGGCAGCCAATCCCCGAGGCCTTCACACGGTAGGAATAGGAGAGGATGGCCTCAGTAAGAGAATAGTGAAAATAACCTTTGTGAGCAAAATCTCTTAGCAGATAACCGAATGTGTCTTTCCATAACTTACCGTGTGCAGATAAGGAATTTCCAAATTGTTTAAAAACAATCACATGGGCAATTTCGTGCAAAAATACCAGTAAAAATGAATAAACATTCAGATTCCCATTTATGCAGATTCGCGCCGCACGTCCGTTATTTTGCGGCCTGAAATCACCCAGTTTACCAAAACGCTTGCTTTTAACCCAGAGCTGTAACTGGTATGCGTTAATGTATCGGTTAACCTCATCAAGGGCTTCAATGGGAACAAATTGGTCAAGTGTTTTGCTATTCGCCTCTGGCATGTTCCAGGTTTTGCACCGTAGTATGTTGCATTTGTATATTTGAACAAAAACTGCACCTGCGACCCCACCGGTTTGTAGCGCACGAACTCAATAAAAACATGCCTGCAATGAGAATGAACAGTACATTTCTTCTTTGCAAATTAATAAACGACATTATTTTTCCATTCATATTAACATTGTTTCAAAATTAATAAAATAAGGGTCCTGGGTATATCTCCGGGCCTTTTTCTTAAATGTTAACGTAAATAATGAGTACTTTAGCATTTCCGTTTCAATTAGCCAATGAAATTCTTTTTACATGCGGGCAGGTATTTGATGCTATTAGCCAAGATATTTAAAAAGCCTGAAAAAGCATTTATTTACTGGAAACAAATTATCGTAGAGATTGACAATCTGGGTTTGCAAAGCCTGGGTATTGTAGGCATAACTTCAATTTTTATGGGAGCGGTACTAACTATTCAGACCGCCTTTAACGCCGCGCATCCCTTGCTTCCCATTTTCGCAATAGGAGTTGCAACCCGTCAGGCCATTATACTTGAGTTTTCACCAACAATAATAAGTTTAATTCTTGCTGGAAAGGTGGGTTCCAGAATAGCTTCCGAAATAGGTACAATGCGCGTTACTGAGCAGATTGATGCATTGGAAATTATGGGAGTCAATTCGGCCGGCTACCTTATTTTACCTAAAGTAATTGCAGCTTTGATAATAAATCCTCTCCTGATAATAATCAGTATGTTCCTCGGAATTTTTGGAGGTTGGTTAGCCGCCTCAATTACCAATGTGCTTCCTGTTGGCCATTATATGTATGGAATATTGTTCGATTTTGCGCCTTTTGACGTTGCTTATGCACTGATAAAAACGGTGTTTTTTGCCTTTATTATTACCACAATATCGGGTTACTATGGTTTTTATACCAGAGGCGGAGCGCTTGAGGTTGGGCAATCAAGCACTAAAGCCGTAGTAATGAGCAGTATTTACATTCTTTTTTTCAATGTACTCCTTACTCAATTATTGCTGGTATGATAAGGGTGAAAGATGTTTCGAAAAATTTCGACGAAGTACCTGTTCTAAAAAATGTTTCTACCAGCTTTGAACAGGGGAAAACGAATCTGATTATCGGACAAAGCGGGTCTGGAAAAACAGTATTAATGAAATGTCTTGTAGGACTTTTAGACTGCGATTCAGGAAGAATCTTTTATGATGATCTGGAATTTACGGGTATGGATTTTGCTGCACGCCAAATAATCAGGCAGCAAATCGGAATGCTTTTTCAGGGAGGTGCACTCTTCGATTCCCTGACTGTAGAAGAAAATATTATGTTCCCTTTGGATATGTTCAGCAACATGACCCGCGAAGAAAAACGAGAAAGGGTAAATTTTTGCCTAAAACGGGTGAACCTTGAAAACGTAAATCATCTTTATCCTTCAGAGTTGAGCGGTGGCATGAAAAAACGGGTGGCTATAGCCCGGGCCATAGCCAACAGCCCAAATTTTCTTTTTTGCGATGAACCAAATTCTGGTCTCGACCCACGCACAGCTATCATAATCGACAACCTGATTAGCGAAATTACCAAGGAGTTCAATATTACTACCATTATCAACACCCACGACATGAATTCAGTGATGGAAATAGGCGACAAGGTTTCATTTCTATTTAAAGGGGAACTATGGTGGGAGGGAACCCGCGAAGAAATTTTATATACCGACAATTCTGAGTTGAACAAGTTTGTTTATGCCACGGAATTAATGCGATTTCTCAAGAAAAGCTAAACATGTAAAAAACAATGATCATTTTTGCCCGAATTATAAAGGAAAGTGCAAGATTTGCCATCGTGTCGGTTATGGCCAACAAACTCAGGACCATTCTCACGCTGCTGGGTATTACTATAGGTATTTTTTCCATAATCCTGGTTTTTTCGGTTCTTGATGGGCTCGAGCGTCAGGTTCGGAACAGTATAAATGCATTGGGAACCAACGTCGTTTATATTCAGAAATGGCCATGGGTGTTTGAGGGTGATTTCCAATGGTGGCGCTTCATGAACCGGCCCGTGCCTCATCTTCGTGAGCTTTCAGAAATTACCAGGCGCACATACACTGTAGAGTCTGCTGCTTTTCTGGCAAGCGTATCTACAAACATAGAGTATGGCGCAAACCGTGTTGAAAATGCAAGCCTGGTTGGTGTTTCAGAGGGATATGATCAGGTGCGAACCGTTAACATTGGTCAGGGAAGGTATCTTTCGCAGGCAGAGCTTGTAGGTGGAAGGAATGTGGTTGTTGTGGGAATCGAAATTGCCGAGGCACTTTTTGGTGAGTCAGACCCCATTGGTCGGCAGGTGAGGTTTTTTGGGAGGGAAGCATTAGTAGTTGGCGTTTTCCAACGCGAAGGAACAGGCACTTTCGGCGAAAGCCACGACGATTGGGTGCTCACACCTGTAGGATACCTTAATAGGTTTATTAACGTAAATAGTGAGGGCTACAATCCGCAAATCATGGCAAGAGCAAGAACCGGCATTTCGAACGAGGAATTGATCGACGACCTTACCGGAACCATGCGTGCTATACGTCGTCTAAAACCTCTTGCCGAAGACAATTTCGCCCTTAACGAAACAAGCCTTCTTACCAGGCAAACTGATAGTTTGTTTGCGGTCATTTCACTGGCAGGATGGATAATCGGGGGTTTCTCAATACTTGTAGGAGGATTCGGAATTGCCAATATCATGTTTGTTTCGGTCAGGGAGCGTACCAGCATAATAGGTATTCAAAAAGCACTCGGTGCGAAAAATATATTCATTCTGATGCAATTCCTTTTCGAAGCAGTTTTTCTTAGCCTGCTGGGAGGGTCTGTTGGCCTGCTTCTTACTTTTGGCGTTGCTGCCTTACTTTCAACCCTTGCCGGAATGGATTTCAGTCTTACCTTGGGAAACGTCCTTCTGGGCTTGAATGTTTCTGCCATTATTGGTGTGGTATCAGGATTTGTGCCCGCGTGGACAGCATCGCGGCTTGAGCCAGTTGACGCTATCAGATCAACAGGGTAACTCTAACTTGTTGGTTCAATACCCGAAAAAATTATACTTTTTATTATCCTAAACCTAAATCTTAACCTTAACCTTAACCAAAATAAGTATGTCTGAGAAAAAAGTTCTATTGATAATTCTCGATGGTTGGGGCATAGGCGACCAAAGCGCCTCCGACATTATATACCATGCAGATGTTCCATTTACCCGGCACCTTTCAAATACAGTTCCCAACACATTGTTAAGGACATCGGGAGAAGATGTTGGGCTACCAAATGGACAAATGGGAAACTCTGAAGTAGGGCACCTTAACATAGGGGCAGGCCGTGTGGTATATCAGGAGCTTGTAAAAATCTCCAAGGCAATAAAGGAACGTACCTTCCACAAAGAACCTGTTGTTAATCAGGCATTTGATTATGCCATAAAAAATAGAAAAAAGATACATTTGCTTGGATTAGTATCTGACGGAGGTGTTCACTCGGCCATGGATCATCTTTTTGGGTTTTGTGATGTTGCCAAAGAAAAGGATTTTGATCAATTATACATTCACGCATTTACTGATGGACGGGATACAGACCCGCGCAGCGGATCAGGATTTCTTACTGATGTTCAAAAATATCTTGAAACCTCGGCCGGCAAAGTGGCTAGTGTTTGCGGAAGATATTATGCTATGGACCGCGACAAACGGTGGGAGCGTATTAAACTTGCATACGACATGCTCCTTTATGGGAAAGGCGAGCGGTTTAACAACCTATTAAAGGCAATTGAAGCATCATACGCTGCCGGTATAACCGATGAGTTCATTACCCCAAAAGTAATTACCGACAATAATGGGAAACCGCTTGCACCGATAATTGAAGGAGACGTGGTGATCTGTTTTAATTTTCGCACCGACCGTTTGCGTGAAATTACAACTGTACTTACTCAAAATGATATGTCCGAATATGGTATGAAAACCATGCCACTTCATTATATTACCATGACTCGTTACGACGAGACATTTAAAAATGTTCAGGTAATTTATGAAAAAGATGACCTTTCAAACACTTTGGGCGAGGAGTTGGCTTCAAAAGGCAAGACGCAGCTCCGCATTGCAGAAACTGAAAAATACCCGCATGTTACATTTTTTTTCAACGGGGGACGTGAAGAGCCCTTTGCTGGAGAAAGCCGGATCATGGTGCCCTCCCCTAAGATTGCTACTTATGACCTTCAGCCGGCAATGAGCGCCATCGAAGTGAAGGACAAGGTAGTAGAAGCCATCAAAAGTGAACAATTCGATTTTATCTGCCTAAATTTTGCAAATGCCGACATGGTTGGTCATACCGGGTTTTATCAGGCTATAAAGGAGGCAGTGGAGACAGTTGACCTTTGTCTTAAAGAAACAGTAGAAGCGGCTCGCAGTAAAGGCTACCAGGTGATCATTACTGCCGATCACGGCAATGCTGACTTTGCGGTAAACCCTGACGGGTCACCAAACACCGCCCACACTACCAACCCGGTACCTTGTTGGCTTATTAGTAGTCAGTTCGAAAGCATCCACCCCGGACGCCTTGCCGACCTTGCACCAACCATTTTACACATAATGGGATTACCTATCCCCGAGGATATGACCGGGAGGGTGCTGGTAAAAGGCAACACGGTATAAGGTACCCGAATGCTTTACTCCTTCGGTTTATCGTGGCATTCGCACTCACATTCCTTGTAGTGCCATGTTGCTACAAACCCGAAAACCCCAAGGATTACGAACCCTACTCCGGGATAAAAATAATTTTTCCAGTGGCTGTCGAGGAAAACACCCCCTGCAAAAACGGAAATTACTCCCAATAACATCATTACCACACCGACGGCGCCGCTCAACCAGCCGAGAATCGTTAAAATCTTCACCATAGGTTTGTTTAATTAATGGTTTAGAACCAACTAAGTTAGAGCAAATATACATATTTATTAGAATCATTCAAGATAAAACTCATGCTTTTTTGATTAAATCCTTTTGACTTGTTTTTTCATCCTTGTTTGTGTTTTACGAATCATTCTTGTTTCATTGGGTTTTCATCAACTTATGGGTGATGGATTGGTCGTTATAGGTTACCCTGACAAGGTAAGAGCCGCTGCTAAGCAAATCCCCCGGAATAAAAATAAAGTTAAGGCCTGCCGGATAAAGGGTAGGTGGAAAAGTGATAATTGGGTTGCCACTAATGTTGTAGATGGTGATCTGCACGTTACCCTCAACCGGAAGGTTTATTGGTAATTCCGAATGATTGACCATGGGGTTGGGGCGAGGAGCGAAAACCTGGAATTTCGATGAGAATACAATGCAAAAACGGTTGTTTTCGGGATTCTCGTCTTCTGGAAGCCAGTCTGTGGCTTGGGCCCTAACGCAAAGGTAGTTATGTTGGGCTAAATTGTCCACTGGAAGATTTGCGTGAAACGTGTGGGTTATCATGTTTCCTGTTCTAAAGCTGCCCATCCAGCGTTCTCGTATCAGTGTTCGGCCGCCAAGATGCAAATCAAGAATCAGAGTGTCAATATCACGGGTACCCAGGTTGAGCAGGTTTGCCTTTACCTCCAAAAAGCCTCCCTGCAATACGTAATCAATGTGAGTTACAGATACCTCAATACGTAAGGGTACCACCCTGATTTCTTTCCTTAATGTATCGGAGCATCCATGTGGGCTGGTTGCGATGAGTTCCAGGTTGTAGCGGCCATCGGTGCGGAAGGTGTGTACAGGAGCGGGCAGGGTAGAGGTAGGGCTGCCGTCGCCAAAGTTCCACAGATAGCTTACGGCTCCCTGACTGGTGTTGGTGAAAGTTACCATCAGGGGTGATGCCCCCATTGTTGGGTAAAATGAAAAGCCGGCCCGGGGTTTTGGATTTACCATTATATTGTGAATTACACTGTTACGACAGCCTGCAGCCGACACTGCTTCCAGGCGCACCACGTACTGCCCCGGACTTGCGAAGGAGAAGCTGGGGTGCTGAAGAGATGAACTGCCCTGATTGCCAAACGACCACTCCCACCCGGCAATGGTGCTGCGCTCAACGGTGCTTAGGTCCACAAACCGGTGGGGCAATCCTTGGCAAAGGTCGGCAATGGCAAAGTCCACCACGGGCAGGCTGTGCACCGTAACTTCCTTCGTGAGGCTGATGCGGCAGCCGTTGGAGGCTGTCAGGCTGAGAGTTACGGGGAAAACCCCGTCGGAGGGAAAGGTGTGGGCGGGGTTCAACCGGGTGCTGGCGTAGCCGTCGCCGAATGTCCATTCCCGTACCGTGATAGGAGCCCAGACAGGGGCGCTACTAATCTCCGTGAAATGAACCTGTTCGCCCGGGCAGGCGGTCGTCCATTCAAAATTGATAGTAGGGCTATCCCGCACAAGGATGTCGCGGGTGAGCGAGGCAGAGCACCCCGCTGCTGATGTGGCATGCAGGGTTACCGGAAAAGAACCTGCCTGTGGGAAGGTAAACGAGGCATTCTGTGATGAGGATACGCTGCCATCGTGAAACGACCATTGCCATGCCGTGATGCCGCCCAGGTCGGGGTCGCTCGAGGTGTCGGTGAATTGCAAAGGTACGCGTGAACAGGCGTGGTTGGGCGTGAACGACACCTCTGGGTTGTGAAACACCTGCACAGGCAGAGTTTCAGCATGACGGCAGCCCGCGTCAGTCAACACCTGCAGTGTTACCGGGGCCGTGCCTGGAGGGCGCGAAGGGGTATGCACAGGGTTGCGCTCTGTTGAGGTATGCCCGTCCTGAAAATCCCAATGCCATCCTACCACGGCCCCCGAGGCCACCGTGCTCAGGTCGGTGAACGATACCGGCTGACCCGGGCAGGCCCCGGTGGCAGAAAACAACGCCGTTGGCCTGTGCCCACCGAAAGTGAGCATTACCGTATCCACTGCCACACAGCCCGCCGCCGACAAGGCACGAACCCAGTAAGAACCCGGCTCATTGACGGTGATGGACGGCACGGTGGCTCCCGTACTCCAAAGAAACTCCACCGCAGCTCCGGAACCATCCAAAGAAAGGGCATCGCCAAGGCAAAACGGACGGTCGGGTCCCAGAGTGGCACCACGGGCAAAGTTGTCAACATGTACCACTGCACTCAGCGAGATGGAACAACCCAGATTATCGGTTACGGTAAGGGCGAAGGTTCCTGCTGTTCTCACGGTGATCGTGGGAGTATTGGCGCCCGTACTCCACAAATACGAAAAGCCCGGTTGCATACCAATGAGCGTAAGACTTACACTGTCGCCGTAACAGATGGAAACCGTAGAATGATTCAGCGAAACCACGGGTAAGCGCACCCTGATAGTGTCAGAAGAAAAAAACCCGAAGGCGTTTCTGGCCGAAACAGAGTAAGTGCCCGGCAAGGTGACTGCGATATACGGGGAGGTTTGCCCCGTGCTCCAGAGGTGGTTGGTAAAACCCGGACCGGTGGATACAACCACCGGGCAAAAACTATCTGCCATCGAAATATCAGGACCTAAGTTTATTGGAGGAGCATATTTGTCGCTTAAATAGCGTTCGATAGCCACTCTCTCACTTTCGGAAAACACCCGATCGAATATCAAAATTTCCAGTATATGCCCAGCCCAAAACCTGCTCATGCCACGGTCCTGGCCAATTCGGAAATCATCCCAGACGGCTCTGGCGCTTAAATTGCCACTGATGATTTTCATCTGCTGTAAGGGGGCAAAAGAACCGGTTCTGATACCGTTGATAAATGTATTGGCAACTATTGGAGCAGGCCAAAAATTCGAGGTTCCCGTGTTGCCCACATATAATAAATCGGTATTACCATCAAGAATCCTGTTGCGGGTCAGTAAGCCTGCAAATCCGATGAAGTTATCGCCAGCAGTATAGTTGGCCACTATAAAAACCGTCTGAAACCCTATTGTGGAATTTATGTCCAGAAAAGAATTGCTGAATGTAATGGCGGGCTTGTAGTTCATTACATTTTCAGTAATCCTCGGCCTCAATGCAGCATTGGACTGCCGGGCATGATTGCCGTTGCCGCTCACATCCTGCCAAATTTCTACCACGCCGTTGCTATGCACTACACCCGAGTCGGCCCGCAGCCACAGGCGAAGGTGCTGGGTAGGAATCACTGATGATGCAATAGGGATGCTACACGAAAAAGCCACTATGAGAAGTGAAATGATTTTTGCCGTTGACATGGGTTACAGATTGGAAGCCACAGTAGCCTTGTGCGCCAATAGAAATAACTGCGCCCGAAAGGCCTGTGCCTCAAAGTTAATAATTTTGGATTATGCAAAAGCAAGGTTTTTTGCCGGAAAATCAAATTTCTATGGGCTTGTTTAATGCAAAAAAACTAAAAATTGCCCCTTTCCAGTCATGAGTGGGCATTGCTTCTGTAAATGCTGTAATCCGGTTTTGCCTTATGGGTGAAAATCTTGAAAGAAGTTGCTACTTTTGCCTGAACTTTTTCCGGCACATGCAAAGCAACACCATTACGGTCATCAAACCCAAATCGAACATTTTGGAGCTGAATATCAGGGAGATATGGCAGTACAGGGACCTTGTGGGGATGTATGTGCGGCGCGATATCGTTACCTTTTATAAGCAAACCATCCTTGGGCCACTCTGGTTTGTGATACAGCCGGTGCTAACCACCATCATGTTTATGTTTGTGTTTGGCAATCTGGCAGGCCTTTCGACCGACGGATTGCCTCAGGCGCTGTTTTATTTCAGCGGCATACTGTTCTGGAATTATTTTGCCGATTGCCTCAACCGCAATTCCAGGGTCTTTGTTGACAATCAGGCCGTGTTTGGCAAGGTGTATTTCCCCAGGCTGGTGGTGCCCCTGTCGGTTACCATTGCCAATTTGGTGCGACTTGCCATACAGGCGACCATGTTCGTTATCCTGTACGGGTATTTTGCCCTCACCGGCGCTCAGGTGGCACCCAACGCTTATTTGTTTCTGCTGCCTGTGTTTGTCATCATCACAGCGGGACTGAGCCTTGGATTTGGGGTGATTTTTTCATCTCTCACCACCAAATACCGCGACCTTACATTTTTGCTGCAGTTTGGAGTGCAACTCTGGATGTATGTTACCCCCATTATTTATCCCCTGAGTTCCATACCGGCCAATAAGCAATGGGTGGTGATGCTCAATCCCATGAGTTCAGTAATCGAAGCCTTCAAATTTGCCGCTCTGGGCACCGGTTCCTTTTCATGGTTCTGGCTTGCTTACAGCACGGTATTTATGTTGTTGCTGCTGTTGCTGGGCGTGGTGGTTTTTAATAAAATTGAAAAATCCTTTATTGATATCGTGTAAATGCCCGGTATGCATCCGTCTGTTGATAAAGCCTGACAAAGACAGGGCGGAACATGAACTATCGGCCATAAACTTCTGAAATAATGCCCGACATAGCCATACAGATCGAGAGCCTTTCCAAACAATACCGGCTGGGGACCATAGGCACCGGCACGCTATCCCACGATTTGAAGCGGTGGTGGACCATGAATGTACTTGGTAAGGAAGACCCCAACCTGAGGATTGGCGAGGTAAACGACCGCTCGGTGAAAGCAGGATCGGAGTTTGTATGGGCATTGAAAAACATCAATCTGGAAATAGAAAAGGGCGATATCGTGGGCATTATAGGCAAAAACGGGTCGGGTAAATCCACCCTGCTCAAAATCCTCTCACGGGTTACAAGCCCCTCCACAGGACAAGTCCGCTACAAAGGCCGCTTGGCATCCCTGCTGGAGGTGGGAACCGGGTTTCACTGGGAAATGACCGGCAAGGAAAACATATATATGAACGGCAGCATTATGGGAATGACCCGCCACGAAATAACCCGCAAACTCGACGAGATAATCGCATTTGCAGGGGTGGAGAAGTATATTGATACACCCGTAAAGCGCTATTCCAGTGGGATGGTTGTGCGATTGGGCTTTTCGGTAGCTGCTCATCTGGAACCCGAAATCCTTCTCGTGGATGAAGTGCTGGCTGTGGGCGACGCGGAATTTCAGAGAAAGGCCATTGGGAAGATGCAGGATGTGAGCAGGGGAGCAGGAAGGACTGTTTTGTTTGTAAGCCATAATATGAGTTCCATTAAAACCATTTGCAATTCAGCGGTTTTACTTAATAATGGCGGAATTTCAAAAGTCGGAGAGGTTAACGATGTGGTTGATTTTTATACGAAAATTTTTATTGAGACCATTAACCCTAACCAGATTTCAAATGGAGTTTTTAAATTTGGACAGCCAGACTTTGAGCTTCGAAAGCATGAGTTCTTATCCATTAAGACTTTCTGCGACAGTCAACCGACAAATGTTTTGTACCCTGGTTGCAGCTTTAGGATTGAAATAAAGGCAATCAACGCCGTGGATTATGAAAAATTCACTTTTGGATTTGTGGTCAAAAATAGCTTGGGGGACTCTATAATTGGATTAAACAACTATCATTTGGGCACTGAATTAAAAATCAAAAAGAATGTACTCAAAACGGTTAAGGTAGAAATTCAGGACTTTCCTATTTACACTGAAGACCATTACACTGTTGATTTATATTGGGGAAACAATTATGGAAATGAAACTATTTTTAAAAATGCCTTCAATTTTATAGTGAAAAACACTGATTTTTATAACACTGGCTTTGTGATTGACAAGAATTTAAACAAGGTTTTTTTGAAAAATATAAATTTTTCTGTTCAATAATTTCGAGATGCACTTCAACCATACTTTAGATACATACAACATAACGACAGCAGAAATTGTTGTCCCTATTATCATGGAGGCATTTAAGCCTGAGAGTGTATTGGATGTGGGTTGTGGCATAGGAACCTGGCTTTCTGTTTTCAGGGATTTAGGAGTGAAAACGGTTTTGGGGGTTGATGGAGATTGGGTTGACCGAAATTTGCTAAGAAAATTTATCGAGGAAGAACATTTCCTTTCTGCAGACCTTAGCTACGAACTGAATTTAAGCAGGAAATTTGATTTGGTAGTCTCTCTTGAAGTAGCCGAACATATATCAGAAGAATTTGCTGATAATTTCGTTAAATCCCTTGTAAATCATGGAGATGTTATTGTTTTTTCGGCAGCGATTCCGCTTCAGGAAGGCGAAAACCATGTAAATGAGCAATGGCCTTCTTATTGGATTGAAAAGTTTGCAAAGTTTCAACTGTATCCCGACAATTTTATCAGAAGAATGATATGGGATAATGAGAGTATTGAGTATTGGTACAGGCAAAATATTTTGGTTTTCACAAAGGCAAAGCCAAGTAAAGCAATTTATGATATTGTGCACCCTGAGCCCTATTTGCGAAAGGTCAGTGCCTTAAAGTCTAAAGTTGACGATATTGAAAACGGCCGGGTTGGGGCAGGATACTATTTAGGGATACTTTTAAAAAAAATCGAAAGAAAAATAAAATACAGTGGAAAACAATAAGAGGCCTGAAAAATTATCGCGGTTTATGGATTTCAGGCAGGTGAATAAATCGGATTCTTATTTTTTGGTTTTAGCACCTTTAATTGAAGCACTAAAAAGTTCTATTAGCCAATATGCCAATGGGAAAGTATTGGATATTGGTTGTGGAAATAAACCTTACCAAGAATTATTTGCTCACTGCGAAAATTATTTGGGGTGTGATGTAGTACAGTCAAGCGAGAATTTGGTTGACATTATATGTGATGCATCCAGTATTCCTCTGGCAGATTTAAGTATGGATACAGTTGTGTCCACCCAAACCATTGAGCATGTTGCCGATTATAGAGGCATGCTTGGTGAGGCATTTAGAATCTTGAAAAAAGGGGGTATAATGATTCTATCAGGCCCTATGTATTGGCATATACATGAAGCACCACATGATTACTACAGGTTCACGAAGTTTGGTTTTCAGTATATTTTGGAAAATGCCGGATTTGAAATTGTCGAAATCAATCCCAACGGAGGGAAATGGGCTTTGTTTGGTCAAATGGTAATTCATACTTTACCTCAAGAAATAGTAAGAAGAAAATGGTTCAGAAAATGGAACAATCGATTTTTCCATTGGCTTGATAAGAAATATTTTGATGATGTGAACACAACCAACTATGTTGTTGTGGCAAAAAAATGCTAAACATGGAGTATAAACTAAGCGCAATAATACCCTGCTTTAACCACGGGCAATACTTGCCTGAGGCATTGGCATCTTTGGATAATAGCCCCAAAAGAGACCAAATTGAAGTAATAATAATTAATGATGGCTCGACCGACGAATTTACCAACGATTACATTGCCGGCTTGGACACTAACAAATATGTAATTATTAATCAGGAAAATCTTGGACTGGCAAAAGCAAGGAATAATGGGATATTAACAGCACAGGCAGATTTCGTTTTAATGCTTGATGCTGATAATTATGTGGAAGAAGTGTTTTTAACGGATTTTTTCAATCTAATCCAGACCAACCAGTCATTTGATGCTTTATATGGAGATGCAAGATTCTTTGGAGAAGTAAATAAAGTTCAAGTGCAGGGTGAAATTGACCTGCTAAAGCTGCTCAAAGACAACCATATTGATGCTTGTGCAATTTTTAATAAAATAACTTTAATTAACTTAGGTCTATATGATGATATGATGCCTGTTATGGGTTGGGAGGATTGGGATTTGTGGTTAAAATTATCTTTCAATGATGCAAAAATAATTTACAAATCAAAGGTTTATTTCAATTACAGATTTTTAAATAATTCAATGATTAGAACGCACAATTTAGAAAGATTCAATGGCACTAAAATCTACCTTACTTCAAAACATCTTCATAAAAACGAAAACATTATGAAAATCATTAAAGCATACAATTTTAATTATTTAAGTTATAAAAATCTTAATTCGCTTTATATGCTTAAATTTAAAAAGACATTTTGTAATTTTTGTAAATCTTTAATATAACCTATCTCTTCATGCCCTACTCAATAGCCATCTGCACCTTCAATGGAGCAAAATACTTAGCCGAACAGATTGAAAGCATATTGCATCAAAGCATGCCACCCCGGCAAATTGTGGTTAGTGATGATGGGTCAACCGATGGAACAAATACAGTAGTGGCTGAGTTTATCAGAAACCATCCCTCAGTGCACTGGAAACACAAAGTCAATCCCCTCCGGCTTGGAGTAATAAAGAATTTTGAACAAGCCATTCAACTGTGTGATGAAGAAATTGTGTTTTTAAGTGACCAAGACGATATTTGGCTGATTGATAAGGCAGAATGTTTATTAGAATCATTTGAAAAGACTAAATATTCCGTAGTATTCACAAATGCCAAAATTGTAGATGAAAACCTACAAGATTTGGCAGTATCTATGTTCCAAAGAATCAATTTTAACACTATTGATCAGCAATTATTTTTCAGAAACAAATACTCCATGTATTTGTTGTTGTCAAAATATCATGCAACAGGTGCTACCATGGCATTCCGTAAATCTTTAGTGCTGCATTATATGCCCTTCCCTGAGGCCGCATCCTATTTGCACGATGGCTGGATTGCCACCTTGGCTGCATGCTGTGGGGAATTGCAATTTATTGACAAACCCTTGATTTTGTATAGACAACATGCTCATCAGCAAATCGGAGCCAATCTGAGTGTTTTTGAGCAAAGTTTAATGCCTGTTAAATTCCGTAAACAGAAACAGGCGTTAATGGAAATCCTTACGGAAAAATCTAAAAGGAATAATAGTGTATTGCACTTTTTCGAGAACAACCCGAAAATCATTTCCGAAGAACGATTAAAAATTTTGAAGCGCAGGAAAATTTTATTAGCTGATTTGCTAAAAAGAGAGCAATCCTTTTGGCAAAAACTTGGGGTTTTATCACCCAATTTGTATTGGTATAAGATTCCGGAGTTTCAAACTATTCGGTCATACCTGCGCAATGCTTTTCTGTATATATTTGACAGGTAGAGCTACAGATTTACCCAATATCCCTCTAAATAGATTTGAAAGAAAAGAAAGTAGCTTTTTTTTATTTTGTCGCATATGTTCAGACGACCTTTTTCCCGTCATAATCTGATATTTGCAAAAAGGTTAATTAGCAAATCGAATGAATAACCAACTCATAAACAGATTAAAAGATTCTGTTAAGGTATTACTGGGTATAGCAAAGGCAATTCCTGCACCTGTAAGATACATTAAAAAAAACTCAAAGTTTTATTGTCCTGTTTGCAATAAGCGAATCAGCACATTTTTACCCCTTTCACTGGAATATATAAAGCAATGGAGTGAAAACGGTTTTATCCATCCAATTTTTATGGCCGAGACACTCAATATTCCTTTTTATTCTTGTCCGTTTTGCGGCGCCTCTGACCGCGAAAGGCTTTATGCTTTATATTTCAATAAGTTCTCTTCTATAATTAACAGTAAACAATTCCGTTTTCTGGATATTGCCCCATCTTTATCACTGCAGAAATACCTAAACCTAAGATTCCCTGAAATATATTACCGGACAGCCGGTTTAATGATGCAAAATGTGGATGATAGTTTAGATATAAAAAACATGTATATTTATGATGACAATGCTTTCGACTTTATAATTTGCTCTCATGTGCTTGAGCACATTGTTGAGGATTTACAAGCAATTGGTGAATTGTACAGAGTATTAAAGCCAGGTGGTAAGTCAATTATAATGGCGCCTATATTCCTGCACCTTAAAGATGATTATGAGAATCCGAAAATTTTTGCACCGTATGAGAAATGGAAACATTTCGGACAGGATGATCATGTTCGTATATATTCAAAAGAAGGGTTCAAAAGAAAATTACAGGCATCGGGATTTAAAACTAAAGAATACAGCATAAATGATTTTGGAATTGAAAATTTTCACATGGCAGGTATTCATAAACAATCTGTTTTGTATGTTGCTGAAAAGGAAATGATCGCTGGTGACCATTTTTACCAATTGCCAATGACTAATTACCAATGACTAATGACTAAAACCCCCATCTTCGTAACCAGGCCTTTCCTTCCCCCTCTGGAAGAGTTTCTCCCTTACTTAGAGCAGATATGGGACAGCAGAATACTAACCAACAACGGCCCTTTTCATCAGGAACTGGAGCAGAAACTATGTGAATACCTGGAGGTACCTTATATTTCCCTTTTTTCGAATGGCACCCTGGCCTTGGTAACGGCATTGCAGGCGTTGAACATAAAAGGCGAAGTTATAACAACTCCTTTCAGCTTTGTAGCCACTACCCATGCCCTTTGGTGGAACAATATACAGCCCGTATTTATTGATATTGAACCTGAAACTTTTACCCTTGACCCGAAAAAAATTGAAGAAGCAATAACACCCAAAACCACAGCGATTTTGCCGGTGCATGTGTATGGCTACCCCTGCAAGGTTGAAAGAATACAGGAGATTGCCCAAAAAACAGGACTTAAAGTAATTTATGATGCAGCACATACATTCGGCTCCAAATACAAGGGCCGACATCTGGCCGGCTTTGGCGATCTGTCTATACTGAGCTTTCACGCCACCAAGGTGTTCAATACCTTTGAAGGGGGGGCCATAGTGTGCCATACGGCCGAAATGAAGGAGCATATTGACAACCTGAAAAACTTCGGATTCAGGGGCGAAACTACTGTGGTGGAACCAGGCATTAATGCCAAGATGAACGAGTTTCAGGCCGCACTGGGGTTGTTGCAACTGCAATACCTCCCAAATGCCATTGCCGGCAGGGCATCAATTTTCGAGGCCTACCACAAAGGGCTGCAGGGCATTGAAGGCATATCGTTGCCCGCGATTCCCCTGAGTTTGGAACACAATTATGCATATTATCCGGTTTTGATCGATGGCGAGCGTTTTGGTAAAGGTCGCGATGAGGTTTATGAAGCATTAAAAAGAGAGGATATCTACTCAAGAAGGTATTTCTATCCACTGATCAGCGCTTTTGCCACTTATTCAGACTTGCCTTCGGCCACCGCCCAAAACCTTCAAATCAGCCACCAAATTGCTGATCGGGTTCTTTGCCTGCCGATTTATCCGGGGTTGGAAGGTGAAATACTTGAAAAAATCATTAATGTTTTCCAAAACAAATGACTTATGGAATCATGCAATTCGTTCTTGTCAGAGGAAGAATTAAAAGAAACAGGCTTTCGGGAGTATGGGCAAAATGTATTGATTAGCCGCAAAGCTAGTTTCTTTTCTCCCAAAACAATCAAAATAGGCAGCAATGTACGCATTGATGATTTTTGCATGCTTTCAGGGAATATAGAGGTTGGAAGTTTTGTGCATATATCGGCATATTCAGCCTTATATGGAAGGGAATTAATAAAACTTTGCGATTATTCCGGTGTTTCACCAAGGGTTACTATTTTCAGCGCCGTTGATGATTTTGGTGGCGATTATTTGATTGGCCCTATGGCTCCGGCTGGAACCACACGGGTAATTTCAGGGCCTGTTACCCTGGAGCGTTTCGTCCAGATTGGAGCTTCATCAGTTGTGCTTCAAAATCTAACCATAAAGGAAGGAACTGTAGTAGGAGCCATGTCGCTTGTTAACAAAACTCTTGAATCCTGGGGTGTATATGCCGGCATTCCGGCAAAGTTTATTAAGGAAAGAAAAAAAGATTTGCTGAAATATGTCGGGTAAAATGGTGTCGGTTTGCATGATATCATACAATCATGAGTTTTTTATTCGTGAGGCCATTGAAGGGGTGTTGATGCAACAAACCGATTTTCATTTCGAATTGGTTATTGGCGAAGACCTTTCAACCGATCGCACCCGCGAAATTTGCATTGACTACAAGCATAAATACCCCGATAAAATCCGT
>DATIKK010000168.1:0-4257 GCA_035477635.1 Bacteroidales bacterium | reverse complement strand
AAGATGTATAAATGGCTTTTTCATAATTTTTACAATGATTTGCGGTTGATTTTTAAAACGGTAGGGTTTGTAAAAAAACGAGGGCTCCAAGTTGCAAAAGATAGTTTTGTTTTTGTTTTAAACAGAGTAACCACAAATATATGATTTTTGCGGATTATCCAAGTTGCAGGCCACATCCCAAAAAATCATAAAAAACTGTTCATGCTCAAATTTGCATTAACAATGTGTAAACTTACACATGCTTTATTGGTATTCAGAGATATACTTTGGGCTTTTTAGATTTTTGAAATGTTGTTCCCCTGCTCAGGTGGGTGATAGGCCACCATTTGCGTAGTTCTACAACATATTTGTAAGGAAATAGCCCGGAAGGTTTATATGTGGCTTGTTTGCTCCGCTTTACTCTTCCATATCAAACTGCATCATATTCCTGCGCTCGGGACGGTTGCCAATACCAAAATTGTATCGGATATTGATTCCAATCCTGCGGTTGTCTGTATAACGGTCGCCCTGCAATTGCATGGTTCCCTGGTTAAGGCTGAATTGTGTTACCATGGTGCGTAGCACATCCCTGGCATTCAGGGTAATGCTCAGCCGTTGATTGAGAAAGGTTTGACTTAACCCTATGTTCAATTGGCCGAAAGTGTTGAGCTCATAAAAGTTTTGTTGCCCGTTGGTCATCATAAATCCACTCAGGTTTACCCGGGTAGTCCTGCCCAGACGCAGTTGGTGGAATGTGAAAAACCTCCAGCTTCCCCTGCTGAAGCTCAGTGGTTGATTTTCATAAAACCCATCGAACTCATTAATGTTGTATTGAGCTCCTATTGCAAAGAAATATGTCCCTCCAGGAGGAATAGCTCCAACCAGATTGAAATAAGTTTCGCGCCGCCTGCCAAGGTTGTCAAAAGTGCGCACTGCAACCTCCGGATTTGCAGGATCCTGGTAAATTACACTCGAAAATATATCGGTGGTATAATTGCGCCCCACTGCAAACACCGGGAAATCATCAAAACTGATATTGGCTTCAATGTTGTGTGTAAACTGCGGTTTCAAAGCAGGATTGCCTGTTTCGAACAAAAACTGGTCAACATACCTTATGGCAGGATTCAGGCTTGCATAGTCGGGCCTGCCTATGGTGCGGCGGTAAATGAGGAAACCGCGAAGCTCAAAGCCGGCCATTTCAAAAAGCCTGCGACTCAAGAAGGCATAAGGGAAAAAATCGGTACGATTTACTACAAAATTCGTGTCGGTAGGTACGGTTTGGTTGCCGTCCATAATAGTGTTTTCTATCCTGAAGCCCGTTTTGAGAGTCAATTGTGCAGGCAGGTTGAAAGTTGCCTGGGTGTAAAATGCATTGATTCTTTCGGTATAAAGAAATGAGTTGGTGCGCCTGCCGTCGGGCAGCATATTGCCATTGTCGTTGATAAAGAATTCGGAATCGCTGGAAAAATCAACCCAAGTGCTTTTCAATCCCGCCTCAATCATGATGGCATCATTGAAATGGTAAGTGAAATCGGACTGAAACAGGAATGAGTTTCGTGCAAAGCGGCTGTCTCCCAAGCCCGAGCTGGAGGGAAATGAAGGAAAAACAAACGAATGGGTGTATTCTTGTTCTGCAATATTGTTCCCAAACCCGTATCCCATCCTGGTGTCCCATTCAGAGCCAAGTGTATCGAGCTCCCATCTGAAGCCCAAATCTTGCTGTAGATTTATGAATTGCCCGTTATTGTTGAGCAGGTTTAAGTTTTCGCTAAAGAGGCTATTGTTTACTTCAGTGCCCATGAAATTTCGGTTGTTTGCCACTGAAGACCGCAATCCGCCGGTGAAGCGCCCGTCGTAAGTAATTGTAATATCAGGGTTTACTTCAAAAGTTAGTCCTAAACCTAAGTTACCGGAGGTGTTGTTTTGACGGTTTACCGAAGTTTGGCTCAGCTGGGCATCAAGGGGCATGAATCGGATTGAATTCAGATCCTCGGTTACGCCATTAGTGTTTATGCCGGCATTAATAAAGGATGTAATTCTGTCGTTGCTGTTGTTGAGGCTGAAAGAGGCAAACCTGTTGCCCGAAACTCCCTGATTGAAACCGGTGCTTACCGAGCCAAACCTGCCTATGCGCATACCTTGCTTAAGTACAATGTTGATAATACCGCCTGAACTTGCTGCATCGAACCTTGTGGATGGTGTACGGATTATTTCGATGTGCTGCACGCTGCCGGGAGGCAGGCTGCGCAAAATATTGTTGATGTCCTGCTGACTCATTCTTTGAAGCCTTCCGTTAATATAAATTGCGGCAGGGGTAGCGCTGTTCAGAAAAATGCCTCCCTCGGGGTCAACAAACAGACCCGGAGTCATTTCCAGTACCTCAAGGGTGTTGGTGCTGATATTGGCAAGGGGCTCGGGGTCAATGATTACTTTGTCGCCTTCCTGCCTTATGAGCGGACGACGGCCAGTAACCGTTACTTCTGCAAGTGCTTGTGTATCATCCTGAAGCGTAAAGAAATATTGGTTCTGACCTGGCACAATTTCCAGTGGCTCATCAATGGGAGCCATACCGACAAACCGTACCACAACCCTGTAAACTCCAGGGGAAACAGACATGCTTGCTATTCCGTTCACATCTGTTATAGCAGCAAATGACTCATCCCTTTCGGGTATCAGCAATTGCACCGTGGCACCGGGCAAAGGGTTCCTGTCTCTGTCCGTTACACTAATGTTTATTTGCGAAGCATTGGAATAACCCAATCCTGTTGAAGAAAGAAAAATTGACAATATAAGTAATGCGACTTTGTAATTCATAATGACTAAGAGAAATTGGTAATTGTAAAACTAATTCTGGTGTTTTGTGTGTGAAAGCAGCGATTTTTAAAACCTATGATTTGTGTTTTGTCACTTTTTAAAAATCCTTGTGAGCCCGGAAACCTTATTTTGTTTACTCGTTTGTAATTGAACCATCTTTCGTTGTCAGTTGCTTTATCACTATTGGTCTAAACAGGTAAACATGCTAATTGTTTGAAAGAAATTAAAAAATGTTTAATAAAATTTATAAAACATTAAACATAATTAAGAGTATTGTCATAATTGCCGGAGCTGGTTTCGTGAACACTAAAGTGTTGTCAAATAATATGCCAAATTCCGCTTTGGCAGTTGGCCTTACATCAGACGATCTTCAACCTGAAATGTTACAATCTGAAAATTTTTTCCGGAATCATTTTTCAGGAATTTTGAGCATATATTCAGTAGGTTTTGGCTCCGGAGCGGCAAATTTTCATGCAATTTATTTTTGCATAAAGAAAAATTTTTCAATGGCAAAAATTCTCCTAAGTAAAAATGCCTTCCAGCTGATGAGGGTCTGCTCAAAAATGCCGCTGAAAGGACATAGGCCGATTGATAATGGGTGGGCTTGGGCGGCCAAACTCCTTTTTAATCGATGGGATTACCAGACGCAATTAGAAGGATAATGCCACTGATTCATTTTTTCTTTTTTCTGAGATGGCTCCACGGTTATATTCGCTGGGTTTCATGCCATAAAACTCATGGAAGCACCGCGAAAAGTAAGATAATGAGGTAAAACCAACTTCAAAGGCGACTTCCTTGATAAATCCTTTGTTTCCCTCAAGTAATTGGGCTGCCTTTTGGAGCCTTATGTTTTTGATGAAATCGCTGGGTGATTGCCCTGTAATTTTTTTCAGTTTTCTAAAGAGATGCACCCTGCTCATTCCTATTTCTTTGCTTAAATCTTCCGCATTGAGCTTAGGATCAGATAATCTTAATTCTATCACTTGCATTATCCTGTTCATAAGGGCATCATCGGCCGAAGGAACTTTCTTTTCTTCTACGTTAATATTACCGCCCGGACTGTACTTAATCTTTATTCTCTCGCGATTGTTGAGGAGGTTGAAGATGTTTCTTTTGAGGAGTTCCAGGTTAAATGGTTTTACAAAATATGCATCGGCTCCAACATCCAGAGCATTAAGGAGATCCTCGTTCTGAGCTTTCGAGGTTATCAATACGATAGGCAGATGGCTGGTAGCCGGGTTCGATTTCAGTTTGCGGCATAGTGCCACACCATCTATTGCCGGCATAACAACATCGCTTAAAATCAGATCGGGTTTTTGCTGGTGTACCAGTTCAAGTGCATCCTTTCCATTAGAACACTCAATAATTTTATAATAATCTTTGAGCTCCTGTTTAAGATATTGTCGCATCGGGTTGTCATCGTCGGCTATTAGAATTTTGAATTTGGTTTTTTTTCTGATTTTT
>DATIKK010000167.1:0-5353 GCA_035477635.1 Bacteroidales bacterium | reverse complement strand
ACACCATTGCGGTCTATCAGTCCAACCACAACGGGTTGTGAATAAACGGTATGGGTGCGGGCCTGAAAATAGAAATACTCCTTTGCTTTAAATTCGCTCTTCCGGCCTTTCAACTCATCGGCAAAATAATATTTGATAGTGTAATCGCCCAGAGAATCACCGGCATGAAACGCACGGGAGAGCCTGTCCAGTTCAATGCGCAAGGCAGTACCTCCCTGCGGGGTGGGCAATAGCCTCACATTGGGATACCATCTGCGCATGGTTTCGGGCCAGCTTTTTTGGGCTTCCCATAAAATCAGTGCAGCATCACGGGGAGCCACCCTGAGGCTGAAAGCATCGGTATGGGCAAAGTCCCATTGACCGGGTCTGCCAGAATGCCCGCCGGGAAAGGTTACATATTGCCCTTCTTCTGTAACAATTACCTGATACGAGACAACTCCCGGGATAACAAAATCAGCAGGAACCTCAACCTCCCAGGTAACGCCTCCACGCGAAACAGCATCAAAACGCCTCCACTGAGTGGCCGAGGTATAGATTACTTCCACTTTTTCGGGCAGAGTGGGCGAAAACACCTCAAATTGCAGAGTTACCGGTTTGCCCTCGCTTGCCTCTTTCGTTGAATTATTGGCTAAATAAGTTTCGGTAAGGTTGGTTTCCGGTGCCACAAATTCATTGAGGATGATATTCTCAAACCGGGCCGTAGGGTTGATGTGCGTTATTACATTGGCCCTTCTGACAATATAAACTCCCGGCCTGATGGTAAACGAGCCATTGACCACAACCGGCTGAAAGCGGTTTCCTTCGTTGATGGGTGTTATGGAAAAATCAGTTCCCAGGTTGGGAATGTTCAGAGTCATCGCTCTTTCATTATGCACCACGGCTGCTTTCTGAACCATAGGACTTGCCCGGGTATAAGGGTCGCGGATGTGGTAGGCATCGGGCATTACCTCGAGCCTCCAGATTCCATCCTCTACCCTGTCGAGAAAATACACGCCCAGCCCATCGTACGAAACCAATGGCGAAGAGCCAAACCCTGCAATTTCTCTCAACAAAGCAGTATTTTCCGGAATGGATGCTGTTGTGTTGGTATGGAAAAACCTCTCGTTGGTAACCATTTCGGCAAGATTTTCTTCATGGCTGAGGCGGAAGTTCCCAAACCTGAGATTGTCGGGATACTCGCCAAAATCTTTGAATAATGGCACCTGCCTGAAAATTTCGCCTGCAATTTTGAGTCCCAATGCCCGCTGCGGCGTGTAGGCAAGATTCATAAAGTGGGTTCCATAGTTAGTATTGTATGGAGCAAGGAACATGGCATCATATGCGAAATAGGCACCAAGTTGCATTCCGGCTTCGCGGAAAGTGCGGGCCATGGCCGGAATCATATAGCTGCCACGGGTATCGGCGGCATCGAACTCATACACTATCCTGGCCTTTTGCCTGAACACGGGATTGTTGGCAAATGGAATATGGTAATAATCTACCTGGGGCAGAAAATTGCCCCTGCGCTGATGGTGTGCCACCAGGCCTGTGGGGTACCACTGGAAGGTCCCTCCCTGCACTTCGCTTCGCATAAATGCCTCAAGCTGGAAAATATTGTGACTCCAGTTGTAAAATATAGGTTTTCTGAGTCCTGTGCGCCGCATGGAGCGCGACATGCGGTTTATAAAGTCCTCAACTTCGCTAAGCGTACCAAAGTGGTGCGGCTCGTTTGATACCTCAAAAGCAATAATACTCGGCTCATCCTTATATGCCACACCGGTGTAGGCATTCACATGGTTGAGAAACTGGTACAGGTAGTTCTCCTGGGCCCTTATAGCGCTTTCGTGTATCAGGCAACCAGCCTTGCCATATTTGTGCGAAAAACCGGGCGTGGGAAAATCAGGTTCCGGCCAGCCGTTACCCCAGAATGCAATGGGCGTGATGACAAAGCTCATTCCCCTTCGTTTCATTTCATAAATGGCAAAATCAAACAACCTGAGATGCTCATTTTGAATGAGATTGCCCAGGGTGTCCGAAATTTCGGTATCCCACACATGCACCCGGTAAAAGTCGAGTCCCAGCCTTGCAAAATGGTAAACATCCTGCCTTATGGCTTCTTCGTGCGACACCCCCATGCGCGTAGCCATGCGGTATTCGTGGGCAAAAGGCAGGGTGTAGTTCACTCCGAAGCCAAAAACTTCTTGATTGCCCTGGCGAAAACGAAGCACGCCATTGCGGTCAACAACTACAAGTCCGTCGTTTCTTGATGGATTCGCCTGTAAGGCAGCACCAAAAAAAAGAAAAACAACAGCAAACAATTTGAAAAAAGCCTTGGAAAATGCATTCATAATTGTATTGAAAGTATTAGGAAAAATAAACTTTTCAATTGTAATGATTTTTACTAACAGTAGTTATTCAACATATTGGCCGACAGGAATGTTTGAAAATTCGTCCGGAAAAATTTCACTAAATATCAATCTTTTTTTCCTAATTGCCAAGTTTCAAGTTTGCCTATCGGGCATAGCGATACAGATTCAAAAAGGTAACGAAAATCGGGCGCAATCAAATTAAGCTTCTGTTTTGGTCAGACCCAAACAGTGATTTGGACGAAATAAAAAAACAATAGTTTTACGGATTACATAAATTTGTGGCCAAATTGCAATCCGACATTTATCATCTCACAAAATGGACAAAAAAATCAAAATCAACACTGTATTTCGAAAAAACCTGGTTTACAATACTCTGGGTGAACTTGACACTAACCAGCCTGAGTACAAGGTTTCTGAAACCCTGTTTGAGTTGCCTCACGGAAAACCTGTGAAGGATACCCACTGGAATGCTGACTGCCAGATGGAGCAGCAAATGGTTTATAGCTGTACCTCTGATGGCTTTCTTCTAAGCGAGGAAATGATTGACACCGACGGCACAGTGCTTGAAAAGCGCACATTTGAGCCTGACGGCAGCAACCTTATCGCCTGCGAATTGATTCATTATGCTGATGGGTCTGCCGACCGCATCAATTACTTTCGCGATCCGCAAAACAGGGTTGTACGAAAAGAATGGTATGCTGATGATACGGAATTAGAAGCCATTGAAACATTTGAATACGAAGGTGATAAAATAGTCAAGGAATCGAAAACCGATCAGGATGGAAACTTTATTTCAGAAACCATTTACAACTACAATGACCAGGGTAAGATATCCGAACTGGTGGTAAACAATACAGAAGAAGAAACCCGGTACACAAAAAATTATTCATATGATGAGCGCGGAAACTTAGTGATGATTACAGTATTTAATGATGAAGGGGTACCTGTTGAACGCGTTTCTTACGAAAATGATGAAAATGGAAGGCCTATAAGCATAATTGAGGAAAACAGGAGGCAAAAAATCACCTCCGCAATAGAATACAATGTAAGGGGTGAAATAATTTTTCAGTCGGAGCACGACCGCCATGGGCAACTGATCAAACAATTGGAAAAGACCTTCGACGAATCGGGGCTATTGTTGCAAACACAGGTGCTGGTAAGGGATTTCCATACCGGAGTATCCCGAAGCTACATTCTAAGAAACAGCTATGAGTTTTTTAATATCTAAACTGAAAGACCATGGAAGCGGCATTTTTTGATTCTTTCTGGTGGAGCTGGGTGGTACTTCCCCTGCTAATTTTTTGCTCCCGGATTTTGGACCAGAGCATCGGGACCTTGCGTCTGATATTTGTATCGAAAGGATACAAAAATATCGGACCGTTTCTGGGCTTTTTTGAGGTAATCATCTGGCTTTTGGCAGTAACCCAGGTACTACAGCACCTTACTAACCCGATGTCGTATATTGCATACGGAGCAGGCTTTGCCATGGGCAATTACGTAGGAATGCTTATAGAAGAAAAACTCAGCATTGGCACGGTACTTATTCGCATCATTCCTAAGGAAGATTCCGGAGAAATGATAAGCAGGCTGCGCCAGGTAGGCTTTGGAGTAACGGCCACGCCTGCCGAGGGTGCATTAGGTCCGGTACAGATTGTTTTCACTATCATTAAGCGAAAAAGCATACCCGAGGCAATTGCGATCATTAACCAGTTCAACCCGAGTTCCTTTTATACCATTGAGGAGATAAAGGCAGTAAAGGATGGTTATTTTGGCGCCCAGCAAAAGAGTGAGGTATTCAATTGGAGAATGTTCAGCCGGAAAACCAAATAAAATGGCAGGCTGCCATTATTTCATTCAGAAGATCATGTGGATTAATTAATTAATGACAAGTTCCTATCACCTGATTAATTCGGGCATAAAAAAACCGGCGCGAGGCCGGTTTTATGATAATTATAAGCAGCGCTAACGCCTGCCGAGGGATACCTCTCCACGAACCGTTGAATAGTTAATTTTCAGGGCATTAACTTTTCTTAGCTCCTGTTTAACATCAGTTACAATACCCATCCTAGTTTCCCTGTCGACTTTCATCGAAGTGGTCATCAGTGGGCGTTCGGCCTCTGCCCGGGCTTCCCTTTCGGCCGCAATAAATGCGGCAATATCGGCAGGAATAGCAAATGCATCATTAAGTTGAATACGCGGCTCAGTACCGAAAACCTGGTATTGAAGCGGAGCTCCGATGTAGATAAAACTCACCAGCGATTTGCGCTCAAGTTTCTGAATCTCAGTTGCCGGCGGCATCTGGTTACGGACAAACAGTTGGGTCTCCCGCATGGTGGTAGTTACCATAAAGAAGAACAACAACATGAAAATGATGTCGGGAAGCGATGCTGTGCTTATGGGTGCCATTTTTGAGGTTGACCCTTTTTTAAATCGTCCCATTATAAGGCCCTCCTTTCTCCAATATCACGAGGCTCGGCTTCAGAAATATACATTGGTACGGCATCTCTTACCGCCTCTATAAGCGCTTGGTCAGTAAGGTCTTCGAAATCAACACCAAAACGCTGGCGCGACAATTCGTTGCGAAGTTCAATAATAGCAGCAGTAAGTTCGTTCTGCACAGCAATGTACATTTCATAGGTTGTACCCTTGTCGTTCTGGAGCGAAATGACGCCCCTTGATACCTCCATCTCGCCGAGGTTTTCGATATAATCTATTCTTTTCTCGGGTTTGTTGGGATCGTTGGTTGCATTTACCAACCACTCCTTTGTCTGCTGGCGCAGGGTATAAAGATTTCCTGGCTGACCCTCAACAAGAAGGCGATCCTGGAAGTCAATCAGCACAACAAAGACATTCCTTTCCTTAATTGGCGGAGGAGGAGGAGCATTGGGATCAATGGGAGGCGGCAGCATTCTCATAATTCCTGTATCAACGTCCATAGTAGTTGTAACCAGGAAGAAGATAAGCAGGAGGAAGGCTATGTCGGCCATTGAACCGGCATTAATTTC
>DATIKK010000166.1:0-2383 GCA_035477635.1 Bacteroidales bacterium | reverse complement strand
ATAAAAAAAACAGCCAAAGTATGGGAGCGCATCGGACGCTTGAAAGAAAAATACTCCTCCACCCACCAATACTACCAAATTACAGTTTGGGACAATGGCAAAGGTACAGCCACCAATCTGGTTTTTGAAAAGAAAGCTGGGACAAACATCCACGATAAAGCGGGCATCTACTTTCTCAGAACATCGTTAAACGGCAAAGAAGAAAAAATACTCTGGATGATCTACAACCTGATCCGTGAAATCGAATACACCTTCCGGGTACTGAAAACAGACCTGGACCTACGCCCCATCTATCATAAAACCGACGATGCCTCAATGGCACACCTCCATCTGGGATTACTGGCCTATTGGCTCGTTTCCACTATACGTTACCAGTTGAAACTGCAGGGAATCAACAACAACTGGAGCGAGATTGTCAGAATTATGAACACCCAGAAAATGGTAACAACAACTATTGAAAACCATAAAGACCAAACCATACAAATCAGGCAGTGCAGTGAGCCAACTCAAGATGTCAGACAAATTTATATCGCACTAAAATATCATCAAATTCCATTGCCACGAAAAAAATCCGTGTGGCACACTGGCGAAATTTTAAAAAATGACAAATCAGATTGCCAGATCGTTATGGATGGATAGCTGCAATGTGTGTTAGAAATTATGGGGCTGAATAGAAGTGTTCCAAAATCAAAAAAAAACTGCACCAGAGAAAATCCGGTGCAGTTTCCTAAGTGGATTGTTTTTTACTCAAACGAGAGTATCGATTTCCTGATAATTTCCACGCATTCCATAATCTGTTCCTCGGTAATTACCAAAGGGGGAGCGAAGCGGATGATGTCGCCGTGTGTGGGTTTAGCAAGCAGGCCGTTTTCGGCAAATTTCATGCACACATCCCAGGCTTCCTTGCCGTTTTTGGGCTTTATCACAATGGCGCTGAGAAGCCCTTTGCCTCTCACGGTGGTGATCATTTCCGATTTAATGGCCTTGAGTTCGCGGCGTAGAATTTCACCTAAGTACTCAGCCTTTTCAGCCAGTTTCTCCTCGACAATAACTTCCAGGGCAGCCATTGCCACGCGGGCAGCAACCGGATTGCCACCGAAGGTTGATCCGTGCTGGCCGGGCTTGATTACCAACATTATGTTGTCGTCGGCAAGAACCGCCGAAACCGGGTAAACACCGCCACTAATTGCCTTGCCCAGAATCAGAATATCGGGTTTCACGCCTTCGTGGTCGCAGGCAAGCATTTTGCCTGTGCGGGCAATGCCTGTCTGTACTTCATCGGCCATGTACAGAACATTGTGCTTTTTGCACAAATCGTAAGTTTTTTTCAAGTAACCTGCATCGGGCACATATACTCCGGCCTCTCCCTGTATGGGTTCGAAAAGGAAACCTGCTACAGTGGGGTCTTTGAGTGCATTTTCGAGCGCGGCCACATCGTTGTAAGGAATCTTAACAAAGCCGGGAGTGTAGGGGCCGTAGTCGCCGCGGCCATCGGGGTCGCTTGAAAACGAAACAATTGTAGTGGTGCGGCCGTGGAAGTTGTTTTCGCAAACCACTATTTTGGCCTCGTTGGGGGCAATGCCTTTAACCTTGTATGCCCATTTGCGGCATAGCTTTATTGCAGTTTCAACTGCCTCGGCTCCCGTGTTCATGGGCAACACCTTGTCGTAGCCAAAAAGCTGTGTAATGTATTTTTCAAACAGCCCAAGCGAATCGTTGTAAAAAGCCCGGCTTGTAAGGGCAAGTTTTTTTGTTTGTTCAATGAGGGCATCTACAATCTTTGGGTGACAATGCCCCTGGTTTACTGCCGAATAGGCCGAAAGAAAGTCGTAGTAACGCTTCCCCTCAAGGTCGTAAACAAACACTCCTTCTCCCCGCGACAATACTACCGGAATAGGGTGGTAATTATGTGCTCCGTACTTATCCTCAAGCTCCATGGCTTTCTTTGAGGTCATTTTTACTGTTTCAAATGTCATGTAGATTTTGATTATTTGATTAATAATATATTTGGCAATGTTGCTTTTCAACCCGTCTTGAATTGGGGTTCATTCGACCTTTATCTTTTTATAATACATTTACAATCTGGCGCAAATATAACGAATAGGCCAGGAATACCTCAGTGCTGTTGGAATTTTTTTTTGCGAAATGATTCTTTTAGGCAGATATTACTTATGAACTGAGGCCATAAACGCTTCAAGTTGCAGGTCGTTTACTGTTGCTTCAGTTCCATCGTATGCTATGCTAATGCAAGGCACATTGTATTTGTTACTGAGAGTTTTAAAAAACGTTGATACAATTGTACCCGGCATACACCCAAATGGCATTACCGACACTATGCCCGACGCTCCCTTGTCAATTAGGTCAACAGTCTTGCCAATACTTA
>DATIKK010000165.1:0-1591 GCA_035477635.1 Bacteroidales bacterium | reverse complement strand
TATCTTTTGGTTTTGCGAAGCGTTGGTATTTTGTCTTTCCATTTTACCTTTCGTTAATTGTAGGTTGTGTCGTCTTTTAGCATGACCGGCAGCAAGGATGCCATTTCGCCATGAACCTAATCCGTAAATGGTTGTTTATTGATTGATAAATGTTTGAAATGACCATTTTGCAAACCCAATGTAGTGTAATGTTAAGTATGTTATGACGCAATTATTTTGTATGTTTGCATAAAAACATACAAATGATACATTACACAGTTAAATTGACCAAATCGGAAGTGGATGAGCTGAAAAGCATAATAAAAAAAGGCTCTCACACCTCACAGACATTTCGGGCTGCCTACATTCTACTAAACTGTGATGAAGGAGAGTTTTCCGAAAAAGTAACAAATGAGCAGATTAGTAAAGTGCTTAAGATTGGAATGCGAACTATTGATAGAACTAAGAAAAAGCTCATAGAGGAAGGGCTTGATGCTTGTTTGGAAAGACGGCCCTCGCGAAGGGTGTATGAGAAAAAAGTTGATGGAGACCTTGAAGCAAAATTAGTGACATTGTGTTGTAGCGAACCCCCAAAAGGTTTTGCAAAATGGTCATTGCGTTTACTGGCAGATAAGATGGTGGAACTTAAATATACCGATAGCATTTCACATGTAACTGTGGGGAATGTTCTAAAAAAAACGAACTTAAACCTTGGAAAGTCAAAGGTTGGGTAATACCACCTGAGAAAAATAGCGAATTTGTGGCTAATATGGAACGGGTATTAGATGTTTACAAAAGGCCTTATGACGCCAACTATCCAGTTGTCTGTATGGATGAATCGCCCAAGCAATTGATTGAAGAAGGACGACCATCAGCAGCAATGAAACCGGGGCAAGAGAAAAGGGTTGACTACCAATATGTACGCAACGGTGTTGTCAATATATTCATAGCTAATGAACCTCTTCGGGGAAAACGATTTGTAGAAGTTACGGAATTTAAAACTAAAAGGGATTGGGCACTGTTTATTAAGAGGATAGCAGACGAACAATATCCTGAGGCGAAATTAATAACCTTAGTGATGGACAATTTCAAAACACATGCTCCGTCAGCCCTTTATGAAACATTCGAGCCAGAAGAAGCAAAAAGAATATGGGACAGATTTGAATTTATTTATACCCCAAAGCATGGCAGTTGGCTAAATATGGCTGAAATTGAGCTACATGTTTTAAATGGTCAGTGCTTGAATAGGCATATTGCAAGTATTGAGGATGTAAAAGAAGAGGTTATGGCTTGGCAATCAAACAGGAATAACAAAAATAGTAAGATAGACTGGCAGTTTACAAATAACCAAGCAAGGATAAAGCTAAAACGACTTTATCCGTCAATTCATAATTAACATAACACTACTTGTAATCAGCCTTTTTCTAGCATTCTGCGGCATCACCAACGAGGTTGTTGCGCAGTCGAATGTTTTTCACAGAAGTGAAGTCCTTACGGGTAATTGGTGGGATGATGCCAATCCATGGAACAGGGCGAGTGATAACTGGAATATCCGACGACCGGATGTTGGAACAGGGTTTTGGGCATTGCCTCCCCAGCAAACCGGAACTCA
>DATIKK010000164.1:0-2721 GCA_035477635.1 Bacteroidales bacterium | reverse complement strand
ACCCGTTTCCTTGAAACGCCATGATACTTAAGCTTTGGTTAATGAAAGAACTATTGCCTGAATTTTTTTTGGCCAAATTTAATGTAAAATCAAAACCAAATTACCCACCATACTTCCAGAACAAAACATAATTTTTACCTTTACGGCCAATCCTTGCCAGCATTAACCAAGGTTTTAAAATGGTTACCTGGTCATATAAGTACAACTTTTTATAAATTAATTGATATAAACATATTAAAAAGTTCTGAATGAAACGTAAAAAAGAACAGTTTAAAACCAACCGTGCTTTACGGTTTTATTTTGAGGTTTTGGGTCTTGACAGACTGCATTATGGCTTGTGGGATGAGGCCGACCCTCTAACGCTCGATGGCGTTAGAATTGCCCAGAAAAGATATGAGGACTTTTTGATAGAGGAAATCAAAAAAAAATCGCCTGTTCCGGCTCGCACAGCCATTCTCGATGTTGGATGCGGAAGCGGAGTTATGTCGGAAACATTGCATAACAACGGTTTCTATGTCGAGGGTCTTTCGCCCGACCTCTATCAGATGGAAGTTTTTGAGAAACGCCTTCCGGGAAAATTTATACTTGCCAGGTTCCAGAATTTTATGCCCGAAAGGAAGTACGAAATAGTATTGATGAGTGAGTCGGCACAGTATATTCCGTTAGACAGACTATTTGTCGCAGCCAGGGAATGTCTTCCCGATTCTGGTTATCTGATGGTGTGCGACTATTTCAGGCTCGAAAATACATCAGGTCCTATGGGGAAAAGTGGTCACAAGCTTAAAGCCTTTCTGCAAACTGCCAGGGAAAACAGGTTTGAGTTGATCGAAGAAATGGATTTGACTGCCCGAACTACTCCTACTCTCGATACTGCCAGGATTTTTGTAGAAAAATACCTTTATCCGACCATTGATATCATTGCCGACAAGTTCAAGGAAAAAAAACCCAGGCTATTTAAACTTGTAAAATGGTTTTTCAGGAAAAAAATTGTGAAAATTCAAGAAGATATTTCCCTTCTAAACTCGACTGAGTTTGCCAGGCAAAAGCGTTATATGTATTTTCTTTTTCAGAAAATGTCCTGACATATCTTACACAAATTACATTGATAGCCAATGGGCAAAAATTTATTTGTTAGCGCTAAAACCGAAAGTGTCCGGTAGATATTTTGAGGCCTAATTTTTTTCACTATAGGGGACCTGCTGTTTGAGATATTTTGCCTGTTGAACATGCATTTTGCGTTGCCAGTAACCAACAATTCAAAAAAATTTTATAAATTTAAAGCACAATTAGCCCAAATAGCAGTTTTGTTAATCTCTTTCTAAACCAGACTCAAGGTTAATTCATCAAAACAAAAAGCCAGGGTAAATCATGGGCTGGAAGGATTTTTTGTATTTCAGCAGGGGCGAACGAAACGGAATTATTGTTTTACTTGCCCTGATTTTAATTGTATTGTTTGCTCCTGTCATTCATCGGGCTATATTTAAGCCAAATGTATATGACAATATAGCATTCGAAACGGCCGTAAAGGACTTTGAAGACAGGCTCGTAGCATTGAGGGAGGCCGCTGAAGCCGAAAGAAACCAAAGAAGGACTGCTCATGCCCGCGAAGAAGTTGGGAGTATCACCCGGATTACACCCTTCCCGTTCAACCCCAACAAACTCCCCGCTTCAGAATGGGAACGTATGGGTTTACCAGCTAATGTTGTTCGAACTATAAAAAATTTTGAAAGCGCCGGGGGTACTTTCAGATTCAAGGAAGACCTCCAGCGTATTTTTACTATGACCGAAGAAATGTATGCCCAGTTGGAGCCCTACATAAACCTTCCATCCCGCCCAGTTGCACCAACCCCGCCGCCCAGCCTTAGCCGTTTTTCCGAATCTGGCTCATCTGAAGTAAGTAGAGAAGCTTTTAAAATAAATCTTAACAGGGCCGACAGCGCCGAATTAATCCGGTTACATGGCGTCGGGCCGACTTTTAGCCGCAGGATTATCAACTACCGTGATCTTCTGGGAGGGTTTCGCTACCCTGAACAACTGCTCGAGGTTTTCGGGATGGATACCGCCAGGCTTGAAGGATTCCGGAACAACCTGCTTATCGACACTAACCTTGTAGTAAAAATCAATATCAACCAGGCCGAGTGGGCTGATTTGGTAAGGCATCCCTATATAGACCGGAACATTGCCAATTCGCTTATTGCCATAAGGCGTCAACATGGGCAATTTAGTTCTGTAAGTGATATAAAAAAATCGCACCTGGTAACAGAGGAACTTTACCTCAGGCTTGCCCCTTACCTTACAATAGAATAATAAATACTTTCAGTTCTATAGATTTCCTCACGGTAGCCTAAGCCTGGCAGAACAAGGCAGGTGAAGGTCCGGTCAAATTACCTGTAATATCCATCGCCCTCTGTTTACCAATACAAATCAAAATTTAAACAACATTGAACAAAAGAGGGTCGAAATGGTTATTTTTAAGCAGACTTAATTAAAATACTTTTTAAAAACTTTATCATAATGAAACATTTAGCATTCTTTGTAAATCTGTTGGCCGCAGCAATGTTAACGTTTGCAGCAACTGGACTGTCAGCCAATTTAAAAAACTCAGGAATTGTTAATTACACAGTAAATAATATAGAAACCATGAATGAAGAATCAAAAAAATTTGTCTTACCGGCACTTCCCTACGCTTATGATGCATTAGAGCCGTATATTGACCAGGCT
>DATIKK010000163.1:0-5892 GCA_035477635.1 Bacteroidales bacterium | reverse complement strand
GAGCCGGCACAGGCGATTTTTTTTTGATTTCCTCTATCAAAAAGTCTTCATATCTTTTCTGGGCAATTCTGACGCCATCGAGCGTTAGCGGGTCGGCCTCATCCCACAAGCCATAATGCAGTCTGTCAAGACCCAATACCTCAAAATAAAACCGCAAAGCACGGTTGGTTTTAAACTGTTCCTTTTTACGTTTCATTCAGAACTTTTTAATATGGTTATATCAATTATAATTCATAAAAAGTTGTCCCTTATATGACCAGGTAACCATTTTAAAACATTGGTTCATGCTGGCCAGGATTGGCCGTAAAGTTAAAAATTATGTTTTGTTCTGGAGGCATGGTGGGTAATTTGGTTTTGATTTTACATTAAATTTGGCCAAAAAAAAGATTCAGGCAATAGTTCTTTCATTAACCAAAGCTTAAGTATCATGGCGTTTCAAGGAAACGGGTCCCGGGAAAATTTTGGAACTAAATTTGGCATCATATGCGCTGCTGCAGGCTCTGCAATTGGGCTTGGCAATATATGGCGATTTCCTTACATTGCAGGAGAGTATGGTGGCGGAGCTTTTCTGGTAGTTTACCTTGCAATAATTTTAGTATTGGGAATACCTGTGATGCTATCCGAATTCATTATCGGACGTCGCGGACAAATGAACACTTTTGGCACCTTTCGCAAACTGGCCCCTGGCAAAGCATGGTGGATAATTGGGGTAATGGGCATCGTGGCAGCATTCGTAATACTGGCTTTTTATACTACCATATCTGGCTGGACACTGGCGTATATTGCCAAATCTGTTGGGAATGTTTTCCAGGGTAGCAATGCTGCAGAAATATCTTTGATTTTTGACGAATTTCATACAAGTACTTTCTGGCCGTTGTTCTGGCAAGGTGTATTTATGCTAATTACAGTTCTAATCGTTTTCGCAGGCGTTAAAAAAGGCATTGAAACCTACAACAAGTTTTTGATGCCATTGTTAGCCTTGCTGCTGCTTATTATTGCCTTTAGGTCAGTTACCTTGCCTGGCGCCGGTGAAGGTTTAAGGTTTCTTTTTTTCCCGGATTTTTCGAAAATCAATGCTGATGTAATTTTTGCTGCATTAGGCCAGGCCTTCTTTTCACTAAGCGTGGGGATGGGAGCTATGATTACCTATGGGTCGTATATAAATAAGAGACACAACCTGACAACAATTGCCACCCAAGTGCCATTGGCCGATACATTTATTGCCACCCTGGCAGGTGTTGCAATTTTTCCGGCTGTATTTGCGTTCGGGTTATATCCTGGCGAAGGTCCCGGACTTGTTTTTCTTGTGCTGCCCCAGGTTTTTCTTCAAATGCCGGGTGGTCACTTTATTTCCATTCTATTTTTTGTCCTGTTGGCTATTGCTGCACTTACTTCGGCCATTTCAATCCTCGAAGTGGTTGTAGCATTTTTGATGGAAGAATTCAAGCTTCCAAGAAAAAGAGCAACAATAATGGCCTCAGTTTCGGCTTTATTTGTAGGTGTTTTCAGTACTTTGTCATTTGGAGTTTTAAGCCAATACACCATTGGTAATTACAACTTTTTTGGCATTCTCGATTTTACGGCATCCAAAGTAATGCTTCCATTGGGGGGTCTGCTAATTGTAATATTTTTAGGCTGGGTTATGAAAGCCTCCGATGTTAAAGATGAACTTTCAAATGGCGGTATTCATAAGATTAGATTATTCGATGCATTCTGGTTTATCATCCGTTTTATTGCTCCTGTGGCAATCTCCATCATTTTCCTCAATAGTGTAGGTCTTATTTAAAAATCAATTAAAAACCTATTATCATGGCCGAATTTCTCGAAGGTTTTAATCGTATCATTCAATTGTACAACGAATATGTGGGTGGATACCTTATTTTAATATTCCTTGTGCCCACCGGAATTTATTTTGCAATCAGGTTCCGTTTTCTTCACGTGCGGAAATTCTGGCACTCCTTTTCAATCCTTGCCGGACGTTATTCAAAGAAAGATGACCATGGCGATGTAAACCACTTTAAAGCCCTTACAACGGCGCTCGCAGCAACCGTTGGCACAGGAAATATTGTAGGGGTATCACTTGCTATTTACTTCGGAGGTCCAGGCGCAGTATTCTGGATGTGGATTACTGGTTTCTTCGGAATGATGCTCAAATTGGTGGAGTGTACCTTAGCCCTGAAATACCGCAAAACGAATCCTGATGGAACAATATCGGGGGGTCCAATGTATTATATGGAGTTGGGGCTGAAGGACAAACTCGGGAAGTTTGCCAAGGTGCTAGCATATGTTTTTGCCGGAGCGGCCGTTCTGTGTTCATTGGGAACAGGAAATATGGCACAGAGCAACTCGATTTCGGCTGCTGTTTACAATAGTTATCAAATTCCGCACTGGATAACAGGTCTGGTACTTTCGGGGCTACTTTTGCTTATAGTAATTGGTGGACTCAAGAGAATTGCTGAAGTTACATCGCGCCTGGTCCCTGCTATGGCATTAATTTATTTTGTTACAGCCATGGTTATTTTTGCACTGCATATTGACCAAATCCTGCCTGCTTTCCAGATGATTGTTTCTGACGCTTTCACTGGAACTGCGGCTACCGGGGGATTTATCGGTTCGGCTTTTATTCTTACTCTTACTATGGGGGTAAGAAGGGGATTGTTTAGTAACGAGGCAGGCCAAGGCTCTGCCCCTATGGCACATTCTGCTGCCAAAACGCCTTATCCCATTCGCGAAGGGCTGGTGTCGAGCCTCGAACCTTTTATTGATACCCTGATTATTTGTACTCTAACAGCATTGGTAGTAATTGTTACCGGTGCATGGCAATCGGGCTATCAGGGTGTTGGTATGACAATTTTTGCTTTTGAAACGGGGCTCAACAAAATAGATCTCGGATTTATCGCCACACACCTTGTTACCGTAGTGCTATTCCTGTTTGCGTTTTCCACAATCATCGGGTGGGCTTACTATGGCACAAGGGCGGCACAATATCTGTTTGGATTCGGTGCAATTAAACCCTATTACTACCTTTATGCCTTATTCGTGTTTTTTGGAGCAGTATGGGGCTTGGACCTGGTCTGGAATTTTGTAGATATGGTAATCACCTTTATGACCATTCCAAACCTGATCGCCATTATTTTGCTCACACCCGTGATCAAGAAAGAAATTGACGATTATTTCGCAAAAGATTATAAAAATCTTTAAGTGGCCCGAAATTTGTCGGTTGTGTTTACCTGAGATTTGTAAATATTTGGTTTTGGCTGGTGATGTTGTTTAAAATCTTAGGGAAATTTTCTTCCTTCGTAATTATGACAAAACAAACCCTTGTAGGTTTTGGTTGCCTATTGATTCTGATTTTTTTAATTCCTGGCGGGGTTACTCATGGGCAGGAAAAAACCCCCGTTGATTTTCAGGCAAATAGTTTGCAATTCGATAGACAATTAGGGGATGATGCCCGAAGGTTAATTGGAAATGTGCGCTTCAGTCATGAGGGAACGGTTATGTATTGTGACAGCGCCCATTTGTTTACCCGGCAAAACAAGTTAATTGCATTTCGCAATATTTTTATTCAGGTTAACGATACCGTTAGCATTTACGGCGACCATCTCCGCTACGACGGAAACACGCGGATAGCTGAATTGACCGGCAATGTAAGGATGACTGATCCTCAGATGACCCTTACCACAAATCGCCTTATTTATGACCTTAACCGTAACACAGCAAATTTTACCGGAGGCGGAACCATAGTTAATGAGGATAATACGCTTACAAGTGAGTGGGGCTTTTATTTTGTTGATGAAAAGACTTTTTTGTTCAGCGATAGCGTAAAACTGACCAATCCCGATTATGTGATGACCTCCGACACACTTCGGTACAATACGCAAACTGAAATAGCATACTTTTATGGGCCAACCACTATAATGAGCGACGAAAACACTATTTTTTGCCGAAACGGTTGGTACGATACACGCAACGAAATAGCGCGTTTCAGCAGAGACGCTTTCCTTGTCCAAAACGAACAGTCGATTACAGGCGACAGTCTTTTCTACGACCGAAACCGTGGTTTTGGCAGAGCAGTTGGAAATGTAATTGTTTCTGATAACGAACGCAATACAATTATAACCGGCCACCATGCCGAGCATTTTGAAAATGATGGTTTATCAACGGTAACCCAGGAAGCTGTTCTAATAGTGATTGCTGAAAACGACAGCCTTTTTCTGCATGCCGACACCCTTAGGGCTGTTTATGTCGAAGACACCGAACAAAGGTTTGTTTTTGCCTACAACCAGGCAAGATTTTTTCGTAGCGACCTCCAGGGAATTGCCGATTCTATTGTTTATAATTTCAACGACTCTACGATTTACTTGTACAATAATCCTATCATTTGGAGTGATGTTCATCAGCTTTCAGCACGCCGTATGGAAATTTTGACTTCGAATGAGGAAGTTTATAAAGCCCTGCTTTTTGACGCCGCCTTTATTGCTTCACAGGAAGAAGACCTGGGTTTCAACCAGGTGAAAGGACGAAATATTACCGGATATTTCACCAACAACGATCTTACACGTATCGACGTTGATGGAAACGGAGAAACCATATATTTCGTCAGGGAGGAGGATGGCACTCTTATTGGTGTTAATAAGGCCATATCATCAAGAATAGTTATTTTTGTGGAAGACCGACAGGTTGCCGGTATCAGGTTTTTCGAAAATCCTGAAGCAAACCTTGTCCCATATGCCGACATGGCTGAGGAAGAAAGGTACCTGCTAAATTTTGAGTGGCACGAAAACATACGACCGCGGTCAAAGCAAGATATTTTTATCAGAAATTAAATCGCAAACCCGTTGGTAAATTTTGAGAAGCACGTTTTGAAGAACGGATTACGTGTTGTTGTTCATCCCGCAAATTATACGCCCCTGGTCCTTGTGAATCTGCTTTACGATGTGGGCTCCCGCGACGAAGACCACAATCTAACCGGATTTGCCCATCTTTTTGAACATCTTATGTTTGAAGGGTCAGTGAATATTGCTGAATTCGATAAACATTTGCAACATGCCGGCGGCGAAAACAATGCCTTCACTACAAATGACTTTACTAACTATTACGATAGCCTGCCAGCACAAAACCTCGAAACTGCTCTATGGCTTGAGTCAGACCGGATGCTTGGACTTGATTTTTCGGACGTAAAACTTAAAATACAAAAAAATGTAGTTGTTGAGGAATTCAATGAATCCTATCTGAATCAACCTTATGGCGATACCTGGATGCTAATTAGGCCGCTGGTTTACCAGAAGCACCCTTACAAATGGCCTGTCATCGGAATTGAGCCTTCGCATATTCAGGATGCAACCCTTGAAGATGTCAGGAATTTTTTTCGCAGGTTTTACCATCCGGCCAATGCAATACTTTCTATTGGAGGTAATGTCTCGCCCGAAAAAGTATTTAAACTAACCGAAAAATGGTTTGGCGACATTGAGGCCGGTATTCCGGTTAGCCGTAAGCTGCCCGTCGAACCCATTCAAACTAAACAAAGGCGACTGGTGGTGGAAAGAAAAGTGCCGTTTAGCCAGATTTTTCTGATTTTTCATATGCAGGGTCGCCTGCACGAAAGCTATTATGCTACTGACCTGTTAAGCGATATCCTGTCAGGAGGTAACTCATCAAGGCTCTATCAATCTCTTGTAAAAGAGCGCAAATTGTTCAGCGAAGTAAATGCTTTTATTACCGGCAGTATTGACCCCGGCTTGTTTGTCGTTTCGGGAAAATTGCTCCAGGAAACAACTATGAAGCAGGCAGAGGAAGCTTTGTGGTTTGAACTTGAAAAACTTTTGAACGAACTGGTAACAGAGTATGAAATACAAAAGGTGAAGAATAAAGCTGAAGCTAACCAGGTTTTTT
>DATIKK010000162.1:0-4588 GCA_035477635.1 Bacteroidales bacterium | reverse complement strand
TGCAAATGGCCAAAACCTGCGCAGGGATTGCCAGACTAAACCAAAAAAATATCCCGGTTATCAGTATTTTGGCAAATCCTACCACCGGTGGAGTAACGGCCAGTTATGCCATGATGGGCGACATCAACATTGCCGAACCAGGAGCCGTTATCGGGTTTGCCGGCCGCAGGGTAATCGAACAAACCATTGGCGAAAAGCTGCCAAAAGATTTTCAAACTGCAGAGTTTTTAGTTGAACATGGTTTTGTTGATTGTATTGTTCACCGCAAGGACCTTAAAGATTTTCTTGCGAAAATATTGACCTATTATAACAGGTAATAAAATTTAAGAAAGCATAATTATAAGCTGTTTATGTCAGAAAACAGGAAAAAAAATACAGACAATGGTTTAGGCCTTTCGCCCTGGGAAGTGGTCAAAATAAGCCGCCATCCTTCAAGGCCTGTATTTCAGGATTATCTGGAGCGGGTATTTGCTGATTTTATAGAGTTGCATGGCGACCGGTATTTTGGTGACGACAGGGCGCTCATTGGCGGATTTGCCCGTATTGATGGCCGGAAGGTAATGCTTATTGGTCAAAACAAAGGAAAAAACACTGATGACCAGGTAGAACGAAATTTTGCCATGGCCAAACCCGAAGGCTACCGCAAAGCATTACGACTGATGAAACTTGCACAACGCTTTAACCTGCCGGTTGTAACAATAATTGATACTCCCGGAGCATTTCCTGGCCTGGAAGCCGAGGAGAGGGGCCAGGCCGAATCCATAGCGCGCAATATCACCGAAATGGCTACCATAAGGGTACCCATTCTGGCGGTTGTTGTAGGCGAAGGAGGTAGTGGAGGAGCTTTGGGAGTTGGTGTTGGCGACAGGATATTAATGCTTTCGTATGCAATTTATTCGGTGATATCGCCCGAAGGTTGTGCTTCAATACTTTGGCGCGACGCCAGTTTTGCCCCTGATGCCGCCGATGCACTTAACCTTACTGCCGGCGCTTTGCTTAAACTTGGTGTAATCGACCAGATTATACCGGAACCTGGCGAAGGAGCCCATACCGACTATGACAAGATAGCCGACGAGGTACGCAGGGCTATTTTACAAAACCTCGACGAACTCTCCAAAATATCTTCCGACGACCTTTTGAACCAAAGGTTCTTGAAATATTCGTCAATGGGAAAATTTGGCATTGAAAAACACTAATTATCAACATTTTGGGTCTTTGGTTGTTAAATAAGAGAGCTTTTATGCATTAAATTAACATCCCAATCAACCTATTTTCAAAAATGCATTTAATGAAAAACCAGGAAAGATTACGTATTACAGATACCACCCTGCGCGATGGGCATCAGTCGTTGTGGGCCACCCGGATGCGCACTTCCGATATGCTCGGAATAATTGATGTTATTGACCAGGCTGGGTATTACTCCCTCGAGGTGTGGGGAGGAGCTACTTTTGATGTTTGCTTACGCTTTCTTCGCGAAAATCCTTGGGAAAGGCTCAGGCTGATAAAGCAAAAAGCCCGTAAAACACCGCTTCAGATGCTGCTCAGAGGGCAAAATGTGGTCGGATATAAAAATTACCCCGATGACCTTCTCGACCGCTTTGTAGAAACGGCATTAATAAACGGAGTGGATATTTTCAGGATTTTTGACGCCCTCAATGATACCCGCAACCTTGAAGCGGCATTTAAATCTGTAAAAAAGCACGGTGGGCACGTGCAGGGAACCCTTTCATATACAATCAGTCCTGTGCATACTTTCCAGAAGTATGTTGAGTATGCCAGGGAGCAGGTACAGGTTGGTATAGATTCGCTCTGCATAAAAGACATGGCAGGCATATTGTCACCTGCCAAGGCCTCCGAGCTGGTAGGAGCCCTGAAGGAGGAGTTTGATATTCCTATACAGTTGCATTGCCATGCAACAAGCGGCATGTCAGAAACTGCTTATCTCGCGGGCGTTAAGGCTGGCGCTGGAGCCATTGATGGCGCTGTTGCAGCGCTTTCGGGTTACTCATCCCAACCGGCTACCGAAACGCTTTATGCGATTTTCAGTGGGTTGGGATACGATACAGGACTTGACATTGAGGCCATAAGAAAGGTTAACCGGTATTTCCAGGAACTAACCCCGAAGCGAGTAAAAGGCAAGGGATACGAACCATTAGTCGATACCGAAATCCTCGACCACCAGATTCCGGGGGGTATGATATCCAACTTTCGTTCTCAACTCGAACAGCAGGATGCTCTCGACAAACTTCCTGAAGTACTTGATGAAGTGGTAATGGTACGTAAAGACCTCGGATATCCTCCCCTGGTAACCCCTACGAGCCAGATTGTAGGAACACAGGCTGTAATGAATGTTCTGGCGGGCGAACGATACAAAATTGTGCCCCATGAGGTTCGCAACTATTTGAAAGGTATGTATGGCAGGCCGCCTGTTCCCATTGATGGTGAATTTTTGAAGAAAATTCTTGGTGATGAAAAGCCTATTTCACACCGTCCGGCCGATGATCTGCCGCCTATCCTTCCAACGGTTGCCAAAAGTATTTCTCAACCCGAACTCCTTCACGATGAAGAGGATATCATCTCCTATTGTCTCTTTCCGGAAGTGGCCATGGAATACTTTAAATGGAGGGCGCTTCCTGAAGGAAAACGGCCGATGACTCCAGCAGACCTGGAAATCGAGGAAATGTTCAGGAAACATGAGCCTGTAACGGCTGAAAATGCCCCGGCGCCTGGGCCAATTGACAAACTTTTGCACCCTGAGGACTATGCCGGAATTCAAACCATTTTAGAAAAGGCATCACTGCTCCAACTCAACGAGTTGGTGATAAGCAAGGGTGATTTCAATCTATCACTTTTTTCGGGCGATGGCAACGGTTCAACTAAACCCCGGCCTGCAAAGCTAACTTCGGCTGCAGTAAATGTAGCAGTTGAACAGGCAGCTTCACCAGCGGCAAATAAAAAACCAACTGAAACTAATGAAGTGCCATCTGGCGAAACTATAAAAGCCGTAATGGCCGGAACATTTTACCGGGCGCCTAAAGAAAACGACCCTCCTTTTGTTGAAGTTGGAAAGGTAGTTGAGGCCGGTGATACCATTTGCATTCTCGAGGCAATGAAATTGTTCAACGAAATCAAGACACCCTTCAAATGTCGTATTTTGCGAATTCTGGTTGATAATAGCCAGAAAGTTACAAAAGGACAACCAATGATGGAGGTTGAGAAGCTTTAATCTCAGATTGCAATGCGCCGCTGAAAATACGCCTGATATGAAAGCCAATGAAAGAAACTTATTGGCTATTCAAAAGCAAGGCATTGAAAATCAATTTATTAGCAACCTGCGTACTGCCTCTGAAGTTTGGTGCAAAAGAATACAGGATTACCTGTCCTTTTCCCCTGCGCATCCATACCATGGCGGGCTTCCTTTCGAGAAGCCTTTCGTTTTCTGAAAAACCACTTTTCAGAATCTCGCGTTCCGGAAAATGTGCAATCACCCTTCTGTCCATCCCAAATGCAGGTATTGATGTATCGAGTATGGGATTTGTCCGCTGAAATACACCTATTGTTGGTTGCATTCCTAATGTTAATGGGTGATCCGGCAAAAGGTTTACTCTAAGCAAAGAACCAGGAACATCAAGCCCCTGACGGACAAGCGACGCCGAGGCATTGCTCACAGGAAATCTGAATTGCTGCTGAGGAGCTTTGGGCTCCATTAATCCGGTGAACAAATCGACCGACCTTGCCCAGGAAAGTACTATTCCTCCCTGATAGATAAACTCAAGCACATTTTGCCAGCCTTCCTTTTTCATGCCCTCAGCGTACCCGGGGGGATAAAAGGGGATAAATGTTTCTTCGCCCCGGCGGGTATGCCCGTGAAGCAAATGATCCCTTCCTGAATCGGCAAATATGAGTACGTCAAAACGTTGACTTAAATTCAATCCGGGTATTTCTGAGGGTCTCACTACAGTGAATGGTATTCCATACGAATCAAAAAGGAAACGTGCCCATCCGGCATCCATATCATGAAGCCATGTTTCTACAATAGCTATTCGCGGAAGGGAAATTATTTCAAATCCATCGGGTTTATTTTCTAAGCGAATAGGCGTGGTAATCATTTCTTTGAGAAGTTGGTCAACTATCTGCTGGTTTCGGCCGGTAACTCTTACCAGGAAGCTACCTGCAGGCAATTCTTTACCTTCGGCAATGATTTGCAAAGAACTTCTGTAAACTTCTATACCCCTGGTTAGGGAGCGAAACGCTGCGCTGAAGCTCTCATTGTAGTTGCCGTTAAAAACCAGAAATTCGGCGGTTGAAGTCTTTCTGGGTGGTAAAAGGTCGTCTGGAGCCAGACTGATAAGCATTGCGTTGAGTTGTTGTTGCTTTGTATTTATTTCAACCGAAGAGATCCCCCTGTGCAGGGGCAACGACCAGGAAGTAATATCATACGGGCGAATTATCTCTCCTCCCGGGGTGTATCTCCTTATCGGATATTCCTGGCTTTCCATTACTTCCTTAATAAACGGGCGGAATGGTTGAGCAAGGGGAATTACATAATCGCCCTGAAAAAATGCCCGCCCCTCAACTATGGCATCCT
>DATIKK010000161.1:0-2485 GCA_035477635.1 Bacteroidales bacterium | reverse complement strand
CACACTTCTGCCCGCAATGGGATATGGCAAACAGCAAATTGCCGACCTTGAAGCTACCATAAACCGAACCGAATGCGATACGGTGGTTATAGCCACACCCATTGATCTAAACAGGATAATTAAAATCAAAAAACCAACTGTTAAGGTTGATTACGACCTTCAGGAAATTGGCTTTCCAAATTTAAAGCAGGTGATCGGGGAGTTTTTAATACGGATGAAATTGGCAGACGATAACGCAAACTTGGTTTAATTTTAAAAAGTGGGGCTTAGCCCCATTTTTTTTGGCCATTTTGCGGGAATTATATTTTTTTAAATCCTCAAACAAAAAACGATGAAGAATAAAAGCCTTGTATCAATAAATGACTTCTCTAAGGAGGAACATCTTCGGGTGCTGGAAGTTGCCCGGGAGTTTGAGAGAAAGCCCGTGCAAACCATTATGCAGGATTTTGTAATAGCCTCCTTGTTTTTTGAACCCTCAACCCGCACAAGGTTGAGTTTTGAAAGCGCTGCAAACCGCCTTGGCGGCAAAGTAGTTGGCTTTTCGGAAGCAGGCACTACTTCTGTAAAGAAAGGCGAATCGCTTCGCGATACCATTCTAACCATTGCCAGCTACTCCGACCTCATTGTTATGCGTAATCCAGTTGAGGGAAGCGCGCGCTTTGCTGCAGAAATCAGTCCGGTGCCTATTATAAATGCAGGCGATGGAGCCAACCAGCATCCAACACAAACATTGCTCGACCTTTACAGCATTCAAAAAACACAATGCACACTCGACAATCTTAACGTAGCTTTTGTGGGCGATCTAAAATATGGTCGTACGGTACACTCTCTGGTCATTGCCCTTTGTAACTTCAATACAACCTTTCATCTTGTATCGCCAACTGAATTGAAATTGCCCAGCTCAGTAAAAATGCATATAAAAGAAAAAAAACTTACCTATCTGCAATATACTGAAATGGAAGAAGTGATACCATTTGCCGATGTACTCTATATGACCCGCATTCAGCGCGAACGGTTCAGCGATCCACTTGAATACGAGCGGATAAAAAACTCTTACAACTTGCATAACGACATGCTGGTGGAGACCAAATCCAATTTAAAAGTACTCCACCCGCTCCCAAGAGTTAATGAAATAAACATTAACGTTGACCCCAACCCCAAAGCCTATTATTTCCAGCAGGCACTCAATGGGGTTTATGTGCGGCAGGCGCTGATGGCCCTGATTTTAGGTTTACGGAAGTAAAAATGTATCAGAAACATTTCAGAAAAGATGAACAAAATAATTAAAGAGCTGAAGGTAACAGCCATCGAAAACGGCACTGTAATAGACCATATCCCTTCGAATGCCGTTTTCCGCGTTATTCGCATTTTAAACCTGGAGGGTTTTGAAGATATGGTGCTGTTTGCAACTAACCTTGAAAGCAAAAAATACGGAAATAAGGGTATCATCAAGGTTAGCAACAAATTTTTCAAACCAGAGGAGCTGAATAAAATTGCCCTTGTGGCTCCTAATGCATCTATCATCGAGATAAGGGACTTTCAGGTCAGCAGCAAAAAAATAGTGGAAATCCCCGAAATAATATCAGGAATTGTAAAATGCTTTAACCCAAATTGCGTAACCAATCACGAACAGGTAACAACGCGTTTTCAAGTGGTTGAGACAGAAGAGTTAAAGTTGAAATGCCACTACTGCGAAAAAATTACAAGAAGGACTAACATGGAATTCCTTTAAAAAAGACCTCCCAATATTATGTTAAACTTCGACATGGTTAAAGCTGTACCGAAAAAGTGATTTCCTGATCACCCCTTTGTACGGTTACAATTGCAACGGTGCCAGGCCTAAGGTTACCCAATGCCCGCATATAAGAGTTTATTTCGTTAACGGCATCGTCGTTAATACGAACAATTATGTCGCCGGCAAGGAGACCAGCCCTGTAAGCAGGGCGGTCATTAATTACAGCCAGGATTTTCAGACCACCTTCAGCATGAACGTGGTCGGGCATGACTCCCAAAGTAACTCCATCGGCCCTTCTCCTCCGTGAATCTACGGCCTGAGTTTGTGTGAAGGCCAGACGATCTGCGTCATCAAGAACTTCAATCAGGTCATGGGCAATGTTCAGAATATCGTACATACCAACAAAGTTAACCTTGTCGGGTGTGTCGCCAGGGCGGTGGTAGTCGTCGTGAATACCGGTAAAAAGAAACAGAACAGGGATTCCCTTCATGTAAAACGATGCATGGTCGGAGCCGCCTAATCCTCCCTGGCTCCTTCGTATATTAAAGTGTTCAGGGGCAACCTGATCAATAGCAGCATCCCATGATGGTGAGGAGCCGGTGCCTATAAGGGCAAGGTTATTGTCAACCAACCGGCCAATCATATCTAAATTGAACATATAATTAACATTCTGAATGGGGTATGCATCACTGCCTGCAAAATACCTGCTTCCGATAAGCCCTTTTTCTTCAACGCCAAAAGCAATAAATA
>DATIKK010000160.1:0-2181 GCA_035477635.1 Bacteroidales bacterium | reverse complement strand
AATAAAATCAGTATATAAATTCTTACCATCTTCTTGGTACTTTATAAATCCATGAAAAACGACTCGGGTAAGTTGGGTACGGCACTCCAAACATGCTTAACTGAGATTGATAAAACCTTACACCATTAAATGGCATATTATGTCCAGAAAACAAACCTTGTCTTTTGTAGGCATGAACATATCCGTGTATCTCCTCCAAATAGGTATCCATTCCTAATCCCCGTAAATCACTTGGTAGTTTCTCAATAGATAAACCACTTTGTATTTTTCGTGCATGATATGATTCCTTAATGTAGGTGCCGTACAAGGTAGCATAATTTTCAAAAGCAAGATTGCCATACGAAATTTCACCTGTTGTCGTGTTTGTTGCACCCCAGTAATCTTCTGCTTGATACCTCTTAGACTTTTTATCAGGATTATATTTCCCTTCAAACCCAAAATAATCAATTATCCCCTGTTTGTCCATTCCTCTTTCCATCATATTGTTGAAAACATTTTCATTGGTATTGGCTTAACCCCCTATTTCTTGGACACTTTTTTCAAAACGGTTTAGGACATTTTCATTGTCATCCTGATTAAGCAAAGATAGCCTTCGTTCCGGTTTTGTCAAGGGTAATACGAGCGATGACTTATTTTTTTGTTTTTTAAAGGTGTCATCGCCCTTGACAAACCCTCCACTTAAGGCTGAGGGTGGCTTAACAGGATGACAATGAAAGACAGTATTCCAATATTCTGCGGGGCTTTTCCTGCCCAGGGCATGCCTTCTTCTGTGGTGGTTATGCCAGTTAAAATAGCGTTCAAATACATCCCTGGCATGATACAGGCTTTCAAATTCATAGCTTTGTATTACCTCTCTGTCAACTAAAGAGAACAAACTCTCCACGTAAGAATTTTCTTCCGGAGTTGCAACATGGGTAAATTCTTGTGTTATACCGTTCTCCCGGCAGAAATTGCGTAACCCATGGGCAATAAACTGACTTCCATTGTCAGTGCGAAGCATAATGTGCTTAGCTTCAAAACCCTGCAGAACTCCATGTAAGCAAAGAATCACATCCGTATGTTTCATAGTAAAGCGAAGGCTCCAGCCAACCACAAAACGTGTGGCCACATCCATTATGGCCAAAAGGTATGCGTTGCGCCTGGCTTGATGAATGTAAACATATTTAATATCCATACACAGATGCTCAAGAGGGCTGACATGCTCAATCTTTCGCCATTTTACCCACTGCCGGGCGATTTTGTTACGCGGCAGCCTTTCCAAAAGCAAGCCATTTTCAGCCATTAGCCGATAGGTTTTCTTGGGATTAATAATATAACCCATAGCTCTTAATTCCTCAGTGCTGAGTTGGTAGCCATACCTGTTAAACTCCTGGCTGAAAACATCTGAAATTAGTGCACTCACCACAGCCTGGTTGGAAACAAGTTCCCCGTTTTGCATTGGGGTATGACTGGTGGGCTTTGCTCCACGTTTACCCCCGGATGACTGATAGTAACAAGTGCTGCGGCTAACAGATAACCATTGGCAAAGTTCTGTTTTTGCCACTTGGCGCTCAAAATCAGAAATGAACTGCCTTTTCACTTGTAATGGAGTTTCGTTTTTTTTAAAAGCTCTTCTTTTACCTCAAGTTCCAGCGCCTGTTTGGAGATGATCTTGCGAAGGCGTTCATTCTCCTTTTCCAGCGCTTTTGTGACAGGATCTGCCCTGTGATAGCGGGGTGCCAGCCCATCGGGGCCCTGACGGTTAAACTTGTTTTTCCAGTTATAGAATAAGCTTCGGGCAATCTGGTAACTGCGGCAAGTAACTTCAACTCCATTGGTCTCTCCCTCACGAAGGATCCGGAGCTTCTCATCTAAATCGAATTTTCGCTTAATTTTACTCATGATTTGCTAATTTACTGTACTAATTTGATTATACAAATTTTGTCCAGTCAATTAGGGGGTTAGACCATATGAACTAGTCAATTGCAATGGATTTAAATTATTTGAATTTGACGAGTGTTTTGTTTCAAAACTATATTTTAAACACAAAACTGAAAACTCTCTATCAGAAAGGTCATTGAATATTGAGGTGTAGTCTTCGTATTCGTCAATTGTAACCTTGTCTATGTATAGGTTTTTTAAAATACGTGCAAACCTTTTTAATTTATCATCGCTCCGAGTCCGAATGACGTAATTTACTGT
>DATIKK010000159.1:0-9602 GCA_035477635.1 Bacteroidales bacterium | reverse complement strand
GTTTTGGGCGCACAGCCTGAAAGTACAAGGCCGACCAAAATCATAATTAAATGCCTTTTCATAAAATGGTGGATTAAAAGAACAACAAATTTATTAATATTTGGTCTAAATAAACTTAAATTCTTTTTCAGTGTTTCCCTGAATAGATTTCAAGAAATGTTAATTAAACTTGTTGGAATTTTCAGGAAGTTAAAGGACTACACTTTACCTTTGCTCTAATATTTATCATCAACAAATGAATTACAAGAGGTCTATTCTAATAACAGGAGGTGCAGGGTTTATAGGAAGCAGCCTGGCCGAGAAACTCACGGATGATGCTGGTAATTATGTGGTAATTGCGGATGACCTTTCCACAGGAAGTATAAAAAAACTCCCGTCGGCTTCAAAAAATAACTGGCATTTTATAAGATGCGATGTAAACAATTACGGGGATATTTCGGAAATCATGCTTGGTGACCGGTTCGATTATGTGTTTCATTATGCCGCCATGGTGGGGGTAAAGCGCACCCAGGAAAATCCATACAAAGTGCTAAATGACCTTGATGGAATAAGGCATATTTGTAATTTAAGCAAGAACACGAGGGTTAAGAGGCTGTTTTTTGCCTCCTCTTCTGAAGTTTACGGTGAGGCAGTTAGCCTTCCGCAGAATGAGGAAACCACACCATTGAACTCCAGATTACCTTATGCTGTAGTGAAAAATGTAGGTGAAGCGTTTTTGCGAACCTATAAAAAAGAATTTGGTCTGGACTATTCCATTTTCAGGTTTTTCAACACTTACGGCCCCAAGCAATCGACCGATTTTGTCTTTTCGAAATTTATCAGGCACGCTTTACGCAACGAGGACATACCATTATATGGGGGCGGGATGCAAACCCGTACTTTTTGTTTTATTGATGATAATGTTGATGCCTGCATTAATGCATTGTACAACAATCAGGTTGTAAATGAGGTTGTAAATATAGGTTCAAGCTTTGAAATTTCCATATATGATCTGGCCAAATTGATTATTGACATGACCGGATCGAGCAGTAAGGTAATTAACTTACCGCCACTTTCAGAAGGTGACATGCAGCGGCGGTTGCCCGACACTGAAAAAATGCAAGAATTATTACAACGCCCGATGAAACCCATCTCAGAGGGTATTTTCATTATACTGAACAACCTCGAACATATAATGAATGGCTATGACCAGGAATTTGCAACCCGATATGAAGCTTGCAGATCTGTATAGCCTTGTAAACAGCAGATTTGCATCCCTGCAAATAATAGAAGATCCAAGGGGGCTTTTTGAGCCGCTTGATTACTCAATAAAGAACGGCGGAAAAAGAATCAGACCGGTTCTCACTTTGCTTTCGGCTCATTTGTTTGGAGGCGATTTGGCCAAAGCGTTTAATCCCGCAATTGGACTGGAATTATTTCATAATTTCACCCTTATTCACGACGATATTATGGATAATGCTCCTTTGCGTAGGGGCCAGCCATCAGTTTTTACAAAATGGGATTCAAACACAGCCATCTTGTCGGGCGATGCCCTTTTTGCCCTTGCCGGAAAATACATGACACAAGTTGATGACCTTCATCTGAGGAGGATTATGGATTTGTATCATAAAACAGTTCTTGAAGTTTGCAAAGGGCAACAATACGATATGGAGTTCGAAAAACGCACATCTGTAACCTTAGGTGAATATCTTGAAATGATCCGTTTGAAAACAGCTGTACTCCCGGCAGCTTGTTTGCAAGTGGGCGCTATTGTAGCCAATGCGTCAGAAAAAAACCTCAAGTTGGTTTATGATTTTGGAGAGTTAATCGGGCTGGCATTTCAGATAAAAGATGATTGGCTTGATCTTTTTGGAAACGAAGAAAAATTTGGGAAAAAAACCGGGGGAGATATCATAGCAAACAAAAAAACATGGCTTTACCTCAAAGCATTGGAAGTTGCTGACAAGGCCAGTTTTAATGCCCTGGCTAATTCTTATAGCAGTAAGGCCTTCAATGAGCGTGAAAAAATAGCTTCAGTAAAAAACATATTCAAGAATTTATCAATTGATAAACTTGCTCTTTTGGAAATAGACAAATTTTATGAAAGAGCCATTGAAAAGTTGAACCAAATAGAAGCACCTGAGGATAAGAAAAGTCTCCTTTACGAATTGGCCGAAGGTCTTGTTGAAAGAGAAACATAGGTATAAATCATACTTTCCTTCTTTGAATTTTTTGTGCATATGTCTTAGCCCAGTCTGAGTCAGTAATAAAAACAATCGGGAAAAAATAACCTTACCTTTGCAGCACAAATTCGGGGTGTAGCGCAGTCCGGTTAGCGCGCGTCGTTCGGGACGACGAGGCCGGAGGTTCGAATCCTCTCACCCCGACTAAACAAAAAGCCAGGAAAAAACACACTGGCTTTTTCTTGTTTAAGAATATTCCTGAAATGGTTATATTAAGGGAAGATTTATATGATATGTTTTCCCTTGGTTTTGTGGAAGTTCGTTGCTGCGCAACCAGGGATTGAGTAATCGAAGAGTTTTATAGTTGGTTCCAAATTGGATTGCAAATCCTGCAAGATTGGTAATGGCAGTGTCAACAGCTACAGTTTTATAATGCAAGGGAGGATACAGGTCATTAGGTCGCAAATGAAACCCGCTATTTCGAGGGTCTTCAAAAATGGTTTTTACTGCTAAAATCCTGAAAACGTATCGTGAGGTTTCTTCGTTCAAATGCAGCTGGTAATAACACGATTGCATCTGGGTTTCAAGAATTCTTCCCAGTCTGGCCATACCAATATTGTAAGAAGCGGCTGCGAGGGTCCAACTTCCAAACCTTTCCTTAGCGTTTTGCAAAAAACGAATGGCTGCCTCTGTTGCTTTTACCGGGTGAAACCTCTCATCAACATGTTCGTTGATTTCCAAACCTAATTCCCTTCCCGTTGGCTCAAGTATTTGCCAAAAGCCTGCTGCCCCGGCCGGCGAAATTACGTTAAGAAATCCGCTTTCAATTAATGCAAGATATTTAAAATCTTCTGGTATCCCATTAGCTTTAAGTATAGGTTCAATAACAGGAAACCAACGGTTAGCCCTTTTTAAATACAAAACTGTATTGCTTTGCCAATAGGTGTTTACGAGCAGTTCCCTGTCAAATCTTTCGCGCACATCCCATAAGTCTAAAGGAACATGCTCATATGCGAATTTAAGCCTTGCCGGAACTGGTGGGGAAAATATAGCATATTGACTTCGGAAGGCTTCATAATACAGTTCATCCTTGTCAGGCTCAAAACGCCAATTAACGAACAACAGAATAGCAATGGAGGCCAGCAAGGTTAACGTTAAAGCCACCAGAAATTTTTTCAACCTAAAAATCATAAGAAAAATTTTTTGACACAAAAAGTAAACGCAAATTTTGCTCCAAAATTAGCCCAGCCAGTATAATTTACGCTAAAAAATACACTAAGGAGGTTTTTTGGTACAAAAAGCATATAATGCAATGTGGTTGATGCAGCCTTGTGAGAAAATCGTAATGAACTTAATTTTTTTTACCAAAGGATAGAAAAATATTAATTTTTGTAGATTTGTGCAATATTCGTAACAATATTTTTTAAAATAACGATATGAGCATTTCAAATTTGAAGAAAGAAAGGAAAATCCTTAACAGCGCTAATTATCAGCAAAAGCAGTTGTTCAGGGGCTACACCGACAAAATTTTATACATCAATGTGGGCTCTGCAGAAATTAAAGAAAAAGACGTACCACCTTTAATGAAGGAGAAATTTGCAGGTGGTAAAGGCTACGGATTAAAACTTTTGTGGGATGCAACACAGCCTAACACCCGATGGAACGATCCTGAAAACGAGATAATAATTTCTTCGGGGCCAATTGGGGGTATTACACAATACAGCGGGGCAGGCAAATCGCTTATAGTAGGCCTTTCGCCCCAAACCGACTCGGTGATGGACTCGAATGTAGGCGGATTTTTCGGCCCGTTTCTGAAGTTTTCGGGGTTCGATGCCCTCGAACTTCAGGGCAAGGCAGAAAAGGATGTTATAATTTACATTGATGCAGTAGAGAATATTGTCGAAATTTTTGAAGACCCGGGCCTCTCGACAGATTCACATATTCTGGTTGAAGAACTTACCGAAATGTTTTCGGAAAACGAAAAGGATTTCAAGAACATAGGAATTGTTTCAACAGGAGCAGCAGCAGAGCATTCGCTCATCGGGATGATAAATTTCAGTTTTTATGATATAAAGCGCAAAAAGGTACGATTGAAACAGGCTGGTCGGGGAGGTTTAGGCACAGTGATGCGCGACAAAAAAATCAAGGCGATTGTATCGCGAATCAGGGGAGTCGCGGGCAACCTGAACAATGTTGCTGACCTTGAAGCTATACAGGAGAGAGGACGGAGGTTTAACCGCGAAATGCGCGAACTCGACGACAAGCAGTGCCAGATGCGTAAAAAAGGTACTGCCAATATAATTAATGTAATGAACGATTACGACTTGCTTCCCACACACAATTTTAAATACGGAAGCCACCCCGATGGTTTTAAAATCCATAGCAATATATTCCGCGACAAGTATTTTACCCAGAATATCCCTGATGGCTGCTGGATAGGTTGTAGCATGTCGTGCTCAAAAGGGGTTGATGATTACATTTTGAAAACAGGCCCATACAAAGGTCAACCGGTGTTAGTTGATGGTCCGGAGTATGAGAATGCTGCAGGATTGGGATCAAACCTTGGTATTTTTGACCCCGAGTACATTATCGAGGCCAATTTTTACTGCGATACCTACGGCATTTGCACCATAACGTGGGGTACAATCGTTGCATTTATTATGGAGTGCTTCCAAAATGGTATTTTGAACAAAGAGCGTACCGGAGGGCTTGATTTGAATTTCGGCAGCCAGGAAGACTCCCTTGAGCTCTTGCATCAACTCGCCCGTGGCGAAGGGTTTGGAAAAATTGCCGGGCTCGGCGTAAGAAAAATGAAGGAAATGTTTATTGCAAAAGGCTGGGGCGATCCCGCCTTTATAACCGATATTGCGATGGAAAACAAAGGGCTCGAATACAGCCAGTATGTCTCGAAAGAATCGCTTGCCCAGCAGGGAGGCTACGCCATGACCAACAAAGGCCCCCAACATGATGAGGCATGGCTGATTTTTATGGACATGGTCAATAACCAGATCCCTACTTTCGACGATAAAGCTGAAGCACTGCATTATTTCCCAATGTTTCGCACCTGGTTTGGCCTTATGGGTTTGTGCAAACTATGCTGGAACGATGTGGTTCCCGAGAGCAATGCACTTACCGAAGAGCCCCACAAAATACCCGAACATGTAGATAATTATGTAACCATTTACAAGGCCGTAACGGGCAATCCGTTCAGCAAGGAAGAATTGATAAGGCAAAGTGAGCGGGTGTATAATTTTCAGCGAATTTTCAACCTTCGCAGGGGGTACGGCAAGCGTATTCACGACAAGCAGCCGTATCGTGCCGCAGGTCCGGTTACAGCAGAAGAATACGAATCACGCGCCGACCGGTACGATAAGCAACTCAGAGAACTTCTTGGAGTTGACCCCACCGGCAAGGCTACTCAGGAAAAAATTTCCATTCTCAGAAAATACAGGGAAGCTCAGTACGAAAAACTTGTTGATGCGGTTTATGAACGCCGTGGTTGGACACCCAACGGGATACCCAAGCCTGAGCACCTCAAAAACATAGGAATGGACCTGCCGGAATTAGTGGAAGTTGTAAAAGAACACCTTTAGCAAATCTTAGGTTTTTGCTTCCATAAATGAAATATCAACTTGATTCGCGCACTCTCACAGAGCCTTGAAATTTATAAGTTCGGGGTAAAATGCCGGAATCGGGATTTTCAATCCGGTCAATCAGCACATCAATAGCCATTTTTCCCATTTCAAAGCCCTTTTGCTCTACCGTTGTTAACTTTGGCCTAACAATACTTGCAATGGGATCATCGCCAAATCCCGCAACTTTGATTCGACCCGGTATATCATATCCTGATTCCTGCAAAATATTCATCAACGCAATTGCGGTAAAGTCGTTTACTGCAAATAATCCATCAATACCTGGGGCTAACGAAACAAGCATGTCTTTTGAGTCAATAACTTTTTGAAGGGTGTCACAAACCATTACCAGTTCATTTTTATACTCAATGCCAGCCTCCTTCAAAGCGTCTGCATAACCTTTGTGCCGTTCAACACCAACCGACACGTTTTCGGATGTTGTTAAATGGAGGATGTTTCGGCAACCTTTGTCAATAAGGTGTTTTGTTACCATTTTTCCACCAAGGTAATCATCAGTAACTACTATGTCTGTTTCCATATCGGCGGGGAAACGATCGAAAAAAACAATGGGCACGCCTGATTCGTGGGCTTCCTTAAAATGTGAAGAATCTGTGGTAGCTTTACTTTGGGATACCAACAGCCCATCTACCCTATGATCTATTAATGCCATTATGTTGATAATCTCCCTGTTGTAATCCTCGTTCGACTGGCATATCATTACCCGTAAACCCTTGCTGTATGCAACTTCTTCTATTCCACTTATTATGGTAGAAAAGAAATGGTGAATAATTTCCGGTATGACAACACCAATAGTATTAGACCGTTGATGCTTTAAGCCTAAAGCCAGCGCGTTTGGTCGGTATTTGATGGCTTGGGCGTACTCCAGTACCTTACTGCGGGTATCGGCGCTAATGTCGGGGTGGTGGCTCAAGGCTCGGGAAACAGTGGATGCAGAAATTCCCAGAGCACGTGCGATATCATTTATGGATGCCGGGGCGACTTTCATAAGGAAATACTTAAAAATTGAGTCAATTTAAAATACAACCAACCCATTTGCCAAAGTAACACATTTTTGCAATCGAAACCGCAAACGATTGCAGGATTTTTCACAAAAAACTAATTATCAGTCTGAATTTTAAACTATCTTTAATTTCTCATTTGACTCCATAAATTCTTATGGAATTAAATTATTTATTTTCCAATCAAACCATAATTAAAACAAGAATGACATGAAGCAAATTCTGATTTATTGCGGACTTTTGCTGCTAATGGTTCCAGGTCTTTTTGGACAAACCGTGAGGATTACAGGAAGGGTTACCGATGCCGCAGATGGCGCATCTCTTCCCGGAGTGTCCATAATGGTTCAAGGGACTACTATTGGCACAATTACAGACATTGAAGGGAATTATGTGCTTGAAGCCCCTTCGGATGCGGTACTGGTGTTTTCGTTTGTTGGAATGCAAACTTTAGAAATTCCGGTAGATGGCCGTTTACTAATAAACGTATCCTTGGAAAGGGCAGCCATACTGAAAGAAGAGTTTGTTGTGATAGGATACGGCATCCAGCGCAGGGAAGACGCCACAGGGTCGGTTGCAGTAGTTGGTACCCGCGATTTTAACCGCGGACTCATAACCTCGCCCCAACAACTGTTGGCTGGACGGATGTCAGGAGTTCAGGTTACTATGCCTGGAGGTGCGCCTGGCGATGGCGGAGTGATCCGGATCAGGGGAGGTTCATCACTTGCTGCAAGTAACGATCCATTGATTGTAATCGACGGAGTACCTGTTGAAAATGCAGGAGTTCCCGGTGTTCGAAATCCTCTTTCCACTATCAACCCCAGCGACATTGAGACATTTACCGTTTTAAGGGATGCATCGGCCACAGCAATTTATGGCGCCCGTGCTTCTAATGGGGTAATTCTTATTACAACAAGAAGAGGACAAGCAGGTGCTCCATTGCAATTGAGCTACACAGGTACTGTCAGTTTGTCGACCGTTGCAAAGAAAATTGATGTTCTTTCGGCCACAGAATTCCGCGACTTAATGAACACCCGATTTGCTGGCAGGCCTGAAGTTTTAAACTTAATGGGTGATACTGAAACAAACTGGCAAGATGAGATTTTCGAGAATGCAATGGCCCATGATCATGTTCTTTCTGCTACAGGAGCCTTTGATTTTCTGCCTTACAGGGTCTCAATTGGCTACAGCACACAGGATGGGGTGCTGATAACTGACAATATGCGACGTTTAACAGCCTCGGTAAATCTAACTCCCAGCCTTTTCAATGACAACCTGCAACTTACTTTCAATGCCCGCGGATCGTTAATCGAAAACTTCTTTGCCGACCAGGGGGCCATTGGAAATGCATTGAGGATGGATCCAACCCAATCTGTACGAGACGACCAGAGCTTATTCGGAGGCTATTTTGCCTGGAGAGATGTCAACAGACCAACTGTCGGCACTGCAAACCCGGTAGCTTTGCTGAACCTTCGCGAGGATGAATCTTCGGCAAGGCGATTCATTGGTAATTTCCGTGCTAATTACAGGTTCCCCTTTTTACCTGATTTGCGCGCTAACCTGAATGTTGCTTACGACTATTCCACTTCCGAAGGAAACACTTTTACTCCTGACTATGCTGCATGGTTGTATTTCCAGGGTGGATATCGCGGCAATTACTGGCAGGATAGGTCAAACCAACTTTTCGATTTTTACCTGAATTACAACAGAACCTTTGAGGCAATAGCCAGCCACATTGATCTTACCGCAGGTTATTCTTATCAAAGGTTTTGGAACAGGGGTTCGTCGTTTGGTGAAAGTGTATTTAACAACCTTGCATTTGTGCGAGGTCACAACCCCGACAGACACACAATTATTGTTCCCGATGTTCCTTACGAATCCGAGCAAGTGTTGATTGGATTTTTTGGAAGGCTCAACTATACACTTCTTGATAGATACCTTTTAACATTTACTTTGCGCAACGACCATACTTCAAGATTTTCGCCGGAAACCCGCTCGGGGTTATTCCCATCAATGGCTTTTGCATGGCAAGTAAATGAAGAGCCATTCATGGCAAATGCAGATTTCTTATCAGAACTAAAATTCCGTTTAGGAGTTGGTGTTACAGGGCAGGAAAACATCGGCCTGGGTGATTACCCATGGATGGCCCGTTATACAAGAAGTTTATTGGGTGCTTCATTCCCCTTTGGCGACCCCACGAATTTCATTCAAACCCTCAGGCCTGCAGGATACGACCGGAACCTGAGATGGGAAGAAACCACTACTTACAATGTGGGTTTGGATTGGGGTATTTTTGGACACAGGTACTATGGGTCGCTCGACTTTTATGTTCGCGAAACACGAAACCTGATTAATTTCATACCTGTGCCAGCAGGAACCAACCTTACCAACTTTATCACCACCAATGTGGGAAATCTGGAAAACATGGGAGCGGAATTTAGCATATTCACCCGCCCGATAGTGCGCCAAAATTTCAACTGGTTGCTTGGATTTAATGCATCCTGGATCCGTAGTGAAATAACCAGACTGACCGTGGTTGACGATCCCAGGTATCTTGGCATCCTCACCGGCGGAATTGCAGGCGGTGTGGGCAATAACATCCAAATTCATTCGGTAGGCTACTCGCCCTACTCCTTCTTCGTATTCCAGCAGGTTTATGACCCACAGGGCAGGCCCATAGAGGGTGTGTTTGTGGACAGAAACGGAGATGGTATTATCAACGAAGGCGACATGTACCGCTTCCAGAACAGGGCTCCCAGGTATTTTATGGGCCTAACTTCTGAGTTCAATTA
>DATIKK010000158.1:0-17465 GCA_035477635.1 Bacteroidales bacterium | reverse complement strand
ATATCGGGGTCGAAAGGATCGCGCTCATCAGGAACCTGCCCCAGAATATGCTCAATAATATCGTGTATGGTTATAATCCCCTCAAACCCGCCATATTCATTTACCACACAGCAAATATGTTTTTTATTTACACGAAGCAGGTCAAGTACTTTCTGGGCATCAGCGCTTTCAGGAACAATAAGTGGCTCGGTAATTATATCGTTAATGTTGAAGTTGCCTGCCTTCGACAGGGATTTGTAAAATTCCCTTAAATAAATTATTCCCACAAAATTTTCCGGATCATCCCTGCAGCATACAATTTTGCTGTGTCTGGCATTAAGTAAGGATTCGTTAATTTCTTCGGCCGGACGGTTTACATCAATCCATTCTACTTCAGTGCGGTGAGTCATAATATGCCTTGCTTTCTTATCTGCAAAATGAAACACTTTTTCATGCATAAAATTTTGCTCCCGTTCAATAACACCGGAGGTGGAGGCTAATTTTAACATTTGCCTAAGTTCTGTTTCCGAAATGTGTTCGGTTACTTTTTTTATTCCCAATATTTTGCATACCAAAAAGGTTGACCCCGACAAAAGCCTGACGAACGGATAAAACGCCCTGCTGAAAAACAATATAACCGGTGCAACCCTGATAGCAATCTTTTCAGGATTGTTCAAAGCAATTGTTTTTGGCACAAGTTCCCCGACAACGATCGAAACGTAAGTTATGGTTACCACAGTAATGGTGAGGGCAACTTCCTTTGCAACAGGTGCAGTAAAGTCAAATTGCTGAAACCACGGCGCTATATCGTCTGCAATGTTTATACCGCCATACACCCCTGTTACAATTCCAATAAGAGTAATGCCCACCTGGATAGCCGATAAAAAACTTTCGGATTTGCTTAGCAGGCTAATGGCTATGGCAGCGCCCTTGCTGCCTTCATTCTTTTTTTGTTCTAGCCTGGTCTTCTTTGCCGATACCAGGGCAATTTCGGATAAAGCAAAAAAACCGTTTAATAATATTAGAAAAGATAATACGATTAGTTCCATTGTATTCCTTTGATTCTATTTTTTTTGGAAAACCTTCCTATTAGGTTATAAACACGAATAAACCGGGAGAAAACATAAGTGATGAAACGAACTTTTTTTGAATGGCAAAAATGAATTTCAGAAATTCAGCAGAATCTCATCGGTTTTGGGCAATAAAATTAACGGGAGAGTAAACGCTGAGTAACACAGCGCAAAACAATCACCTTGAGTGGCTTTTTAGACACCCCCTTTGAAACTATTTGTTAAAACCCGGCTTAGTCGAAAAGTTCCCGCAACCAATGTTTTCCTGGTTTGTGGTAGCGCGGATCATTATACCTAGGATCATTATAGCGGGGGTCAGAAGTCCTTAGATCCGGAGGGCGGGTATCGCGGCGGGGTGGTTCATTGGCGGTTACCTTATCAAGTATTTTATCGAGTTCGCCCCGATCAAGCCAAATTCCCCTGCAATTGGGACAGTAATCGATTTCTACCTGGCTACGTTCCGACATTACCAGATCGTTATTTACACACGCTGGGCATTTCATTTTTTTGGGTGTTTTTATGTTACTATAGGTTCCGTTTTTGTTTTATAAAATTACTACAATTTGCGACAATGACAAATTCACTGTTTCCAAAGGGCGACAAAAGAACACAGTTTTGCTTTACAGTTAAGGTGAAGCAAAACCGGTTTGGTCTGCTATTTAAATCCGAAAAGCGCAGGGAAGGCGAAAACTACCACCATGCTCCAAAGGAAGTAAAATGGCAGAAAAAAGGCAATACATTCCTCTATTCTCTCCTGACCATACCTGCCTCTGAGTGTTCCGGTCAGCCGCCAGGCTACCATCGTGAGGTTTGTCAAGACTAGGATATTTGTACCCAATACTGCCAACCTGTTTGGAGTTATTCCCCATTCCGAAATTCTGAAAACAATGGCCGATAAGGCTATTACATTTAAAAGGATTGTTACGGCAGATAAAAAGGTCAATACCGCTATTCCTGTATTACTTTTGGAGGTGTCGGTAACCGAGAAAAAGATTATTGCCAGAACACAAATTATAAGCGCATTAAATATCAAAAGAAAATCACGGTCATGATAGGGGTTTTTTCCTGTTATAACCACCGCAGCAAGATATACAACCAGGGTTATTAGTACTATAGGAGTAAATATTCGTGCTATTACAGGCGAAACGTTGTTAACCAGGCTTGGATTGGCCTGAATCAGGTATGTACCCGCTATGGGAACCGCAGCCAGACCAGAAATTACTACATATTGAAAATAAAAATTCTCGATATTTAAATCAATAAGCAAAAACAACCCCATGGTAATGCCGGTCAATAATCCTCCTGCCATGATCAACAACGCAGTCATAACCAGGAGATTGCCGTTATATTGCAGAAATTCCAGCCGTCTTTGAAAGCCTTGCAAGCTTCCGCCTGCAAAGGTATATCCAAGAACTGACCATAGAAATAACAACAGGTGGATGGAGGCCAAAACCAGGGTATCGCTTTGTGTATCGTTTGGAAGCAGGTTAATGTAAACAGCCGAAATGATAAAAGCCAAAGCAACTCCCAAAAGATTTTTGAAAGGCATCCGGTGATACCAGGCAAAGTAGCCCGAAAGTATTGGAAACACTACAAACCCCATATTACGGAGAAAAAAATATTCAGGCTCAATGCCTGCAATCTCCGGAATTTGCGCCATAAGGCCGGCAACTATCGCCGCAACTAAAACAAAAATTTGCTCCTTACCGGTACCCCACAAAACTTGTTCTTTTTTAAAATTTAACCGGATATTCCAGATTTGAGCAGTTCTATTCTCCTTAATTTCGTCATAAGCCTTATTGAACTCCCTTTTAAAGGACGTTTTGTTATTGAGATACAAATGCTCAAGTTGCAGGGGATTGTCTATATTGCTTAAAATTTCATCTTTCAAGGTGCTTACTTTTTTTTCAGGCACTGAATCTGAAGTTGTTTTCATCCGTAAATAATTTGATTATTAAGGTCGGATGGAACTCGCATGATGAATTTTTATCCGTGTATGTGTTTTGCGAATCATGCTCATTTCATCTTTTTTAGGTTTTTTTTTAAGATTTCTGTTTATACAAATCTTTCATCAACTTTTCCAATGCTTGCAAGTGCGCATTAAATGCTATTTTCCCTTTGCCTGAAGCAGCGAATGAAGTTTTTGGTTTTTTTCCCACAAATTCTTTTTTTGTTTGAATGTATTCAAGTTTCTCAAGGGCCAGGATGTGGCTTGCCAGATTTCCATCGGTGATTTGCAACTGCTCCTTAAGCGTTCCAAAGTCAACAAAATCGTTTACAGCCAGGATCGACATTATTCCCAACCGAACCCTGTTTTCAAAAGCTTTATTTAAATCTTCAAGGAAATTTTTCACCTCTCGTATTTAAAATACATTGTTATTCCATAACCAATGTGAAGTACACCAAATCCGAAAGCCCAGAACAACAGCCCGTAATCTTTAATTAATGAGGCTGCAAGGCCGGTTAGGATCATAGCAATCCCTAGGAATCGGATATCGTTAAGGGTGTATTTGCTCGCGTTGATCAATGCCAGACCATAAAATACCATAGTACCCGGAACTGCTAAGGCTATTAAACCGTGGTATAGAAGGATTAGGCAATAGATACCACCCGCGACCAGAGGAATACCCAGATTAATTACCAGGCGCTTTGCGGTAGCATCCCATAAGGGTTGTCTCTCTTTTCTTGCATTTTTTCTTGCAAGCAATACTGCTGCCAGCAGCGCAATAATTAACACGCAAAATGCAATAATCAGCATTAACGAAAAATATACCGGATTGAGACCTCCGTTTTCTAATGTAGCCATCTTATAGAAACCCGGTTCGAGAGGTGATATTCCAAGGTATATGTAGAAAATCGCCACTCCAGCAAGTGCTGCTGTGCCGGCTATTGCCCCAGACAGACCGCTCAGAGATAGAAACCGCGACGAGCGTTCCATCAATGACTTTATTTCTCGTAATGTCTCCAGAGGTTCTTGATTCATATATTAATTTGAATTTAAAAGTACTTTGAAATGCAAAGTTAAAATATTTTTTGATTTTAAAAGAATTAAAAAAAATTTCAGGAAGTTTTAGGAATTCATCAATAAGTGAATGATGACCTTAATCTGCTAATACATGAAGGTTGCATCGCCGAAGGAGTAGAATCTGAATTTCCGCTCAATTGCAAAGGCATATGCCTGGCGGATCAGTTCAATACCAGCAAAAGCCGACACCAGCACAAGGTGAGAGGAGCGGGGCAGGTGCAGATTTGTAATGAATCTGTCAACTATTTTAAACCGGTATCCGGGTGTTATAAACAGCTTTGTAGTGGCACAGAACGGTTCTAACATGCCATTGGCCGAGGTAGCCGACTCCAATGTACGCACAACATCGGTACCGCAGGCTATTATATTATGTCCGTTTTTTCTTGCCTGATTAACTACATTGGCTACCTCTGCACTTACCTGAACAAACTCCACCGGCATAGTATGGGCTTCGAGGGTTTCGGCTTTTATAGGCCTGAAACTGCCCAAACCCATGTGCAGAGTAGTAAAAACGATTTTAACACCTTTTTGCCTGATAGCTTCCAGCAACTCTGCAGTAAAATGTAATGCAGCCGTAGGTGCAGCCACCGAACCTTCTTCGCTGGCATACACTGTTTGGTATCTCGACGGGTCTTTCAGGGCTTCCTTGATATATGGCGGCAGGGGAACTTGACCCACTTCGCTTAGCGCCGATCTTACCTCTTCGGCCGAGCGGAATTCAACCACCCTGCCACTATCGGGCGTATTATCGGTTACTTTAATTATGACTCCATTTGAAAGACTCAACTCTGAGCCAATGGAAATTTTGCTTCCCGGTTTTACCAAAGCTTCCCATTGTGCATTGCCCAACTCCTTCAGCAAAAAAACCTCAGCCTTGCCGCCGCCTGCGCGCTTTGCAGGTAACCTTGCTGCAATAACCCTGGTGTTATTCAGTACCAGCACATCGCCCGAATTAAAAAATCCGGCAATATCTGAAAACCGGAGTTCATTTACTGACTTTTGACTCTTGTCGATCACCATGAGCTTCGAAGAATCACGTGGTTCGACCGGTGTTTGGGCTATGAGTTCTTCTGGGAGATGGTATTCAAAGGTTTTAGTTAGCACAAATTACTGTTCTTTTTTTTAACAAGGCTGCAAAGGTACTGTTTCTTCCTCCCGGAAATTTGAAAAAATAACAATATCCAAAGCATCATGCAGGAAAAACGACCTTTTTTGGCATTTGTGAAATTAACCCTGATTGTAATGCGAGCCTCTCACGGGACTCGAACCCGCGACCTACGCATTACGAGTGCGTTGCTCTACCACCTGAGCTAAAGAGGCTGAACTTTCCCATAAAAAAGGGGAAAGTTTCCCCTTTATGTTTTGTGGTAAAAAATCTTTACATGGTATTATTTTTCTTCGCCTTCCGTCTGGCGCATTCCCAAAATATCGCGGTCGAACAGGTACAGGCTATGGTCGCCAAGCAGGTTGAGCTTGTCAATAACCCGTTGCACTGAGGTTTCTTCTTCGAGCTGTTCTTCCACAAACCATTGAATCCAGTTGTAGGTCGTAAAATCTTTTTCTTCAAGCGCTTGCCCTACGATATCGTTTATTGCTCTCGTTACCATTTGCTCGTGCTCGAGAGACGCCACAAAAACGGCTTTAATATCTTTGAACTGCGAAGGCGGCTCGTCAACTTTCGATACCAGCCCATGTCCACCCCGTTCGTTAATGTATCGCATAAATTTCAGCATGTGCTCCCGCTCTTCTTCAGATTGTGCGTAGAACCATTCTGCAGTGCCTTCAAATCCTTTATGTTCGGCCCAGGTGGCCATAGCCAGATATAGGGCCGATGCATAAGCTTCCTTCCCAAGTTGGGCATTTAATGCCAATTCCATTTTTTTTGTTAACATGATCTTTTGCGTTGTTTAGTTAATAATCCTGAATTATTCTTTAATTATCAAAGGTACAAATCAAACTTGCTTTTTCCTTAGTATAACAATAATTATGGAACATTGGTTTAAAAAAACATAAGGATTATTTTGATTGTTACCTGGTATTATGGAATTTATTAAATCTGATGGTATCGTTCCTGCTCCTGAGGCAACACACGCCATAGCCACAGTATCCAAAAAGTAATCCCTAAACAAGTTGCTGGTAAATACCGCCGGCAGCATGTTTGGTTTTTTTACCTGATTATAAAATATCTATTTTTGCGGATTATGAATGGAGATAAACGATTGTACGAACTGCTCGACCTTTTGGAAATCAGGTTTGATTACTACGAGCATCCCGAAGCCCCAACAGTGGAAGAAGCCGCAAAATACTGGAAAGACATTGATGCCACGCATTGCAAAAACTTGTTTTTCCGCAATCATAAAGGCAACCGGCACTATCTGGTCATTCTTGAACATCGTCAGGACTTGAATATTCGTGATCTGGAAGTACGCCTCAAACAAGGAAAGCTTACATTTGCTTCGCCCGAAAGGTTACACAAATATCTTGGGCTTACTCCCGGCTCGGTTACTCCTTTTGGGCTGATAAACGATCAGGCTAAGCATGTGCACCTTTTTCTCGACAAAAACCTGGCGCAAAGCAAAACCATTAGTTTTCACCCCTGCATTAACACGGCCTCATTGGTCATAAAGTATAGCGATTTTTTGAAGTTTCTCAACCATTGCGGCAATAGTTACGAGTATGTGGAAATGTATGATTGAGAAATTCTGATTCAAAAATTGAGGTTTTGGCTCATTCATTTTAATTGAACAATGGTAATTTATCGGAAAGTTTGTACTGGGTTTTTCCAACCAAAGGGATTCCCTTTCACTAAAAAAGGAATTTACAGTGTTTTACAACAAGCTCAAAACCTAAAGAAACAACCCGAGGTCGCATTCAAAAATATATTCATTATCAATTATGGAAAGATGTCCTTGGTGCGGTAGCGATCCGCTATATGTGAAATATCACGACGAAGAATGGGGTGTTCCTGTATTCGACGACAGAAAGCAGTTCGAGTTTTTGGTTCTAGAATCCATGCAGGCCGGTCTGAGTTGGTACATTGTGCTGAAAAAGCGCGAAAACTTCCGGAAAGCATTTGCCAGCTTTGACCCTGAAAGAGTGGCTGCCTTTGACCACGCAAAAGTGGAAGAATTGATACAGGATGCGGGTATCATCCGCAACAGGGCAAAAATTCTGGCGGCAGTAAACAATGCTGCAAAGTTTCTCGAAATTCAAAAAGAATTTGGCAGTTTCAGCGATTTTTTGTGGGGTTTTGTAAACCATAAACCTGTAGTGAATCAATTCGAAAATCTTTCGCAGATTCCTGCCAGCACCCCTTTGTCTGACGCCATAAGCCGCGACCTGAAAAAACGCGGTTTTAAATTTCTTGGAACTACCGTAGTTTATGCCCATCTGCAGGCTACCGGTCTGGTCAACGACCACCTTACAGGGTGCTTCAGGTGGAAAGAACTTACAGGATAAAACCTGAAAATTCTGGTGAGTCTTTAGACGCAAAGAAAACCTTGCGAGAAGCATCAGGTGGTTTACTTATTGAAAAAAGTTACCTAACCATTCGATTTCTCCAATTTTGTCCAGGTATCTTTAAGCGGCACGGTGCGGTTGAAAACCAACTTCCCTGCCTTGCTGTCGGAGTCGGCCACATAATAACCGTTGCGTTCGAATTGCACATTCTGGCCAATTTGGGTCTCCTTAACAAAAGGTTCGGCAAAAGCGCTGACAATTTTCAGAGAATTGGTGTTCAAGTGCATTTTAAAATCCTGACCTTCTTCCACATTTTCAGGCTCAGTCACGCTAAACAATCTATCGTATAAACGCACTTCAACTTCCGTTGCACTTTCAGGGTGCACCCAATGGAGGGTGCCTTTCACTTTCTTTTCGCTGCCCGACCCACTTTTTGTTTCAGGAAAATATGTGCAATGAATCTCAGAAATTTCCCCGGCACTGTCTTTCACAACATAATCGCATTGAATTATGTATGCATATTTCAGCCTTACCTCTGTACCCGGAGCCAGCCTGTGAAACTTCTTAGGAGGATTTTCCATAAAATCATCCCGCTCTATTAGCAGGGTTTTACCAAAGGGTACTTCCCTTGTGGCGCTCTTCGAATCTTCAGGGTTAATGACAGCCGGAAGGAATTCAGTCTGGTTTTCAGGGTAATTGTCAATTACAAGTTTTACAGGATTGAAGACTGCCATAATGCGTGGCGCTGTTTTGTTGAGGTCTTCGCGCACACAATGCTCCAGTAGCTCCACCCCAATAATGTTTTCGCGTCTTGCCACTCCCACCTTTTCGGCAAACATTCTGAGGCTGGCAGGAGTATATCCTCGGCGGCGAAGCCCACTGATGGTGGGCATCCGCGGATCGTTCCAGCCATTGACAAGTCCTTCCTGAACCAAAGTCAGCAGTTTCCGTTTGCTCATCACTGTATAAGTGAGGTTAAGCCGTGCAAACTCAATCTGGCGGGGATGCAGTTTGGGCAGGTCCAGGTTTTCCAGAAACCACTCGTACAATGGACGGTGCACCTCAAATTCGAGGGTGCAGATGCTGTGGGTAATGCCTTCGAGGTAGTCGCTCTGTCCGTGTGCCCAGTCGTACATGGGGTAAATGCACCATGCATCGCCCGTGCGGTGGTGGTGGGCATGCATAATGCGGTACATCACCGGGTCGCGCATGTGCATATTGGGCGAGGCCATGTCAATTATAGCCCTCAGCGTATATCTGCCTTCCGGAAACTCGCCCTTGCGCATCCGTTCAAACAATCCGAGGCTTTCCGGCACAGGTCTGTTGCGCCACGGACTTTCCTTGCCGGGGATAGCCGGAGTGCCACGGTTAATACTGATTTCCTCGGCAGTCATCTCACAAATATAGGCTTTGCCTTTTTTGATCAGATATACTGCATATTCATACAATTGCCCGAAATAATCGGATGCATAATATTCGCGGTCGTCCCAGTCGAATCCCAGCCAACGCACATCCTCTTTAATGCTGTCAACATACTCTTGCTCTTCCTTGGTTGGGTTGGTATCGTCAAAGCGCAGGTTGCATTTTCCATTGAATTTTTGCGCAAGACCAAAGTTCAGGCAAATGCTTTTGGCATGGCCTATATGCAAATACCCGTTGGGCTCCGGAGGAAACCGTGTATGAACCCTCCCTGCTGTATTGTGGTTGGCCAAATCGTTTACTATGATCTGTTCAATAAAATTCAGTTGGAGCTTTTCTTCAGGCAGGTCGTTAACATGCATTGTTACAAAGGATTTGAATAAGTGTGCAAATTTAAGAATTAAGAAGGATATAGTTGAAGGTTTTATATTTTTGCAGAAAACCGGACAATTCAAAAAACAATGGCAAAAATAATTCTTGATGATATGGAATTCTATGCCCACCACGGTTGCTTACTGGAAGAGCAATTGATAGGTGCGCGTTTTATTGTAAACCTGGAGTTTGAATACGATTCTTCTATTGCCGAAGTATCCGACAAGATTGAAGATGCTGTGAATTATCAGCAGTTGTACAAGATTGTTAAAGGCGAGATGAAGAAAAACAGCAAATTGATCGAAGCGGTGGCAAACCGCATAGCCAGTGAGATACAATACGCATTTCCGGAAATTCAATATCTGTTAGTGCGCGTTTCAAAATTAAATCCTCCGGTGGGCGGAAAGGTGAAATCGGTAGGGGTCGTTATCGAGCGGCGCAGCAGCTCATTAGGCAAGGTGTGAATTGCGTGGTTTGTAAATAGAAATTCTTTAGTTCAAAATCAATTTATTTGCTTCTATTTTAACAGATTTGACTTTTTGAAAGTGTATTATTGATGTCAGCCTGCCTGTTCAAGTGCCTGGAAAACATTCTAACCATCATCTGGTCATGTGTCATCTGCTTATAGAGTTGGAACACCAACATTTCTTTTATGTCACTGGATGATAACAACGGCAGATCATCGAAACAAAATATTTTTTACTTCAAAATGAAAGAATACACCAGGAAATTCAGCGCAACCTGGTGGTGCCTGGCAGGCCATTAATGGGTTTGGAACTGGTCTATACCCCTAATATGTTTAGATTCTTTCAGCCTATATTCCACAAAATATCTTTGAGCCTGCATATATTTTAACTTATCCTCCCGATGTTTCTTAACTCGCTTAATATTACACCTGATGTATATTGTACAGCCTTATGGTGAAACACTTTTGTCTTAATTCGAAACACAAGCTGATAATCAGCCGATGCCGTTTTAGCCTCCTGTTAGAGGCGCCAAGTGTTTTTACATAATTTTAGCTATTTTTACGATATGTTAAACATTTTAATGAACGGATGGCTTGTTTTTCCTTGAAAAAAATTACTCATATTTTCCTTTGGGGTAAAAAATTTAATACGTTAAATATCAACAAATTAATGTTAATAATAATCTGTTAAAGTCGAATTAAATTAAAATCCGTAATAAGTATAGTTATGAAAGTCAATTACTCGTATCAGCGAATTCGTGATGGATTCCCCACACTGTCTGTCCTCCAGTTTCCCAGCGGGATGAATCTACATGAAAGGCGATGGGCCAGATTTTATTCTTTTGTTTTGATAACCATAGCGTTGATGTTTGCAGGCTGCGTTGGTTCTGAAATTTCTGTGCCGGATTACCGGCTCTGGTACGAACAACCGGCGGATCAATGGGAGGAGACCCTCCCGCTGGGCAATGGCCGTATCGGGATTATGCCCGACGGGCAGGTCGTAAATGAAACGGTTGTCCTTAATGATATCACACTCTGGTCGGGTGGAGTCCAGGATGCCAACAATCCGGATGCTGCAAAGTATCTTCCTGAAATTCAGAGGCTATTGTTCGAGGGGCGCAACGATGAAGCTCAGGCTCTGGTTCATAGAACTTTTGTTTGCAAAGGTGAAGGTTCAGGCCACGGAAGAGGGGCTGACCTTCCATTCGGGAGTTTTGAACTTCTGGGTAACCTGAGGTTAAACTATTATTTCGGTACAACGGCTGACTATACAGATTACTATCGTGAACTAAACCTTGATGATGCCACTTCGCTGACATCATTCGAACTCGATGGAGTGAAGTACCGGAGGGAGTATTTCACGAGTTTTACCGATGATGTGGCGCTGATTCGCCTCACCGCCGATAAAAAGGGAAAAATAAGCCTGTCGGTCGGGATAGACCGCCCAAGGGCTTTTGAAACCAGGGTGACTGACAATATGCTGGTTATGACCGGGCAGCTCAACAATGGCACCGACGGTAAGGGTATGCGGTACCTGGCCAAAGTCAAACCGGTGCTGAAAGGGGGTACTCTGACCTCCGGGGAGAACTCACTGATTATCGAAAATGCCAATGAAGTAATTCTTTTTATTTCGATGGGCACCGATTTCCGTAACCCCGGTTTCGAGGAAATTATTGACCAGAAGCTAAAAAAGGCTGTAAACAGAAAATTCAGGGATTTAAAAAAATCTCATATTGCAGAATATCAAAGCTATTTTAATCGTGTAAGGCTCAATCTGGCGAAGAGCCCTGAGCGCGAAATGATGCCCACAGACCGGCGCCTGATTGCATTTGCCGACGACCCTTCCGACAACGGACTTGTCGACCTTTATTTTCAGTATGGCCGTTACCTGCTGATAAGCAGTGCCCATGCACAAGTTCTTCCGCCGAATCTTCAGGGACTTTGGGCCAACACTATTCAAACCCCCTGGAATGGCGACTATCACCTCAATATCAATGTGCAGATGAACCACTGGCCTGCCGAAATCACCAATCTGCCTGAATTGCACAGGCCTTTGATTGAGTTTACCAAAACCCTGGAGAAACCGGGTGCTGAGACTGCCCGTATTTTCTATAATGCCAACGGATGGGTCGCCCATATGATGACCAATGTCTGGGGATTTACCGCCCCCGGCGAACACCCTTCGTGGGGTGCTACCAACACCGGCGGGGCATGGCTTATGGCACATCTCTGGGAACATTACGAATTCAACAGGGATGATGAATATCTCAGGGAAATTTATCCCCTGATGAAGGGAGCCGCCCAATTTTTCCTCGATGTGCTGGTAACCGATCCCAATACCGGTTGGCTGGTAACTGCACCGTCCACCTCGCCCGAGAACGCATTTTATATGCCGGGAACGGAAATAAGAGTGAGCATCTGTATGGGTCCTACCATGGACAACCAGATCGTCAGGGAACTTTTCAGAAATACCAAGAAGGCAGCTTCCATCCTAAGTGTTGATGATGATTTTTCGGCAAAGCTTGCCGAAGCCTCTGCAAAGCTTCCTCCCAATCAGATTGGCAGTGACGGCCGTCTCATGGAGTGGCTCGAAGAATATGTTGAAGTCGATCCAAGGCACAGGCATGTATCCCATTTGTATGGCCTGCATCCGGGAAATGAAATTACGCCCGAGTTTACGCCCGAGCTGGCAGAAGCAGCCAGAAAAACACTGTACGTCAGGGGCGACGGCGGAACCGGCTGGTCGAGAGCCTGGAAAATCAACTTCTGGGCCCGCCTTCACGATGGGAACCATGCATTCACAATGGTGAAAAATCTACTGGAGCCAGCATATGAAACAGGTTTTGATATGGCCAATAAAGGGGGTACATATGCCAATCTTTTATGTGCCCATCCACCCTTCCAAATCGATGGTAACTTTGGAGGAACTGCCGGAATTGCCCAAATGTTTGTCCAAAGCCATGCAGGATTTGTCAATTTCATACCGGCACTCCCCGATCAGTTTGCCGACGGATCGTTCTCCGGTCTGCGGGTGAGGGGAGAGGGTATTGTTGCGGCCGAATGGCAGAACAAACAATTGAAAAAAGCTTCGCTGAAGGCTGAAAAGGAAGGGAGTTTTATCGTGAAATTGCCTGAAAATGCTGCCAGAATAAAGGCAACAGTCGGACGAAAGAGGATTGAACCTCAGGTTGTAAACCAAATGATGACAATCGACCTGAAAAAGGGGGATGAGCTTGTGTTAATGTTCAGTCCGTAACATTATCGCCAAACCGTCGAACCGGATAAAGGTACTGTTCCGAATAACCGATATTTATCCATTGACCATTGAGCGTATATCCGGCAGATGGAACTATACAATGAATATGCGGGTGGAGTGAAAGGTTCTGCCCCCATGTGTGTAATACTGCAACTGCGCCTGTTTCAGTGCCAAAGTGAGAGTATCCGAATGAGCGGAGAGTTTGCCATACAGCGGCAAAGAGAAGGTCGTAATATAACCTCTGGTTATGCAGACACACCACATTCAACAGATGTGGAACCGTAAACACGATATGAAAATGTTTTACGCAAAGCGTGTTTTGCATCAGGTTGTCAACCCAGAAAGCCTGTTTTGCCGCCTGGCATTTGGGGCAGTGGCGGTCGCCGCAACTGTTGTAACTGTAGCGCACCTCACCGCAATTGACACACGCCTCTTGGTGTCCGCCAAGTGCGGCTGTACGACAGTGCCCTATTTTGCCAAGTACCCTTAATTGCAGCGGGGTAAGCTTTGTGCTGGCAACCAGGCCTGACCCAAACAAATTTATGACATCGGCCAGCTCAAACCTTGTCCGCATTGCCCTTGTAGCTATAAAGCCTGTCTAATGGGCTGTGGGCTTTAACCATGTCGCACTGGGCAATGTGCAGATATATCATGGTAGTGGTGATTTCAGCATGGCCAAGCAGTTCTTTGAGGGTTACTATATTGATTCCCTGCTCAAGCAGGTGCGTAGCATAGGAATGTCGCAGCGAATGAAGGTTTATTTCCTTTGTGATTGATGTTTTTTTTAGATTCTCGCGTATCACCCACGAAAGTCCCTTGACGCTGTACCGGCCATCGGGCTCTTTGCCATTGAATAACCAGATGTGTGGGTTTTCAGCTGAAAGGTACTTTTTCAGACCTATAGCCATACTCTCTGCCAGTGGGACAATGCGGTCCTTCTTATATTTGCTCTGGCGGATGTGAATTGTTTTACGTTCAAAATCGATGTCGGAGATTTTCAGGTTGATCACTTCCTGTCCGCGCAGTCCGGCCGAGTAAATCAAAGTCAGCACGATTCGTTGTTTTAGAAGGGTTGGGGCACTGAAAAGTTCTTTCAACTCCCTATGGTTAAGAATTACCGGGAGCTTGGTGTCTTTCTTGAGCGAAGGCAGGGCAATGGCATTTTTATTCATCCCCAAAAGCCGGTAGTAATAACGCAACCCGTACACCATGTGCTTGAAACTGCTTCGCGATGGCGATCTGGGATCACGCGCCAGGGCAGCAAGATATTCGTTTATCTCTTCCGGGTCAATCTGCTCCGGCAGCTTTGCGAAGTGGACCACAAACAGCGCAATGCGCCGGATATAATTTTGAAGCGTGCTCTTACTCTGTCCGCGCAAAGCAACCTGTTGTTCCAGTTTACGGACAACTTTTTCAAATTCCGGAACAAGCGCTATGGCCTGCTCTACAATGGTAAAACCCGATTTCTTCCTCATAATATGAAATTTTAAGGTGAATAAATTCCTAATTATAGGAAAAATCGGGTACTTTTAAAAAAAAGTTGTTAAAAAAAGCTATCCCGCTTAGGCGGGATTTAGTTCAACAGCAGGTATATTTAATTGCCGTGCAGTAGTTCGCTGACAATGCAAAAATTTTCGCACATTCGTGTTACGGACAAAGTAGGAAATATACATCGGCAACTAAAATATACCTGCGGACCGTTAGGCACAAATATGAAGTAACAATAAAGCTCCTCCGCTCTGTTGCTTACTGGACATGTATGGTTTTAGGGTTTTGATTTTAACATGGAAAGCCTTCGCTCTTAATAAATTATTAAGCATACTTGTGCTCACATATCACCTAACTATATCAAAATGCATGGTGCGAATTAAAGTATTCAAAACATCAAACATTTTTGCAAGCTTGTCTTTGGGTTTTGGTGCCTTTTTACTATTAACGGGCATTATTCTAATCGTCACGGCAATTACGCAAGGATTCAATACTCAGTTTCCATCTGGTGATTGGAATTCTGTAATTTTTACAATACAAGGTTTCCTTTTTCTCATAATGGGGATTGGGTATAATATCAGCAGGAAGTATTTCATTGAGTGGGATGAGGATGAATTAAGGTACCTTCTTCCAGCCACGAAGAAATTAGAGGCAATAAAGTTTGCAGACATTCACTCGGTTCGGGTAAAACTATTCGAAATAGAGCTTCAATTGGCTGAAGGTGCCAGGAATCTGGATTTGAGCAACCTGCAGTTTAAAGACCTTAAAAAAATAAAGGAGAGGTTTGAGAGCCTAAAGGGAGTTAGAAAAGACTTGTGATAACACGGGCAATAAAGCTCGTTTGGTTGTCACATTTTTGCAAAAACGCTGGTGCAAAGAATCAGACAACAATTTGCACCCAATCCATTAATAACATGAGTTTTTCATTATTTTGTACAATTAACTCTCCAGATTAATCCGTTGCTGTTTTTTAGGTCGTCCACGTTTCTTCTCCGCCTTCTTCTTTGAGTGGTATACCGGGGCGCAGCCCTGTGGCACATCGAAACCAAAAGCCTTGCAGATTTCCAGCTGGGAGCCCACGAAAGGGGTGATGAACCTAGCTTTTGCCTTGTGCTCGATGCAGCGGATAGAACGCATCTCGTCCAGGATCTCATGGGTGGAACTAAACTTATCTTTCAAGTGGGTAGTTTTCCAGATGTGCCTGACATAAGAGCTGATGATCAAGGCTGTGAAGAGCACGAAGAGGCGACCTGTCTTGCCTTCTTCTGACCAACAGCGTTGTTTGTCAAAACCCATCTGTCCTTTCATCTGCTGGAAGTATTTCTCCTGTTCATCGCGCAGTCCGTATGCTTCAAGGGCTTGTGTCGAACCCATGTCAACCCCTAGGGTCATGTTGGCGAAGAATCCCGAGGCACGCTTGGCGGTGTCTACCTTTTTCTCGTTGATCGTGAACCCGATAAGGGTGCGGTCAGAGGCCTTGTATTCGATGTCGAACCAGTTGTAGTTTTTCTTGATTGTTATATCATCATCCAGTGGTTCCCCTGCATCCTTGATGGCCTGAAGAGCTGCCCGTTGCGATTCAATCGCTATGTCGAGGGTGGTAAGTTCATCCCCGCGACGCACGGCATCGAAGTAAAGATTGAGTTTGAGGCGGTCAGCCTTGATGGTGGCACCCCCCTTGCCGGCTACATCATACTCCATCTCATATTGCTTGTGGTAGATCCTGGTTCCCGCGTCGATCCTCATCCCTTCAGGCCTGCCCGCGAAGAGACCCAGTTCAAGAATTTTCTCCACGACCAGCCTCTGGCGTACCTTGACGAACATAATCATCGGCTGCTTGCGCAGGATGTACCGCTCCAAGTTGGCAAGCGACTCATATCCCCTGTCCGTGACCAGAATCACCTTCGGAAACCCAGCGTGGTTCAGGTCGGTGAGTATCGTCTCCACGCTCCTGGAGTCTGGGATATTACCGGGGAATGTCCGGTAATAGATTGGCATGTGGCTGTCCAGGGAGTAGACGACCACCTCGAGGGTTTGTTCCAGCGGCAGACCATCCTTGTTCCTGCCCCATTTGACATCAGCCAATGTATCTCCATAAGCCGAGCGGCTCGTGGAATCCACGGCACAAAGCTCGCCCTTCTCCAGCCTGCTGGCCCTTAAACGAAACAACTCCATCCGCTCCGATTCAGTGATGGATTGAGTCAGACGAGTGATCATGGTGGGTGTCAGTTCCCCCTGGGAGGGAGTCTTGACTATCCGCTGCCAGCGTGCAAGCCGGTTGTAGGTATGTCCGGTCAGGTAGGGGTAGAAAGCCAATGTCAGGATGTCGTTCACCATCTCGGTGTTACCCTCGAAAACGCTCCGCAGGTCCTGGTGGATGCCCGTCTTTAAGGCTACCTGCTCCAACAGCCACACATCACCGTAGAAGCGATTCAGATCATCACCATCATACGAGGGCCTACCCTGGCTGCGCTTGCCAGACAACTTGTGGGTTAGGCTCATATCCCAGCCTTCAGGGAATATCAGCTTTGAACGTTCCTCATGGCTTGCATAAATGAAACGTGAACCTGGAACAAACTTCAGGTTCTTGTCAACGGTACCCCAGTGAAAGATTGAATACTTCCTCTTTCCCTCTGGTGTAACAGTGTATGGATGTGTGGATGCGTACATATAGCTTCCGTTCTTGTGGATTGATATCCTGTAGATGCTATCTTCTCTTGTTGGTCTTGCCATGGTGATGTCTTATTAGTTATACAAATGTATAATTAATAATTCGTAATAACAAGCCTTTTTACTTATTTATTTTTCTATTGCTCTGGGTGTTGAAGTAAAACTAACCAATTAGTTGTACAATTTGTTGAAAAACTCATGAGGGCTAGAGCCCCGATGATTTTATGAAGGTCCGATTCTCCGCCCTAAAGGACGGAGTTA
>DATIKK010000157.1:0-14976 GCA_035477635.1 Bacteroidales bacterium | reverse complement strand
CATTGTCGAAACTTTCACGAAAAACAGGGACACGGCTGTAGCCCGCCTCTACAATCACAGGCAGCAAGGTTGAAAATGGAGTTGAAATTTCGACAGCAGTAACATCTACTCTCGGACGCATTATTTCACGGGCGCTTATATTTCCAAACCTTACGATGCCTCGCAAAATGTTACGGTCCTCCTCAGTGGCAACTCTTTGAACCGGGTGGTCAAAAACCTCCTTTAGATTGTTTATGTGATTATTTGAGTCATACTGCCATGCCCTGAGGTCGGTTTGGACTGATAATTTTTCAAGAAGGCGGCTCAACGGAAAAAAGAATTTGCGAAGCATAAAAAGTGGAGTCGCCATCAAAAAGACCAAGCTCAACGGCCTTCTCGATGCATATCGCCTCGGCAATAATTCGCCAAAAATCAGAATTATAAGCGAAATAATTAAAAACAAAAAGATAAAACCAAAGAGGGGATGAAAATTTTTGGTAAAAAATTCTAAAAACAACAGGGTTAACCATACTGCCAGCGCTACATTGACCAGAACATTCGCAATAGTAAGGGTTGCTTTCAGTATTCCCGGATTCTCAATGAGATTCACAGCATTACGACCATTGGAAGTCGAACTTTTCTTTAATTGGTCAGTCTGGCCCCCCGAAAGTGCAAAAAATGCAACTCCTGAACCGGATAAAAGCCCCGATAATAATAAAAGCAAAAGTAACAGGACGATAGCGGAAATAATAATGCCAGGTTCGGCCCCTGTGAATAAATTGGAAAAAAACGGGATTATGGAATAAGGGTCGGGTAAGTCTTCCAAGGTTGTTGATAGATACTTTGTTAAATGCAAAATTAATACATTTTACAAAGCACTTGTGTTTTTTAATCCGGGTAATAAATTATGTTAAATTTAATGCTTTAGGCTGGCGCAATAGGCGCATTTCCATATTTTTACAAAAGAAAAAAATTAACCTGAATTGTTAACGATGGCTGGCCCTTTTTTAAACAGACTTATCAGCTTTTCAGGTATATGCCTTTCGCTTTTCCTGGTTTGTTTTCCAAACATGATATGGGCTGGCGATTTCCTGATCCGGGGAAGGGTACTTGACCAGGAAACACGCGAACCCCTTGCCTTTGTAAACATTCTGATTGAAAATACCCAAACCGGAACCATGTCTAATATGGACGGGAATTTTTCAATTACTCGCCGCGAACCCTTTGATAGATTAGTGTTGTCAGCAGTGGGTTACTATGAAAAGGTCTTTGAAATTGATCCGGAAAAACAGGTGCAGCATATAATGATGCAAAGGCGGGTAATCGAATTGCCGGTGGTTGAGGTAGTTCCCGGAGAAAACCCTGCCCACCGTATTATCGAAAATGCTATTGCCGCCCGCAACCTGAACAATCCGGAAAACCTGAGTTCATTCAGCTATGAATCATACAACCGCTTCATTTTTACCGGCAGGTTTGACCAGCAACAAGAAAATCAGCAGCCATATGCTGACACCATACATGTATTTGAAAATTTGCGAGATTACCTTGAACAAAGGCATTTCATGATAATGGAAACGGTAACTAAAAGAAATTTCAGGTATCCTTCGCTCAATACAGAAACCATACTGGCATCGCGCACTGCAGGGTTCCGTGATCAGACCCTTGCCCTTATGGCCTCCCGGTTTCAATCCTTCTCTTTTTACGGCGATTATATCACTTTAGCCGAAAATGAGTATCTAAGCCCACTTAGCCCAGGAAGCACCAACCGGTACTTTTTTCTCCTGGAAGACACAACATTTGTTCAAAACGATACAGTGTTCATTATTTCTTTCAGACCCGGCAGGGGCCGACATTTTGAAGGGTTGAAAGGGGTTTTGTACATAAACAGCAACGGGTGGGCATTGCAAAACGTGGTTGCCGAACCGGCCGTCCAGTCAGGCACGATGAGGATAAGTATTCAGCAAGTTTATGAACTTATTGATGGGCGCAGATGGTTCCCGACCCAGCTTAATACCAACCTCGAAATTGAAGTTGAACCGGAGCATGGACTAACATTTATAGGGGAAGGACGCTCATACCTGCAAAACATCCAAATTGAACCACTGCTGAGAAGAAGAGATTTTTCGCCTTTTACATATGATTTTGCTCCTGATACCATAAGAAACAGAAATGATTTTTGGAACAGGCACCGCCCCGACACTTTGGGATTACGCGAATTAAGCACCTATGCATTTATTGATAGTGTGGGCCAGGCTGAAAACTTTGACGTCCGGCTCGAAGGTCTGGCATCACTTTTAAGAGGGCGTTGGCGGCTATCTGTTTTCGACCTTGAAATTCGCCAGTTTCTTCGTTTTAACGACCATCAGGGATTCATACCCGGACTGGGAATCAGAACTAACCGCCACTTCTCTCACCTTTTCGGCTTAAATGCGAGGATTGCTTACGGGTTCAAAAACCAGAGCCTGACATATGGATTAGGGGCAGAAAAATTGCTCGACAGACTTTCAGATTTCAGGATAGGGCACGATTTCAGAAAGGATTTTGAAGAACCGGGAACTGTAGAATTTCTCGAAAGACCTAACCTGCTGAGCCCAATTGGCATTCGTTCGTTTTTTTTACAAAACCTTGATTTGGTAGAGGGCCATACAAGTTGGCTAAGGTTTCGAGCGTTTAGAAACATTCTCTCTGTAAAAGGGTACGTGGCCGACGAGGACCATCAACTAAGAACTTCTTATGTTTTCGTTCCGGAGACATATGACCCGGATGCTGAAGCACACAGGTTTCGTTTCTTTGAAACCGGATTGAGGTTGCGCTTAGCTTTTGGAGAAAGGTTTGTTCGAACCCAAACAAGTACACTTGCAACCGGCGGCGATTTTCAGGCTGTGTCAGTAAACCTGACCAGAGGCTGGAGGGACGTATTAAACGGGCAGTATGACTATTGGAGAGCTGGTTTAAGGATAGAAAACCGTTTCCGGATTAAAATGGCCGGAGTTCAGCATTGGGTTTTTCAGGCAGGCTACGTTCATGGTCAGCCACCATGGCCAAAACTTTTTACCGCCCAGGCATCGTACCGCCCGTTTGCCATTGCTGCACCTCAAAGTTTCGCCACTATGCGAATGAGCGAATTCATTTCTGACCGATACCTGCAATTGTTTTTCTACCACAATTTCGAAAACCTGCTGTTTGGAAGGCCCGGTGTCTCCCCAGGGTTGGCTTTCCTGACAAACATAGGATTCGGCTCTCTGAAAAACCCGCAATCTCATCAGGGCCTCCCTTTCAGAGAAATGAACAGAGGATTTTTCGAATCGGGCATTGCTATTACTAACCTTGTTGGTGAAGGACTTTTGGGTATGGGATTTGAATTTATTTTCCGATATGGTCCTAATGCTTTGCCAAGGTTTATTGACAATATTTCCGTAAGGCTAACTTACTCTTTCATCCGCGAATAAATTAATGGCAAATCAGAGGTTGTCTTCGGCCAGCCATTCGGCAAACGAGTTGCTGGTTTCGTATAGCCTAAGGGAGTGCAAAATAATGTTATTTGGCAGCCGTGTTCTTATCCTGGCGGCAAAATCAACGATCATGTTTTCGCAAGTTGGCTGGTATGGAAGTCGCATGATCCGGCCAAACATCTGACCTGCATCGGAAAACATACTTTCCGGCATTGAATCATTCACCATAAAAGCATGATCGAATGGTTCGACTATTACTTCCTTAACAATCTTTTTCAAAGCTGAAAAATCCATTACCATACCATTTTTTGGATTTGCAGTGTCGTTTACAGGGGTTCCTTTGATGGTAACCCTAAGTATATAGCTGTGGCCATGGATGTTTCTGCAAAGGCCGTCATAATTCCAAAGGGCATGGGCAGCCTCAAACCTGAATTCTTTGGAAAGACGTATTACCTGGAGTTTTGACATATCGTAATGAGTTTTTCTCAATTAAACGGGAATGATTCCTATAACACAAACACGGATGAAACAAAAATATCCTTTGTGCGACTAAATCCGTTCGGGCAGAACTTCCTGAAAATTTAGCACATTAAAATTACAGATATTTTGCGGCAAACAGCAGACCAAATAATGCCATTTAATCAGTATTTAATGAAGTTCACCAGAAATTCAGCAAAAAACGGGCAGAAACGTAATTCACAGATAATCTTCTGGAAAACGCTTTAAAATCGTTAAAATTTTCATAAACAGTAACCAATGATTCCCTGGCTTACAAAATCTGTTATTTTTGTAGCTCATTAACAATTCTAACCCTCACAAATTATTATGAAAAAATCAAGGTTTTTTCCTCTATTGGCATTCATTATCCTTTTAACAGGAGTTTCGAAGCCCGCCTTTTCGTGCACCAGTGTACTGGTTTCAAGAGGAGCGAGCGCCGACGGCAGTGTCATGATTAGTTATCTTGCAGATGCAGGAGGGTTTATGGACCCCCTGAATTTTTACCCTGGCGGTACTTACGAGCCGGGCGATTCCGTTGACATCATCTGCTGGCATTACGGCCACTTGCTGGGAAGGATTGCCCAGGTACCCAGAACCTACAGGGTAATCGGAAACATGAATGAGCATCAGGTAGCTATTGGCGAGACCACTTTTACGGGCCGCACGGAGTTGCACGACCCCAATGGCATCATTGACTATGGCGCCATGATGTATATAGCCCTTCAGCGTTCGCGCACTGCCCGGGAAGCAATAATAGTAATGACCGGCCTGGTAGAAGAGTACGGCTATGTGAGCACAGGGGAGTCATTCTCAATAGCCGATAAAAATGAGGCATGGGTAATGGAATTCATAGGCAAGGGCAAACATGGGAAAGGAGCCGTATGGGTGGCAGCACGGGTTCCCGAAGGTTACATGGCTGCCCACGCCAACCAGGCGCGCATTCGCAAGGTAAATTGGAACGATACCGAAAACTGGATGTGGGCAGAGGATGTAGTTGACTTTGCGCGGAAGATGGGATGGTTCGATGGACCTAAGGAAGAATTCAGTTTTGTTGATGCTTATGCGCCGGTTACTCCCCGTTCGCTCATGATCTGTGAAGGACGCGTGTGGAGTATTTTCAACCGTGCAGCCCCCTCCCAAAATTTTTCTGCAGAATACTGGAGGGGCGTTGTCGGTGCAGAGCCTTACCCCCTGTTTATCAGACCTGACAAAAAACTTACCGTACAAGACATGAAGGGACTGGTACGCGACCATTTCGACGGCACTCCGTTTTACACAGGAGATGGTTTTTCCTCCGGCCCGTTTGACCTTCCTTACAGGTGGAGGCCACTGGGTTTTACGGTTGAAGGCTGCGACAAAACCTATTCATGGCCCAGGCCTATCTCACAACCACAAACCGGGTTCTCGTTTATTTCACAATCCCGCAACTGGATGCCCGACCCAATCGGGGGCATTTTCTGGTATGGCCTTGACGATACCTATTCAAACGCTTACATGCCTCTTTACGTGGGCATGCTACGACCCCCAATATCGCTCAGAACTGGCAACATTGTCGAATTTGATTTAAATTCTGCATTCTGGGTGTTCAACCTGGTTGCAAACTATGCATACGGCCTGTATAGTTTTATGATTGAGGACATAAAAAAAGTTCAGTACGAATTAGAAAGTCGCTCGCGGGCTTTAACCAGGGCTGTTGATGTTGCTGCTTTGGCCCTTTATCAGTCCGATAAGGCGTTGATGCATGAATATCTGACAGAATTCAGCGTTGCCAATGCCGAAAACACCGTAGAGCGTTGGCGTCAACTGGCTTTCTATCTAATTTCGAAATACAACGACCGCTATATCAGAACAGGCACAAGCCTCAGACCATGGCCCGAAGGAGTAGGCTACCCGGCTGATTTCAGACGGAGAGCCGTTGAGGACCGCCGGCATATGTACGAAGTACGCTGGCGGCAGCGGGGCGAACCACTGTATTAAAGACAGCCAATGAGAGTGTTAAAAAAGCCAGGTTTGTAAATATATTTGCTTTGCGTTGCTATTTGAATGAACCGTGATGTTCTGTGTATCAGCGTGTCTCAAATTTCACGAAGTTGTACAGTGGACTTTTAAGACACCCTCATTGTTTAATAAATTTTTCTGGAGCCAGGTATGATTCAAAAACCCCTTCTGTCGGTTGAAAACCTATCGGTGGAGTTTTCGTCTGACGCCGGGTTAGTAAAAGCTTTAGAAAATGTAAGTTTTCAACTTTACCATAGCCAAACAATCGGTTTGGTTGGAGAATCGGGTTCCGGAAAATCAGTAACGGCGCTTTCAATAATGGGGCTATTGCCCAAAACAAGTGCCCGTATTACCTCAGGGAAAATCATGTTTGAACACCCTAATTGGGGAACAACTGACCTGCTAACCCTCTCAGAGGCACAAATGCAAAAAGTAAGAGGGCTTTATTTAAGCATGATTTTCCAGGAGCCGATGACTTCCCTTAATCCTGTTAAACGGTGTGGCTTCCAGGTTGAAGAGGCACTTCTATGGCACGGTGTAGTTAAACCTGGCGAGGCGAGAAGAAAGGTATTGTCGTTGTTTGAAGAAGTAAAGTTGCCAGCACCTGAAAGGATCTTCATGGCCTGGCCACATGAGCTTTCAGGAGGTCAGCAGCAGCGGGTCATGATTGCTATGGCTATGGCCTGTAAGCCAGCGCTGCTCATTGCCGACGAACCAACAACTGCCCTCGACGCAAAGATTCAGAACAACATTTTGGATTTGATAGCCCACCTACAGACAAAGCATGGGATGTCGGTGATATTTATAACTCACGATTTGGGAGTAGTTTCGCGTATCGCCAACAACGTAGCGTTTATGTTAAATGGCAGTATTGTTGAATCAGGGCAAGTTGATTTACTGCATCGTAATCCGACACATCCTTATACAAAAGCTTTAATAGCCTGCAGGCCAGAGCAAGGTGTCCGGCCAGAAAGACTTGCAATCGTTTCAGACTTTGAAAAAGCTGATGAAATGTCCGCAAGTGTTCCTTCAGAACAACCAGCAGAACGCGCAAAAAGGCATATGGCAATTTATTCACAAAATCCGATTCTTCGGATTAAAGGCCTGAAAACTCACTTTGTTACGAGCCGTAACCTTTTCGGAAAAGCCCTTAAATACTATGAAGCAGTTGATAATCTAAGCTTTGAGGTATTCAGGGGCGAAACTCTCGGACTTGTCGGCGAATCGGGAAGCGGAAAAACTACCCTTGGACGGACAATAATGCGATTGATTGACCCTGCTTCCGGACAAATTAATTACAGGGGAGAAGAATTGACAAAACTTTCAGGTAAGGCTCTCAAAGATTTTCGCCGAAAGATACAGATTATTTTTCAGGATCCATATTCCTCTTTAACACCGGGTATTCAGGTCGGAAAGGCACTTATGGAACCTATGAGAGTGCACAGGATTATGAGCAGTGACAAGGAGCGTAAAAAAAAGGTAATCGCAATGCTCGAAAGGGTGAATCTGGAAGAACAGCATTTTTACCGGTATCCCCACGAATTTTCGGGAGGACAGCGGCAGCGGATAGCCATTGCCAGAGCCCTTGTACTGAACCCGGAATTTATTATTTGCGATGAACCTGTTTCGGCCCTCGATGTTTCGGTGCAGGCCCAGGTACTGAATTTGCTAAATGACCTGAAAAGGGATTTTGGCCTAACTTATCTTTTTATATCGCACGACCTGACAATTGTCAGGTATATGTCAGACCGCATAATGGTATTGCAAAACGGAAAATTGATTGAGTTGCAGGAGGCTGACCAACTCTTCATTAATCCAGCGAATGACTATACACGCGAATTGATCACCTATTATAAGGCTGGAAACGCTTCTACTGCATAAAATCAATTCACCTACACAGGATCTGCGGAGAAAGGTTATTTGTGCGGGAAAACATCGGGTGTTTTACCCGTTTTTTTAGGTACCTACCCTTACCAAATGGGGAAAATAGAGGATTAAATTTGATAAAAACCTGGCAAGTTGATTTAACTAAAATTTTGTAAATCGAAACACCACTAATTGTTTTATTTAATTTCCAACCTAAGGTTCGAAAAGTCCGTCGTACATATAAATGAATTTAAATGAACCCGCAAACCCTAACATGTATGCTGTCGGATGTAAATTTAAGGAGACTTGAGGCTCTGGAAAAGAACAAGGATTTCACCAATGTTCTGAACCCTCGTGAAAGTGAACTGCTCGTCCGCCTGATACGCAGCTACAGGGAAGTAAAACAACAGTATTATGGTGGACAGGTTAATCAGGCACGGCCAGCTTAACCATTTCAATTGTAAAATATAATGACCTACAAGGAATTAATTCTAAAGTTGCTACAAAACAGGGAAGAGCTGGTATGCCTTGAAGATCACCTTATGGATGATTTCAAGGAGAATAAAACTTCGGGAAAAAGTTTTAATGACTGGTGCAATACGAACAAGATTGTTTGTAAAAGAATTCAGGATTCCGGACCGCCAAGAATCCAAATTAAAAAAGTCGATGTAGCTATGAAGCACAATTAAAATGGGATTATTCCCTTTGAGTTGGCAGGATGAAACAAATCCCTCCCCTTCCATAATTCCTTCTAACGGCCGCCTTGATTTTGGGCGGCCGTTTTTTAATTTCAAATTACCTGAAAGTTACCCTTTCATATAAGCTTCAATTTCGGCAACTGTCTTAGGTATTGTTTGGCCAGGAACCCTGTAGCCGTTTTCGGTAACAAGCACATCGTCTTCTATGCGGATACCGCCAAACCCAATATATTCTCTAACCTTTTGGTAATTAATATAATCTTTGAATTTGCCTTCGTTTTCCCACTTTTCGATGAGGGCCGGAATAAAATAGATTCCAGGCTCAACTGTAACCACAAAACCGGGCTTCAGTTTTTTACCAAGTCGAAGATATGCGGTGCCAAACAACTCGGAGCGTTTCACTTCATCATCATAACCTACAAAATTTTCGCCCAGATCTTCCATATCGTGTACATCGAGCCCAATCATATGGCCTAGACCATGAGGCATGAACAGGGCAGTAGCCGCCTTCTCAGCCGCATCGGCAATATTGCCTTTCATAAGTCCGATCTTTTTAAGGCCTTCACCAATTAAATTTATTGCCAGCATATGAATGCTTTTGAATGGTACTCCGGGTTTTATGGCCTCTATGGCTTTCTGGTTTGCCTGTAAAACGATTTCGTAAATCTCTTTTTGTTTTGGGCTAAATTTTCCTCCCACCGGAATGGTTCGGGTATGATCGCTGCAATAGCACAAAGGGGTTTCAGCCCCGCCATCGACAAGCAAAAGATCTCCTGCCTTTAGTTGATGGCTGTGGTCGTGGTTGTGGAGTATTTCTCCGTGCTTGCTTAAAATAAGAGGGAAAGATAATGAGCCTCCTCCCGAAATGGCAATACCTTCAACCACACCTGCAATCTCGCGTTCCAAAGCCCCCGGTCGTGCCATTTTCATGGCTGTAGTGTGCATTAGGTAGCCAGTCTCAATGGCTCGCTCCATCTCGGCAATTTCCTGTGGCTCTTTTATTTCCCTTAGGGCTACAATTGCCTTTATCAATTCGCTTGAAACGCCAGCCCTTTGCTCGCCAACAGCAACACCAAGCCATTCCGCAAGTCTGATTTTATTTTCGGCCCTGTATTGGGGCAAATAATGTATTGGCCGGCCGCTGTTTTGGGCTTTTTTAATGAGTGCTGTTAGTTCTTCAACAGGAGCGCTTTTTTCAACTCCTGCACTTTGAGCCTTCTCCTTCACTAATGGTTGCGGCCCCATCCAGATAATGCTGTCGAGCGAAATATCGTTGCCGAAAAGGTAATCTGTGCCATTATCCACATCAAGCACTCCAATAAGCCCCTGGTAATTGAGGCCAAAAAAATAGAGAAAATTGCTGTCCTGCCTGAAATGGTATGTGTTTGCCGGGTAATTCATGGGCACATCCACATTACCCAGGAACAGAATAAGCCCGCTTTTTAGGCCTGATCTTAATTTTTCGCGACGGTTGATGTAGGTTTTTGCGTCAAACATCTTTTTTAGGTTTAAGGTTGAGGTAAAATTGAAAATTAAAAAATCTTTGTTTTATGAATTCATGATTTCTTCTATTTCTTCAATCTCAGCAGGAACATTTGCTGTAAGGTCTCTGGGTCCGCTTTCGGTAATCAGAATATTGTTTTCGATTCGTATTCCAATACCTTCACCTCTGATGTAAATGCCTGGTTCGCACGAGAGCAGCATGCCTGGTTTGAAGGTTTCGAAGCGGTGGCCTTGATCGTGCACGTCAAGACCCATGAAATGTGAGGTCCCGTGCGGAAAGTATTTCTTTACCACAGGATTTGTAGGATCCTGGTTTTCGATGTCGTGCTTAGTAAGTAATCCCAATTCCAACAGCTCATTTTCCATTATCTTTATCACTTCCTTATGGTATGCGTCAATGCAGGTTCCCTGAACTAACATTGAACGTGCCTCTTTCATCACTTTGAGACATGAGTTGTAAACCTGTTTTTGCCGTGGCGAAAACCGCCCATTTACCGGGAAAGTACGGGAAAGGTCGCCGGCATAATTGGCGTACTCAGCTCCTGTATCAAGCAGAACCAGGTCGCCATCGCGGCAAACCTGATTATTCTTAACATAATGCAATACGCAGGCATTGGCGCCAGATGCCACTATAGGGTAAAAGGAATGTCCGCTTGCGCGGTTGCGAAGGTATTCGTGAATAATTTCGGCTTCAATCTCATATTCGGCAACACCGGGCTTAACGAACCTCAACACCCGCAGAAATGCCTTGCTGGTGATTTCAATAGCTTTTAAAATAATGTCCAACTCGCCTGGTGATTTTACAAGCCGCAATGATGTTAAAACAGGCGCAGCCCTGTGATATTTGTGAAGCGGGTACCGTCTCATCAAATCATGCGCAAAACGAAGATTCCGGCAATCAGACTCACCGGCATAACGCGGATTTTCAATTGTTGCCAGATAAACATTTTCGGCATACGACATGGCTTCACGAACCATCGACTCGAACATTGTAAGCCATTCAACTTTGGATATACCCGATGTTGCGGTAGCTTCTTCCTTGGAATACTTATGGCCTTCCCATATTGCAATATGCTCATTTGTTTCAAGCAAAAAAAGGACCTCGCGCAAGGCAGGGTTTGGGCTATCTGGAAACAGCATCAAAACACTCTTTTCCTGATCAATTCCTGTCAAATAAAAAAAATCGGGATTTTGTCTGAAAGAGAAAAACTGGTCGCCACTTCGGACTTGTTCGTCGTTCGAATGGAAAATGGCTACCGAGCACGGAAGCATCCGTCTAACGAAATTTTGCCGGTGGGATGTAAAAATACTGCCTGGAAGAGGTAAATACTTCATGAGTTATCGCTTGTTATTCAAAGGTCTTAATCCATGTCTGATTGCAATTGCAGCATGCCTGGATTTTGACCAGGTTTATATAGATAAAAAAGACACATTTTAATTCTTCATGGTGGGTATAAAGTTATGGCTACGCCCGTAGTTTTGATAAACAAATTTAAAATTTAATCAAAAAACTCGCCCAGGACTGATAGTACGAAGAATTATTACAACCGATAATCGATTCTCACATTCACATTTCACATAAATTTTAAATAACTGATTTCTTTGTAGAAAAGGAACTGAAACCTTACATTTGCCAATGATGGTATTTTGGCAAGTGCGGGAAAAGAAGTGGTTGACGCCTTGCCTGAAAAGAGGTAAGTTTTTGGGCCTGGTAAAAAAATTTTTTAAGATGAAGCTATTTTCATTTAAGTTGTCATCGCTTAGTCATAAATACATTGTGGCTATGGCAGGAGTTTTTCTAATGACATTTCTGGTTGTTCACCTTTCCATTAACCTTTTGATGCTTACCGGCGACAGGGCAGATTTCGACCGTGCCGTAGAATTCCTGACCGCAAATCCTTTTATCAAGGTAATGGAGTATGTGCTTTTTGCCGGATTTCTAATACACATTTTGATGGGTCTTGTGGTTTGGCTAATGAGCCGCCGGGCACGTCCGGTGAAGTATTATGTTTCACAGACATCGGGTACTTCTCCATTTTCTAAGTTTATGATTCACAGCGGCTTGATTATTCTGGTGTTTTTGCTTCTCCATTTCTATCATTTCTTTTTTGTAAATATAGGACTGGTAGCAATTCCGCCCCATGCACATAGCCAATACGATTTTTATTCCATGGCCGTGCACCTTTTCCGGGAACCATTAACTTCTTTGAGTTATCTGGTATCGTTTGTATTTTTAGGCTTTCACCTGTATCACGGTTTTCAATCAGCGTTTCAAACCTTTGGGTTGAATCACCCGAGGTATTTCAAAAAAATTAAGATACTCGGAGCTGTTTATTCTTTGGCAATCAGTATCGGTTTCAGTATAATCCCGGTTTATTTTCTCTTTTTTTACAATTGACAAGACTCGAAATATTCATAGCCATGATACAACTTGATCCAAAAATTCCTGAAGGCCCTATTTCCCAAAAATGGAGCCGGCACAAGGATTCGCTGCGGCTTGTGAACCCTGCCAACAAAAAGAAGCTGGAAATTATTGTGGTAGGAACAGGATTGGCCGGCGCTTCGGCTGCTGCCTCTCTGGGCGAACAGGGTTATAAAGTCAAGTCGTTTTGCTTTCAGGATTCTCCCCGCCGGGCTCATTCGGTTGCTGCCCAGGGGGGTATCAATGCAGCCAAGAACTACAAAAACGACGGAGACTCGGTTTACAGGTTATTTCTTGATATGATAAAGGGAGGCGATTACCGCTCTCGCGAAGCAAATGTATATCGTTCGGCAGAGGTAAGCAACCAGGTGATTGATCACTTTTCGGCACTTGGCGTACCCTTTGCACGGGATTATGGCGGCACCCTCGATAACCGTTCTTTTGGCGGAGTTCAGGTATCGCGCACTTTTTATGCCAAAGGCCAGACTGGCCAGCAATGTTTACTTGGAGCTTACTCTTCGCTCAACCGGCAAATTGCCAAAGGCATGGTAACCTTGTTTCCGCGAAGGGATATGCTTGAACTTGTGGTGATTGATGGCAAGGCTAGAGGAATTATTACCCGCAACCTGATTACCGGGGAGTTGGAAAGGCATGGGGCACATGCTGTTGTGCTTGCCTCCGGAGGATATGGTACTGTGTTTTATCTTTCAACTTTGGCCTTGGGCAGCAATGCATCGGCAGTCTGGTCAGCATACAAAAAGGGCGCCCTTTTTGCCAACCCCAGTTTTATTCAAATCCATCCGACAAGCATTCCGGTACTAAACGATTATCAAAGCAAACTAACACTTATGTCGGAGTCGCTGCGCAACGATGGACGGGTTTGGGTGCCCAGGCAAAAGGGCGACAGCCGGCATCCAAACAACATTCCGGAAGATGAACGCGATTATTATCTGGAGCGCCGCTATCCGGCTTTCGGCAACCTTGTTCCGCGTGACGTGGCATCGCGGGCTGCTAAAGAGCGATGCGATGCAGGGTTCGGAGTAGGCGAAACCGGACTGTCGGTTTATCTCGATTTTAAAGATGCTGTTGCCAAGCAAGGTATTAAGGCAATCGAACAAAAATATGGCAACCTTTTCGAAATGTATCAGAAAATAACCGGCGACAACCCTTACAAACAGCCTATGCGGATTTATCCGGCGGGGCATTACACCATGGGAGGGCTATGGGTAGATTACAACCTTATGACAACCATTGAGGGCCTGTTTGCAATCGGAGAGAGCAACTTTTCCGACCACGGAGCCAACCGGCTTGGAGCCAGTTCGCTAATGCAATGCGCCGCCGACGGCTATTTCATACTCCCTTACACAATTGCTGATTATCTTGCCGGCGAAATCCGCACTCCAGCAATAACCACCACCAACTCCGAATTCGAAAATGCCGAAAAAGCGTCAAGCGAGCGGATCAACCGTCTTCTGGCTATTAATGGCAACCGAACCGTTACTTCGTTCCACAAACGCCTGGGACAAATCCTTTGGGATTATTGCGGCATGGTCAGAAGCGCCGATGGACTTAAAAAAGGCCTTGAAATGATGTCTCAGCTTAAGGAAGAGTTTTGGAAACAGGTGAAAGTACCAGGAGGAAATTTTGAGTTTAACCCTGAACTGGAAAAAGCCCTAAGGGTTGCCGATTTCTTCGAGGTGGGAAGCCTGATGATGGAAGATGCTCTTGACCGGAACGAATCATGCGGGGCTCATTTCCGCGAAGAGTATCAAACTGAAACCGGAGAGGCCAAACGAAACGACCGCAAGTTTTCTTACGTGGCAGCATGGGAATACCAGGGTGAAGGGAAAAAACCCGTCCTCCACAAAGAACCATTGACCTTCGAGGCTGTTGAACTAAAAGAAAGAAGTTACGCTTAATTCATAACCTGTAAATAGCATGAATATAAAGCTTAAAATTTGGAGGCAGAAAAATGCTTCTTCAAAAGGGAAGTTTGAGAATTATGAGCTAATTGATGTTTCGCCCGAAATGTCGTTTCTCGAAATGCTCGATTACCTGAATAAAACATTGATTGAAAACGGGAAAGACCCGGTGGTTTTTGACCACGACTGCCGAGAAGGTATTTGTGGCGCTTGCGGGCTTTATATAAACGGCAGGCCACATGGTCCATTAACTCATACTACTACCTGTGAGTTGCACATGAGGGAATTTAATGATGGAGCTACCATTGTTGTTGAACCATGGAGGTCAAAAGCCTTTCCGGTAATAAAAGACCTTTCTGTTGACCGTAGTGCTTTCGATAAAATAATGCTTGCAGGAGGCTTTGTGAGCATTGACACAGGCGCTGCTCCCGAGGCCAACAGCACCCTCATAATCAAAACCCTTGCCGACAAAGCTTTCGATGCAGCCGTTTGCATTGGGTGCGGCGCCTGTGTGGCAGCATGCAAAAATTCATCGGCTATGTTGTTTGTGGCAGCAAAAGTATCGCAGTATGCCCTGCTGCCTCAGGGCAAATTGGAAACATCAGAACGGGTGCAACGAATGGTCGAAAAAATGGATG
>DATIKK010000156.1:0-4493 GCA_035477635.1 Bacteroidales bacterium | reverse complement strand
CAATTGGTTTACCAGCTTTACGGATTGACGGAGGAAGAAATCGCCATCATTGAAAGTTCTAATAAATAGCAGACGCATGAAATGGCGATTCACGAACACAAATAAAAAACAAATTAAAGAGTGAGTAAATAAAAATTTTTGAAAACAACTAAACCGAAAGAAATGCCAACCCTTCACAGCCACACAATTACTCACGGTTTGCTTGTTTTCCAACTTGGCAAAGAGTATGTCTGTTCTTGTGCACAACTAATTAAAAGGAGAGATTATGACAAAAGAAACCGCCATCAAATTATTTGACGAAAAGCAAGTGCGTACCGTTTGGGATGCCGAGCAGGAGAAATGGTATATCTCCATAATAGATGTTGTTGGAATATTGACGGATAGTCCAAACCCAAGAAAGTATTGGAGTGTGCTTAAAACCAGGCTAAAGGCGGAAGGAAGCCAGTTGGCTACAAATTGTAGTCAACTGAAAATGCAATCATCAGACGGCAAGTATTATCTAACTGATGTAGCAGATACCGAACAGCTATTCAGGTTAATTCAATCTATACCCTCACCCAAAGCTGAGCCCTTTAAACTCTGGCTGGCACAGGTAGCTGCGGAAAGATTGGACGAAATGCAAGACCCTGAATTGAGTATAGACAGGGCTTTGGAACAATATCTGAAATTGGGGTATTCGGAAAATTGGATTAACCAAAGGCTTAAAAGCATTGAAATTCGAAAAGAACTTACCGATGAATGGGAAAAGCGGGGATTGAAAGAAGGTGTTCAATTTGCTACTCTTACGGATATCATCACCAAAGCCTGGAGCGAAAAAACCACCAAAGAATACAAGGTTTTGAAGGGCTTGAAAAAGGAAAATCTAAGGGACAATATGACCAATACCGAGTTAATATTGAATATGTTGGCAGAGGCCTCAACAAAAGATATATCGGCAGCCACCAATCCCAAAGATTTTGAAGAAAGCAAAAAAGTAGCCAAACAAGGCGGTAATGTAGCTAAGGTAGCAAGGGTTGAATTGGAAGCTAAAACAGGTAAAAAAGTAGTAACATCCTTAAATGCGAAAGCTGCACTGAAAGCCTTACCTAATGAAAGCACATTCAAGAAAAAAAGAAGAAATAAGAAATGAATGCCAACGAAATTTAATAAATTTATTAAGATTGTGAAAGAATAAATCAGTTTTTACTGACTGAAAAGAAAACCAAATACACCAATTGGTTTACCAGCTTTACGGATTGACTGAAGAGGAATTAAAATAATTGAGAGCGCATAACCAACCAGAAATGCCCATGCTTCACAGCCACACAATTACTCACGGTTTGTTTGTTTTCAAAGGTGTTCGTGAACCGCAAGCGGTTTGCCAAGTCGCATAAGCCAAAGCACAGACCAAAATGCGGCAAGAGTTTGCCTGCACCACCCCGAGATGAATTTTACAATTTTTTCTCCCCCGCTTTTAGAAAAAAATTAAAACACGCCATCACACAGGCCAACGCAGACAGACAAGAAAGCAACACGTTGAATTTTAATCCATGGTTGTGTTTAACCAATCATGCTCGTTTTTTTAGGTATTTTCAGCAGGTTTAACAAATTTTAACGGCGGTTTAATTGGCATTTAAGCCGCATTACATAATTTTGCTTCGCATTTTTATAACCTTAATTAGCGATATGGACATTAAGTTACTGAATGAGCGCATTCAGCAGGAAAGCGCATTTGTGGATATTTTGACCCTGGAAATGAACAAGGTTATTGTTGGCCAGAAATACATGGTCGAAAGGTTGTTGATTGGATTGTTGGCCAATGGACATATTTTGCTCGAAGGAGTGCCCGGCCTTGCCAAAACACTGGCAATCAAATCGCTGGCCAATACCATTAAAGCCCGTTTCAGCCGGATACAGTTTACCCCCGACCTTTTGCCTGCCGACCTGATAGGCACAATGATTTACAGCCAGAAAAAAGAAGAATTTTTGGTTAGGAAAGGGCCGGTATTTGCCAATTTTATACTTGCCGACGAAATTAACCGTGCACCTGCCAAGGTTCAGAGCGCTCTGCTTGAAGCTATGCAGGAACGCCAGGTTACTATTGGCGACAAAACCTATCCACTCGATGACCCTTTTTTAGTACTGGCAACAGAAAACCCTATTGAGCAGGAAGGCACTTATCCATTGCCCGAAGCCCAGGTTGACAGGTTTATGCTGAAGGTTGTAATCGGTTATCCGTCGCGTCAGGAAGAAAAGCTCATTTTGAGACAAAACATGCTTGAAGAGTATCCCAGAACAAGCCCTGTGCTCGACCAAAAGGATTTCATCAAAGCCCGCTCTGTGGTTCGGGACGTTTATCTGGATGAAAAGATCGAAAATTACATTACCGACATTGTTTTTGCCACGCGTTTCCCTGGCGAATACAAATTGCCGAAATTATCGCCTCTAATCAGCTTTGGTGGTTCCCCGCGTGCAAGCATTTATATGGCGCTGGCCTCTAAAGCATTTGCCTTTATAAAACGTCGCGGATATGTGATACCCGAAGATGTGAGGGCGGTGTGTGCAGATGTGCTCAGGCATCGTATTGGGTTGACCTATGAGGCAGAGGCCGAAAATGTTACAACCGACAACATTGTGCAGGAAATTTTAAATACCGTTGAGGTTCCTTAATCGCCTTAACCATGGAAACCACCGACCTTTTGAAAAAGGTTAGAAAAATTGAGATAAAAACCAAAGGATTGTCAAGCCAGGTTTTTGCCGGGCATTACCATAGCGCTTTCAAAGGCCGTGGTATGGCTTTTGCCGAGGTCAGGGAATATCAGTATGGCGACGATATCCGCACTATCGACTGGAATGTTACTGCCCGTTTTAGCCATCCTTTTGTAAAGGTCTTTGATGAAGAGCGTGAGTTGACCGTTATGCTTCTGATCGATGTTAGCGGCTCAAATCAATTTGGGGCTGTTGGAAGGATAAAGGAAGAGGTGATTACCGAAATCGCAGGAGTATTGGCATTTTCGGCAATTTCGAACAACGATAAAGTAGGGGTGATCTTTTTCAGCGACATGATAGAGAAATTTATTCCTCCGAAAAAGGGTACAAGTCATATTTTACGCATCATCAGGGAACTTATAAATTTTAAGCCCACAGGCAAAGGCACTGATATAGCGCACGCACTGCGTTATCTGCGAAATGTTATAAAAAAGCGGTCAATTGCATTCCTGATTTCCGATTTCAACCAAAAGGGATTTGAAGAGGCGCTTTCGATCGTCAACCGCAAGCACGATGTTGTTTGCATAAGGGTTTTTGATCATCGCGAAAGAGAATTGCCACCGGTGGGAATTCTGAAATTCAGCGATGCAGAGACCGGCCAGGTTTACTGGATTGATACCTCTGGCAAAGGTGTGCAGGAAAAGATTAAAAGCTGGAACAAACAGCACGAAGAGTTTCTTAAAGCTGTATTCGCCAGGGCTGGGGTTGATACGGTAAGCATTCCAACCGACAAGGATTTCGTCCCACCCTTGATGAATTTGTTTAAAAAACGCAGTAGTTAGTTTATTTTTACAAATGGCGTACCAGGTGATTTTTGAAAACATTTATAAAGTTTTTTCACTAGCGGGTAAATCCGGTTTAAGGGTTTTGCTGCTTTTAAGTGCGCATGCGCTTGCGGCACAAAGCGCCCGTTTTGAATTATATCCCGACTCAATCCTTATCGGACAAAGGTCAATGGTTACTATTGAGTTGGAATTGAGAGGCGACCCTGAAGTAATCTGGCCACCCTTAACCGGCTCTCTTGCCCGGAATATTGAGGTAGTGTCGTTCGGTAGTATTGACACGGTTATGGCCGGCAACGGCCTGATTACTCTACGACAACAACTCGAAATCACATCATTCGAGCCTGGTTTTCATGCCATACCCCCATTGATTTTTACGTTGGTAAACAATAGCGACTCCCTGGTGGTAGAGTCCGAGCCTCATTTACTAATTGTGCAGGGTGTTGATGTGCCCCAGGAAGCAACTCCATACGATATCAAACCGATATTTAGAATGCCGGTCAGCCTTGCCGAAATACTCCGGATAGTGCTGCCAGCTATGCTAATTTTAGGAACTCTGGCGGGAATTACATTTTGGTTGAAACGTTATTTTAAAAGAAAACCGCCGGTTGAAAGTATTTGGGAAAAGGCAGAGATTCCTGCTCATGTTGCTGCAATTTCGAGCCTCGAAGGGTTAAAAAACAAAAACCTGTGGCAAAACGGAAAACATAAACAATATCACAGCGAGCTGACCTTTATTATAAGGATGTATATTGAAAAACGCTTCGGATTACATGCCCTTGAAATGACATCGGGTGAGATAATCAGCAGGTTTCCCGAATTTTTGGACGAATCCGGATTATTGTCATCCGTCAGTTTCATTCTTGAAACCGGCGATCTTGTGAAATTTGCCAAATACATTCCCAAAGTTCATGAAAATGAAGATTGTATGGCAAAAGCGCTTGACTTCGTTTGGCGAACAGT
>DATIKK010000155.1:0-19970 GCA_035477635.1 Bacteroidales bacterium | reverse complement strand
TCACAGGAATCTCAAGAAGCGCTCGGTGTAATGCGCAATATTTACGTTGCTTTGGACCGCGTTGATGAATTTTTGAGGTTCACGCAAGGATTGGACTTTGCCAATGTTAGTATTGCCCAGCAAGACTCCCTCACGTTTATGGCAGCCGAAGCCATTTACATGAAGGGCGACTGCGAGAACGCCCGAAGAAGCCTGGCCAGCTACCTTGAGCGTTTTCCTCAGGGTATTTTCGCTTTAAATGCCCATTTTTACATGGCTGAATGCGATTTAAGGGCAAATAACCTGCAAGCAGCCCTGAATGGATATAGTTTTGTAATCAACAGGCCCATGTCAGCTTTCACCGAAAATGCCCTTTTGCGTGCCGGACAAATTGAAGTGAGACTTAATAACCATTCGGCAGCCCTGGAGCATTTCAGACGACTGGAACAAATAGCTGCCATCCCTGCAAACAGGCTTGAAGCACAGACAGGACAAATGAGAGCTTTGTTTCAGCTAAAGCGGTACCGCGAATGCATTGATATGGCTACAAGTCTTGCTGCAAGCCCCAGAGCAACGCAGGAAGTACGCCAGGAGGCGCATCTGTTAGCCGGTAAATCGGCCATGGAACTCAGTCAACCTGTTCAGGCCCGGAACTCGCTTCGCAGTGCCATGAACCTGCTGAACAACGAAATGGCTGCTCAAGCAATGTATTACCTTGCATTGATAGAATTTCAAATTGGCAATTATGCGGAAACCGAGCGCTTGGTTTTCGATTTCGTAAACCGGATGTCGGCTTATGATTACTGGCTGGCAAAAACCTTTATCCTCCTGGCAGATACCTATCTGGCAATAGGCAACGTTTTTCAGGCCAGACACACCCTTCAAAGTATTATCGACAATTACCAGGGCGCCGAACTTAGAGCTTTAGCAATCCAGAAACTCGACGCCATCAACGCAATGGAAAGAAACCAACCCCGGTAAATTCTTTCTGAAATTGCCTCAAAAAAAACACTTAAAGTAGCAGGGAAATTTAATATTGTAACATCCGTAACAAAAGAATCATGAACATACAAGCAGCAACAAAAATTATATTGCCGGTGGGTTTTTTATTTTGTTTGGGACTTGCAGATGTGATAGGCCAGAGACCGTTAGACATTGAAGAGATAAGAGTGGTTGCCCCATACAAACCTGCAATTGGCGAAGCAACAAAAATAATGAGCAATCCGCAATTTGACGAAACACCTATCGCGAAACCCTCTTTTCAATATACCATTAACCCTTTGAAAATGGCCACCAGCTTCGAAATTGAACCTATTACAGCCGTAAGAATGAGAGGGGAGCCCCTTGACAGACTTTACCGCGGACATTTCAGGGCAGGTATGGGAACATATATAACACCATTCGGCGAACTTTTTTTTAATTCCTTGAGGTCGAACGAGTACGTGATGGGCTTACACTTCAGACACCTTTCCTCCTCGGGTAAAATCCGGGATTATGGACATAGCGGCTTCAGCGATAATTTCGCACAGGTTTTCGGACAACGCTTCATAGGAACAAATACCCTTGACGGAAGCCTTACTTACGAGCGAAATATCTTGCACTATTATGGATTCAGACCGGGCGATTTTGCCGGCGATATCGTAATGGAACCAATTGTTCAGGGAATCACGCCAAAGGATATCAGACAGAGATTTCATCGTTTCAATGCAGCTATAGGTATAAAAAGCCACCATGCCGATTCTACAAAGTTTATTTACAATGCCGGATTTGGGTATGGGACTATTACCGACCTGTTTAACGCATCGGAACACGAAATTAGGTTTGATGGTAACCTGGGTCGCGAGATAAACTCACCATTACGATTTGTTGACCAGCTTTTCTTAAATGTTGCTGCCGGAGTGGACTACTACCTAACAAGAAGAACCATAGATTCGAGCAGCACTGCCATAGTGCATTTTTCACCCGGTTTTATTGCCAGGGTTGGCGATCATCTGAAATTAAATGCAGGCCTTGCTATAAATGTACAATCTGATACCGCCTCCTATGCACGGTTCCATCCACATCTCAGCTTTGATATTCAACTACTTGAGAAGAGTCTGAGTGTTTATGGAAGCATTAAAGGAGGTCTGCAACGACACTCCCTGGCATCGTTGACAAAAGAAAACCCTTTTATTAATACTTCAGCGCCCCTTGGCTTTATGAACAACCGTCTGGAAATTACTGGCGGGATTAACGGGGCTTTCAGCGAAAACCTATCGGTCAGGTTCTCGGTAACGAATTCGGCTATCGACAATTTTGCATTCTTTGTAACAGATACCGCTACCCTGCTCAATAATACATTTACACTTGCTTTTGACAACATCAGGAGGTTGCAGGTCAGAGGAGAATTGTTTGCTCAGGTAGGCCCGCGGTTCCAGGCAAGAATTTCGGCATGCATTTCGGATTACACCCTTAATAATGAAATAAGGCCTTGGCATCTTCCGACAACTGAAATAGCATTTAATGCCCGCTACAACATACAGGATAAAATTATAATTACAGCCGATGTTTTCAGCAGGAACACCACCTTTGGCCGAACCTTCGACCCACTTGGAAATCCTGTTCCCAAAAAGCTTCATGACTTTCACGTTGACGGGAACCTTGGCCTGGAATACCGTTACACCAGGATTTTATCTTTCTTTATGAATTTCAGCAATGTAGGGAACCGGCCTCTCCAGCGCTGGCTCAATTATCCAACACAGCGATTCCATTTCATGGCCGGTGCGACCTTGTCGTTTTAGAAAAACAGGATAACCTTACAACTTACAGGATAAAAGGTTATCAACAGCCTGCGCATAAATGCCCGGAACATCAATAAAAACTGATTCTCCGGGCATTTTCTTTGTCAATTAGTATATGGGAAAAATGAAAACCTGGACGGTTTTCTGGCATAAAATCAGTAAATTTGCCAGTTATCTAATTGTTGAATTTTATGAGCGAATCATTGAAAATTATTGAGTTAAAACAGCCTGAGTATAATGCTGACAGCATTCAGGTTCTGGAAGGCCTTGAAGCGGTAAGAAAGCGCCCGGCAATGTACATAGGCGATATTGGTAGTAAAGGGTTACATCATCTGGTATATGAAGTGGTCGATAACTCAATAGATGAGGCAATGGCCGGTCACTGCGACCTGATACAGGTTATAATCAACGAGAATGATTCAGTTACGGTCATTGATAACGGTCGTGGTATTCCGACCGATTTACACGAAAAAGAAAAACGTAGTGCTCTCGAGGTGGTTATGACCGTATTGCATGCCGGAGGCAAGTTCGACAAAGACAGCTACAAGGTTTCAGGTGGCCTCCATGGTGTTGGCGTGTCGTGCGTTAATGCCTTGTCGAAGCATCTTACCGTGAAAGTGCGCCGGAACAGAAAAATTTTCGTTCAGGAATACCAATACGGCAAGCCTATCTACGATGTAAAGGTAATTGGCGAAACAAGCCAAACCGGAACAGAGCTAACCTTTCTTCCCGATGATTCGATTCTTCAGGTTACCCATTTCACTTACGACATCCTTTCTGCCCGCTTGCGCGAGCTTTCATATCTGAACAAAGGAGTAAAACTGGTACTTACCGACAAACGTCAGAAAGATGAGGCGGGAAACTTAGTAACCGAAACATTCCATTCGGAAGAAGGGCTAAAAGAATTTGTGCTTTACATGGACGGTAACCGCGAAAAGCTCATTGATGAGCCGATTTGTATGGCTACAGAAAAAGGAGGTATTCCGGTTGAGGTTGCAATGCAATACAATTCCTCTTTCACCGAAAATGTGCAGAGCTATGTAAACAATATAAATACAATTGAAGGTGGTACACATCTGGCTGGTTTCCGCAGGGCTCTTACCCGTACGTTGAAAACTTACGCTGAAAAATCAGGGATGCTTTCGAAACTGAAGTTCGAGATCAATGGCGATGATTTCAGGGAAGGTCTTACTGCTGTTATTTCGGTCAAAGTTGCTGAGCCTCAGTTCGAAGGGCAAACAAAAACCAAATTAGGAAACTCGGAAGTAGCCGGAGCTGTTGACCAGGCTGTGAACGAAATGCTTACGAACTACCTTGAAGAGCATCCCAAAGAAGCCAAAACAATAGTAAATAAAGTTATACTGGCTGCTACAGCCCGTCATGCTGCACGAAAAGCCCGCGAGCTGGTTCAACGCAAAAATGTACTGACCAATTCTGGGCTGCCCGGAAAACTCTCTGACTGCTCCGAAAAGAACCCTGGCCAATGCGAAATTTTCCTGGTGGAAGGAGATTCGGCAGGTGGAACGGCAAAACAAGGGCGCGACAGGAAGTTTCAGGCCATTCTCCCTTTGCGGGGAAAAATCCTGAATGTTGAAAAGGCCATTCCTCACAAAATTTTCGAAAACGAAGAAATTAGGACAATTTTCACTGCTCTGGGGCTTTCAATAGGTACTGAAGAAGACAGCAAAGCCCTTAATTTGGAAAGGCTCAGATACCACAAGGTTATAATAATGACCGATGCCGACGTTGACGGCAGCCACATTGCAACCTTAATTCTCACCTTCCTGTTTCGCTATATGCGCGAACTTATTGAGCTGGGCTACGTGTATATTGCCACCCCGCCTCTGTACCTTGTACGCAAAGGAAAAGATGAACGCTATGCCTGGAACGAAGAGCAACGGAAATCTGTTGTTGCCGAATTTACCAAGGATGGAAAGGAATCGGGCGTTCATTTACAGCGTTACAAAGGACTTGGTGAGATGAATGCCGAACAGCTCTGGGAAACAACCATGAATCCTGAATTGCGTTTGCTGCGCCAGGTCGATATCGAAAATGCTGCAGAAGCCAACCGCACCTTTTCGATGCTAATGGGCGATGAGGTGCCTCCGCGCCGCGAATTTATCGAACGCAATGCTAAGTACGCCAAAATAGATGCCTGAGGGAATTGCAAATTATTCACATTACATTTTTAAAATTGTGCCGCTAGTTGTTAAAATGTTATCAACTTGGCGATTGTTTAAAGACTGAATAGTTTTTTTATTTAAATTTAGTCTAAATAAAAAATTAAACCATTTGAGGGTAAGTATATTAAAGTAGTCTAAAAAATATGGTTTAAATTCGGGCTGGTGTTTAAAAAAGTAATATACTTGCACCGTCAAATTAATAATAGCCTGGTAAGTTTACCAGGTGTTTTCGTTAAACAAGACTGAAAAACAATGGAGTTACAAAAATTGAAAAAGTACCAAGTCCTACCCGGGCCAGAAGGTTTCTTACCTCCTTCGGCAGCCAGTATGGGCATTGATTTGCCAGGGAAGGATATGTCGTTGATTGAGGGCAGAGAGGTTCTGGAAGAAGAAGCTATGCAAAAGATTGCAGAGAAGCTATTGGGGGCCAAAAACCCGGTATTCTTTCCCGGTCCACAGATATTGTGGACATGGAAAGAAGGAGTTGAAGAAAAAGCTGCTTTGATAAAGCAAATGGCTGATGCAGTGGGTGCAAAAATCATCCCGATGCCTGATTACCGGCCAAAATATCCAAAGATTAATCCAGCAATTGAAATCAACCCTAACCACCCTAACCTTACTATCTGGCACAACAAGATTGATGTTTGTGTTTTTGTAGGGGTTCATTGTCATTATGCCAATGTGGCATTAAAAATTATCAGGGGAGGCTCGAATTGCTACACGATAGCCTTGTGCGGTGTGGCCGGCCACGAGGATGCCATGATTACCCTCCGGGAAGCGGGCGTTCCTTCGTATAAGCGTCTTTTGGAAATTATTTATGAGAAGAAGGGGGTGTCAAAATGATTGAACAGAAAGTAGTAGATCCTCACTTCATGTTGTTTGAAGCAAAGAGGGAAAAGAAATTCATTACCGGTAGCGAGGTTGTTAAGGAAGCGATAAAGCGGGCAAATGTGGATATGGCCATATCTTATCCCATCACTCCCCAATCGGAGAGTATGCATCTTGTGGGAGATATTTATGCCGAAGGTTACCTGAAAGACTATTATCGTGGCGAGAACGAGTTTGCAGTAATGTCGGCAGCTTCGGGCGCAGCTATGGGTGGTGTAAGGGTATTTACTGCAACAGGCGGCCCGGGTACCATGCGTGCTTTCGAGATGTTCCCAACCTGGTCGGGTTCGAGGCTTCCTATTGTATGCGCCTTTATGACCCGCGGCATCAACTCTCCGCTTACCATTCAGCCCGACACTATTGAGATGTCGTTTTTGCTCGACACCGGAATGTTGATGTTTCACGCCGAAGCGGGTCAGGATTTGTTTGATATGCTTCTGAAGGCATTTATAATTGCTGAAAAAACAGAAGTGCATGTTCCCATCGGGGTGTTCATTGACGGGTTCTTTGTTACTCACACCAGAGAGAGCATCGAGATTACACCGGAAGACATGAAACTGCCCGCTTACGATCCGTATAGTGCGCCGGTTCCGGTAATGGATATGGAAAATGTTCCTATCAGGCAGATAAGGGATCCCTTCGTAATGAAGAGCAACTTCGTGAGTTATGCAGCCCATGCCTCCTGGCAGCAGGAGATACAGGCAGCAGCCGAAAGGTCGAGAAAATACATTCACCAATATCTTGGCGGCCTGGTGGAAGTTGAAAACGAAGGTGCAGATATCATGATTGTTGCCTCAGGCACTGCCGTTTCACAAAGCCGAGAGGCCGTAGCAATGGCCAAAAAAGAAGGTATAAATGTAGGCTTGATCAAGGTGAAGGTACTCAGACCATTCCCAACGGAAGAAATCAGGTCGTTGACCAAAAACGCCAAGGCAGTAATTGTGCCTGAGTTTAACATCATTGGCTGGCTTTGCCGGGAAATCAAGACAAGAATTGATAATAATGAAAAAGTAATCGGAGGCCCCCGGGTTTATGGAGGTATGACAATGCCCCCAGAACTGATTCTGGCCGAAATAAGGAGGTGCGCAAAATGAAGAAGGAACTATTAAAAATATCGCCCGGATTTGAGGATGTAATGCCTCTCGAGTACAAAGAACTCATAGAAAATGGACCATATTTTAAGGGCTATGGCGTGAACGACCTGGGCACATACAAGGAAATCCTTGAAGAACACCCATTATGTGCCGGTTGTGGTCTTGCATTGGCCTTGCGCCTCACCTTGGCATCGCTGCCCAACCCCGAAGATACCATTGTTGTGGGATCAACAGGTTGCAATTCCTTGGGATTTCCTCAGGCTGCCCTGCAAAATATCCACTCATTGTTTGGCAATCAGAATGCTGTGGCTTCTGCACTGAAAAGAGCACTGAAGCTTAGATTTCCGGATAAAACCAAAGATGTTGTAGTAATTGCAGGTGATGGTGCTACTGCCGATATAGGTCTGGATATCACTATGCACTCATGGTTCAGAAGGGAAAACATCACAACCATTATGCTCGACAACGAGGCATACGCCAACACCGGCGGACAGGAAAGCGGTATGTCGAGTAAGGGTACGGTGCTCAACATGGCACCCACGGGAAAGAAATTTCCGAAAATTCCTGTGCCGGAGCTTGCCCGCGTATCAGGATGCGATTATGTTGCAGTGGTTTCTCCCTACGCTCCCAAAAAGTTGGAACGCGCCGTGCGCAGGGCAATCCTGGTAGCCAGAGAGGTTGGACCCACTTATGTCCAGATTTTCTGCCCCTGCCCCACCAACTATAAATTTAAACCAATGGAAGCCTTAGACATGGTTAAGGTGAAAGAGGTTGACGGATCATATGTTTCTAGTGAATACTTTTCTCCAGAAGCCGAGGAGCTCATCAAGCGCCTGGAGGGAAAAAAAGATAAAAAGGAGTAGGAATTATGGAAGAAAGATTTTCCATCAGGATGTCCGGATTAGGCGGACAAGGAGTAGTAACCGCTGCCCATTTAATTGGAATGGCAGCCTCGCGCGATGGTAAGCAAACCGCTGTGAACCCTTTCTTTGGCGCAGAAAAAAGGCTGGCACCTGCCGAAAGCTATGTGCGAATTTCCAATATGCCCATTCATGAGCGCGGTGAAGTGCTATACCCCGACATTATCGTGATTTTCCACTCGCATGTGGTTAATATGGGGAAAAGCTACACCATGCCATTTTATGACGGTCTCAGGCCGGGTGGTATTGTTTTGATCAACGCAGAAGGGCCACATGATATCCTTCCCGACGATATGTTGGGGCTAAAGAAACTGAACGCCAGAATTTACTATGTGCCGGCAACAAAAATTGCCCTGGACCTTGCAGGTACCGATCTCTCGTCGAACCTGGCAATGGTAGGCGGCTTGCTGGGCGTGAAAGAACTCGTAGGTCAGGAGGCAATTAGGGCGGCAATCCAGGAAAGATTTGGCGGTGCCAAATTTATAGCCTCAGGTACAACTGCAGCTCTGGATGATGTTTTGAAAAGCAAGTTTAGCAAAATCAGCCAACTCGTTGAAAAAAACATGGAGGTGATTGAAGCTGCTATGAAGCAGGTTCAGGAATTCCACTATGATGAGGAAAGCCTGAGGATTGCTGCTGCAAAGCAGCAGAATGGCGGAACAACTATGAAGGCTGCTCTGATACCCAGTGCAAGAGTTAACCAGGAACTGTGTATCGGATGTAAACGATGCCTGATGACTTGCCCCGACCCCAATGTGATCATGTATCACAAAGCTATCAAAAAAGCCGAAGTGGTCGAAATTCGTTGCAAGGCATGCGGCTTGTGCGTAGCAGTGTGTCCGAAGGAGGCAATAAAAATAGATTATTATTAAACTGGTATTATTCAACCCCTTTACTCTAATCTTTGGGTTTAGCACAAAAACCCAATCACAACAAAGATTGAGTGAGGGGGTTGCTGCATTTTTGGTGATAGAATTCTTCCCGGCATAGATAAAATAAAAATTGTTTGAATAAAACGCTGCAAACCTGAAAAATGTTAAAGGTTGCAAGTAAAATTTTTTAGCCAACATTTCGATAAACGAAACCGTGTAACTAATGACTTGTTAAGTTTTTTCCATAATTTTTACATATCATACCATGATAATAAACGCATTAATGCTTCAGGACCTGATTGGTCAAATGGTTTCACCACCAATACTATTTTTTGCACTGGGCGTTTTCGCCGCCCTTTTGAAGTCCGATTTAAAAATTCCGGATGCTGCAGGAACTATACTTTCTGTGATCATTCTGGCTTCAATTGGGTTAAGGGCGGGCGTTGCCGTGCATGCGGTCGGTATATCAAATGTAATTTTACCTGCTGCTGCTGCTATTTTGGTGGGAGTCTTTATTGTTTTGGTGGTTTTTAATATTTTAAAAAAACTGACCAAGATTGATTCGGCGAATGCGGCCTCTATCGCTGGCCATTATGGAGCTGTGAGCAGCGTTACGCTGGCTGTATCTATTTTATTTCTCGACAATCTGAAGGTGCATTACGAACCCTTCGTGCCTGCCCTATACCCTTTTATGGATACGGCTGCACTCCTCACCGCCGTGGTATTGAGCCGAATTAGCGTTTCAAGTAAAAAAACCACAGACCAGGTTTCATATGGACACCTGTTGCGTGATACTGTTGTTTCGAAAGGACCTCTTCTGCTGCTTGGATGTTTTGTTATAGGTTTTATAAACGGTGAAGCTGGCACAACAAGGATAATGCCGGTTTTTGATGTTATGTTCCCCGGTCTGCTTGCTGTCTTTATGCTCGATGTGGGTTTGATTGCAGGCGCTCGATTGTATCAACTTCTTACAGTTGACAAAAAAGTCTTTATCATTGGGTTGCTTCTGCCTCCGATTCATGGGATTATTGGAGTGATTGTTGCCAGTCTTATAGGGTTGAGTCCTGGCGGAGCAACAATTTTCGCGGCAATTGCGGGTGGGGCTTCATATATTTCAGCTCCTGCAGTTATGCGGGCCGCCGTACCCGATGCAAACCCGTCGCTGTCCCTGGCTATGGCTCTGGGTCTGGCGTTCCCTTTTAACGTTACCATTGGAATTCCGATCTATTATCAGACGGCTCTTATGGTTGAAAGATTTTTATAATCAAATGAAGGAGAAATAGTATTATGACACCCAAAAACGCAAAACTTGTAGTTATTATCGCTGAGGCCCTAATAGAAGAACAGATAATTCATCTGATTAAAACTTTAGGTATCAACGGATACATATTACATCACGGCATTACCGGCCATGGCGATAAAGGTATCTGGTCTGGTTTTGACGGAGGTGGAATTTTTGGTGATAATTTCCGGATCGAAACACTGGTTTTTGACGAAGCTCATGCAAATCTGATCATGAACGAAGTTTGCAGCCATTTCTTCAAACATTATTCAGGAATAGTTTACACAACCGACATTAAAATTGTTTGCAACGATCTTATCCCAGGAAATTCTTAAGAAACTTGCATGCCTGCCATCATTTGGCAAAAGGCATAAGGATAACACAGATTTGACGGATTTTCACTGATTTAATCGGTTTTTTTCCGCAACATCTGAGCGATCCGTGCTCTGTTTTTCATTTTCCCTAAAAACGGCCTCAATTACAGAGGCCGTTTTTTTACTTAAAAGGCCTTCATTATTAGCTTTTTTTAGAAAATTGTTTTTGCTGTTAGCGTATTTCTGAGAAGACAATTTGAAAAAAGACTTAATAAAAATTTTAATCCCGAATGCATTTTCTAAATCAGGGACTTGACTATTCGGGTAAAAAAGTATTACTTTTCCTGTGTTATAAAAAACAGCAAAAATGTACTCAAACTCTGCTTTTATGTTTACATTTTTCAAATAACAGCTTGTATGGATACAGACAAGATTTTAAAAAAATTTCCTGCAAGGCGTGAAAACTTAATAAACATTTTGCATGCCATACAGGATAATCATACGCAAAATTACCTTTCGGAGGAAGCCCTGATTGCCACAGCCCAGTACCTGAATTTGACCAAAAGCGCAGTAATGGGGGTAGCAGAATATTACAGTATGTTTAGCCTTAGTCCCAGAGGCAGATACATAATCAGGTTGTGCATCTCGCCGGTTTGTGAATTGATGCAGGGGTCTGAAATCAAGGTTTACCTTGAAAACAAACTTGGAATAAAAGAAGGCCAAACCACAGCATGTCAAACCTTTACTTTCGAAACAACTGAATGTTTAGGCCATTGCGCAACAGCTCCATGTTTGATGATTAACCAGGAAGTTTTCGATGGGCTTACCCGCGAAAAAATTGATCTTTTACTAAGAGATTTTGTAAGCAAATAGTATAAGTCAACTAAATTTTTGCATGATAAGGGAAACCAGAATTATTTTAAAAAATGCCGGTCGGATCAATCCCGAAAGCATCGACGATTATCTGGCTTCAGGCGGATATCAAGGCTTAAGGAAAGCTCTGGCCATGGAGCCAGTTGCAATAATTGATGAAATACTCGGATCTGGCCTACGAGGCAGAGGCGGAGCAGGTTTTTCAACCGGCATGAAAAACCGGTTCACCAGCCAGAGTTGTCCAACCTGCCCTGATCACTACCTGGTAGTGAATGCCGACGAAGGCGAGCCAGGCACCTTTAAGGACCGAATAATTATGGAAAATGACCCTCATCTGTTTATTGAGGGTACAGTGATTTCTGCGCGCAGCATAATGGCCACAAAAGGCTACATTTATCTCAGGGGCGAGTACACCCGTGCCATTGAATTAACCCGAAAAGCCATTGAAGCAGCGTACCAACATGGATTATTGGGAAAAAACATTCTGGGCTCTGGATTTAATTTCGACCTTGAAATAAAACTTGGCGCGGGTTCATATTTGTGTGGCGAAGAACTGACGCTGATCGAATCCCTTGAGGGTAAACGTGGCAATCCCAGAATAAAACCTCCATTCCCTGCCGAAAAAGGATTATTCGGGCAGCCAACTCTGGTGAATAATGTTGAAACACTCGCCAATATTCCTTCAATTATTGTAAACGGAAAGGATTGGTACCGCCGGTTTGGCAGCGAGAGGTCGCCCGGAACAAAACTCTTTACTATCAGCGGAAAAGTAAAAAAGCCCGGCTGCTATGAAGTTGAATTTGGGACTACTCTGCGACAATTAATTTTCGGTCTGGCAGGCGGCATGCTAAGCGCTTACAAACCCTTTAAAGCAGCTTTACTTGGTGGGGCTGCAGGCACTTTTGCCGACTCCTCGATGCTCGACGAAAGAATGACTTATGACAACCTGCGGGAAAAGGGCCTTACACTGGGATCGGGAGCCGTAATTGTGCTTGAAGAAGGCGACCAGATTGCGAAGGTATTGTTGAATTGTCTGCGTTTTTTCAAACATGAGTCATGCGGCAAATGTGTGCCTTGCCGGGTGGGAACAGCTATTCTTGAGAACCAAGCCATGGAACTTCCTTTGAACAAGAATACAGGAAGAAATCAAATGGAACAAATGATCCTTCAGGCCGAAATCATGGCTGCAACTTCGCTATGCCCATTGGGTCAGTCGCCAATTTTGCCGCTAAAATCAGCTTATCAGTTTTTCAGTAGCGAACTGGCGTTGTAACTGCCTGCAATTTAATTATAAAACCTGCCAGGATAAGTTTTTACCAAAATAATCACCAAAGGCATTAAACAAATAAACAAAAATGTCAAAGATAATTACTCTTACAATCGACAATATTCGCATTCATGCCCGTGAAGGTGATAATCTTTTGAGGGTGGCCAAAAAAAATGGATTTAACATACCCCACCTGTGTTATCATAAGAAATTGACACCAACAGGGGCGTGCCGTCTGTGCGTAGTAAAAGTAAGCGACATGAGGGGTATGGTGGCTTCATGCACCATTAAGGTGAAAGAAGGAATGGAAGTAACCGCCTTCGACACGGAACTGGAAGAAGCACGCAAATACCTGCTTGATTATCTTATGGCAGAACACAATGAAGAGTACGACGGAAGTTATTATGACGAATTCAGGGAACTTGTAATAAGGTACGGTCTCGAAAAAAAAGAAAACCGAAAATTTCCCTCCATATGGGAAAAGTTGGGTTTTACGGTTGACGAATCGTCGCCGGTGTTGAGCTATGATGCCTCAAAATGCATAAAATGTTTCAGGTGCATAAAAGCCTGCGATGAGGTGCAGGGAAAAAATGTATTGTCGTTTACCGGAAGAGGCATTGGTTCGTATATCATCGGGGGTACTGGAAAATGGAGCGAAAGTGAGTGCGATGGTTGCGGGGAGTGTATTCAGCTTTGTCCAACAGGAGCAATTGTTGAAAATCCTCACCGCAAGGAAATTAAAATACATGATGGAATTGATAAAACAAACACCACCTGCCCCTATTGTGGGGTGGGATGTCAGATCGAATTGTGGGTAACCAACGGACGGATTGTACGAAGCAACGGTGTAAACGGAGTAAGCCCAAACTACGGAAGATTATGCGTAAAGGGACGTTTTGGTTATGATTACATCAACAATCCTGACCGACTTACCACACCTTTAATAAAGAAGGATGGGAAATTTATTGAAGTTACCTGGGATGAAGCGCTCAACCTCGTGGCCACCAGATTTAAAGAGTTAAAAGAAATGCATGGAGCAAAGTCCCTGGCAGGATACGGTTCGGCAAAGGCTACCAACGAGGACAACTACCTGTTCATGAAGCTGGTAAGGATGGCTTTCGGCAACAACAATGTTGATTATTGTACCCGTTTATGCCATGCTTCAACCGTTACTGCAATGCTCAGATCGCTCGGCGATGGTGCCGGAAGCAACTCCATCGAAGACTATTCATCAAGCGATTGTATTTTGGTAACCGGAAACAACATGGTAGAAACACATCCGGTTACGGCCACATATGTCAAGCAGGCAGCCCAGCAAAATGGAGCTAAAATCATTATTATAGATCCCAAGTGGACACCTCTGGTAAAGGATGCCCATATCTGGCTTCAGCCGAAGTTGGGAACAGATGTCTCCCTTCTCAATGGGATGATAAGAGTTATAATCCATGAAGGCCTGATAAATATCCCATTTATCAAATCCCGTATTGATGGCGGGATGGAGTCCTTTGAGACGCTCAAAGCCCTTGTCGAAAAATACACACCTGAAATCGTTGAGGAAATAACAGGTGTGCCTGCCGCACTTATGCAGGAAGCTGCCCGTATTTACGCAAAAGCCAGTAGGCCGCTTATTGCAACAGGCATGGGGTTCAGCCAGCAAATAACAGGCACCCACAATGTGTTTTGCCTTATCAATATGATGCTTATCACCGGGCAAATCGGAAAGGTTGGAGCAGGGATAAACCCTCCAAGAGGGCAAAATAATGTGCAGGGTGTGTCGGATGTAGGCACCTCACCGTTTATTTATCCGGGGTACATTCCGGTTGAAGATGAAAACAACCGTAGGCGGGTTGCAGAAATTTGGGGGATTCCTTTTGAAGAGTTGGATGGAGAAAAAGGCCTGTCAACAGTGGAGATCATGCATGCGGCGCATAAAGGGGAAATACGTGGTATGTATATCATGGGCGAAAACCCCATGATAACCGACCCCAACCTGAACCATACCGAAGAGGCGCTCCGGAAGCTCGATTTTCTTGTGGTGCAGGATATCTTTCATACAGAAACAACAGCCCTTGCTGACGTGGTATTACCGGCAGCAGCATTTGCCGAAAAAAACGGAACATTCGTTAATAGCGACCGCCGTGTGCTGAAAGTCAGAAAGGCTATTGACCCTCCAGGAACAGCCCTTCCCGATTGGCAAATAGTGGCGGAGGTTGCACGCAGGATGGGCAAACCTGTTGGCAATTTCAAAAATGAAAGTGAAATATGGGACGAAATAGCAAAAACAGCCCCGATTTTTGCAGGGATAAATTACGCCAGGCTCGAAAAACAAAGTATCCAGTGGCCTTGCCCAGATCCAGATCACCCTGGAACACCCACCTTGTTTTTGAAAAGATTCAATACCCCGAATGGGCTTGGAAAGCTACACCCAGTAGATTATATAGAACAAACAGAGAAAGCTTCTGAAAAGTACCCTTACATTCTTAACACCGGCAGGATTTTGTATCAGTATCATAGTTCTACAATGTCGCGCCGCAATGCCTCGCTTAATAGTTTTGCAAACCAATCTTACGTATTAATGCATCCTGATGATGCACATTCGGGCGGATATACCGAAGGGCAAAGGGTAAAGGTTAGTTCGCCAAGGGGGATTGTCGAAACCTCCGTAAAGATCAGCGATCAGGTTTTAAAGGGTGAATTGTTTATTCCTTTTCACTTTAGCGAAACACCAGTTAACAAGCTTACACGCGACGAACTCGATCCTTATTCAAAAATTGCCCCGTTCAAAATTTCGGCAGTTAGGATTGATAAAATTTAAATGTGAAAACGATCTTAATCTCAATTCTATTTCGGCACGAAATCAAGGTCTTTCTGCGTGTTAATGTTATGAAACATTCCCGGTTTGAAAAACTCCTGAAGCGTTACTTCATGGTATCCGGTTTCAATCATCTGCAGAAAATCAAGGACTTTATACTTCTTTTCAGAAATAGCCCTTTCGGCTGCCTGAAGGCAATCTTTTTTCAATACCAGGCATAAAGTTTCACAGAAGCCATAATGCAAAGGCGCAGAAGCATCTTTTCCGGCAAGGTTTTCAATCAGGAATGGAAAAATGCGTCCATCGAGGTAGGGCAAGTCACATCCTATTATCGCCATAACCTTTCCCGGAGCCTGGGCAAGGGCGCTGTGTATTCCGCTCATAGGTCCGCAATCGGGATGGATGTCGGCAATGGTTGGTAATCGAGTAAATTCATAATCAGCATAATTGTTGGTGCTGATAATAACCTGAGAGCACCAGGGCCGAATTGAATCGATAGCGTACTCAACAAGGGTTTTTCCTTTTAATTTATAAAGACTTTTATCATAGCCGAACCGGCTGCTCTTCCCCCCGGCCAGAACAAAACCTGTAATCTCTTTAGCAGGAAACAAGTCTGGATTCATGATTCAGCTAATTAATGTATGATTATTCCTTTAATTTCTCAGCCACCTTGCTAAAAACCTCCTCTTCAGAATCTTGTGCTATATCAATCACCAATGGATTTCCGAGATTCCATTTTTCAATAAACTTTTCAACAAGCGATGGCCGTACAATGACGAGTGTGGGTTTGTTTCTTCTGGCAATAACATTGGTGAAAGTTGAGGCCCAGCCTTCGCCATTTAACTCAAGAGGTCCGGCCTCATCAAGAATCACCAGGTCGGCGGATTCAACCCGAGGTACTTCAAGGATGCTTTTACCGAAATTCAGTGCGGCTTCCTCAAATACAAATGGAATAGTTTGAAAACCTGAACTGCTATTTACCTTGCGGGCTAAGGGCATGGTTTGCCCGGTAATCACGCTTTGAATCATGTAGCCTGTGCGCTCGCCATTTTCAACTATTTCCGGAGCGACAATACCATCAACGGTAAATCCCATTTCCTTTAGAACGGCTGCCAATTTTAATGAAAGGGTTGTTTTGCCTTTTCCTTTTTGGCCTGTCAGTAGGATTACTTTGTCGCTCGCCGTAAGGCTTTTCATAAATTTAAGGGCCTGATCCATTCCGGTTACGAGCTGTTTAAGAACCTTTACAGGGTTTTTCCATGCATCATTTGCAGGGATTGATTCGAGAAGCAGAGGAGTGGTTTGAAATGACACCCTTGTTGCCAGCAAAAAACCTTCAAGTTTTCGAACTTTGAACCAGGCTGCAAGATCAGGACTTCTTAATTCGCGGCTCAGCAGCTTAAATCCGGCAATAACGACCAGGGCGCGTAATCCCATGCCAGCGCCAATGCTTAATCCGTCTAAATTAAATATTCCACTGCCATTTTTACCCAACAAGAAACCTGAAAGCAAGATCATTACCGACAAACCTATCCAAAACCCGGGCTTGCATAACACACCGTAAAAAATACTCCTGTCGAATGCAAAAGCAACAAAAAGTATCAGCAAAACTATTGGTCCCGCCCACACAAGAGGTAATCTGCTAATAAGCAGCATAACGGCAACAATTATTCCCAATATCAGAACCGGCCGTATCAAAGAAATAAACCTTCGAGGTCTTGAGGATTGAACTTTAGGTTTCGCTGTTGCCTGTTCAGGGAATCGCCAGAACGTACTACCCTGAAGCTTTATGTTCCTTGAGATTTGAATTCCGATAATGGCAGCCATTGCCCCACCTGCAAAAAATATCGAAGCGAGTACAATAATAGGATCCCAATAACCGCCTAAGATCAGTCCTGTATTTCTTTCAAGAAGATTCACCAAACTTTGGTACATATCAATAAGGGATGCGCCATAAACCACTATGGCCGACAGTACCCGGTGGGTAAGGTTCCATGTCATTGCAAGCCCGCCGCCAATAATGTATGCTGGTATTGATCGCCCTCCAAAGCTCACTGCAGCCTGCATTAACATGGCCTGCATCGTTATGGCAATCATCGGGCCGAAAATTGCATGGCTGGGCGAAAGAGTTTTCAAAGCGGCACAAATTAGCCCTGCGCGCCAGATTAACCCTTTGTCAGGCCAAAGCCTGCTCCCGGCAATCATTAAAATTATTCCAATTGCTGTAAGTAGATTGCTGCTGAATGGTATCCGGAGATTATGCAAAAAGGTTCCCAATACAATTTCTGATGCACCCCACAGGCTCCCTACTACTGCGGCTTTCAGCCAGATTTCATGGTTTTTGCTCATATTTTGTCAAACTTGATTTTCACTTTTTGATATTTGCAATTATTTTTCCTGTATCGGGAACCAACCTCTCATCGTTACCGAAATTACCTGTTACTTGCAGCCCAAATGGTAATCCATCCCGGGAAATAGCCGCCGGAATTGAAATCGCCGGCACCCCCAGAAATGTCCATGGAAGATTCATCAGCGGGCTACCGGTTGAAGCAAGGCCATATGGGGCAAATGAGGTGGTTGAAGGCGATATCATCAAATCGAATTTTAATTCAGACATGCTCCTCTGGAACGATTTTCTCAACTCTTCCCTTTGGTTCAGGGCATTTTGATAATCAGCATCGGGAATTGCCAATCCTTCGTGGAAGAGATTTTTCGAATGCAAACTGTAATGGGACTCAAATTTGGAAAACCAAGTTTGATGCACCCTTGCAAAATCATAAGCAATTATGGTTCTGTGCAAACTATTGATTTGGTCAATATCTTCAAAAGCAATTAAGCCGGATACCGAAAAACCAGCTTCTTTCAATCCATTATTAACCTTTTGAAACTGAACACGGATTTCTTTATCTGCCTGGTTAAGATATTTCCCTGTTACTACTCCGATGCGCAAATCCTTCTTTTCTTCTGGTTCAGTATGGTTCCAGTCTGCAACAAGCGCTGAGCCGGCCAACCGTATGCCTTCCAAATCATGGCAAAAAAACCCGACATGGTCGGCCTGGGGTGAAAAGGGAACAATACCTTCAACCGGAATTCTGCCCTGTGTGGGTTTGAACCCGAAAACTCCGCAATAGGCTGCAGGTCGCAACACCGAACCTATGGTTTGCGTTCCCAAAGCTAAAGGCACCAATCCGGCGGCAACTGCCGCAGCCGAGCCGCTGCTCGACCCTCCGGGAGTATGGTTGATGTTTACCGGATTTCTTGTTGGGCCTGGCTCAAAATAGGCAAACTCGGTGGTAACCGTTTTCCCGGCAATGATAGCTCCTTGCTCCTTAAGGCGCGAAACTACCCAAGCCTCGTGGCTTGCAAACTCCTGAGCCGGCAGTTTCGACCCGGCAAGGGTTGGAAACCCTCGCACACTGAAAAGGTCCTTTACACCTACAGGAATACCAAACAAAGATGGTCTTAAAACAGGATTGGGATATCGTTCAAGCAATTCCAGTGCTTCCTGCAACATGCGCTTCCTCCTGCCGGGTTCGGGCAGGAAAGCATTAATTACCGGATCCACCTCCTCAATTCTGTTGCAAACGGCTGTGATAAACTCCAAAAGGTCAGTACTGCCATTTTGTAACGACAGCAATGTGTCAGCAAGGGGAAGGTTTTTGTAGTACATGAAATATTATTCAATTGACTTCTTTGGGGTTTTCTAATTTTTCCCCAAACTTCCAGCCCAACTAATGGTTTAAATCACCCCTTCTTTCTCAAGCGCTGCAACTTCGGCCTCTGACAAACCAAGATAATGCGAATAAACTTCCAGGTTATGCTCACCAATTTCGGGAGCAGGTTTTCGGGTTGGGCATTCGGGTAGTGTGCTTATTTTAATGGGGTTTCCTGCAATTTTAATAGGTCCGGCAACCGGATCATTCACCTCTACCAGCATATTGCGGGCGGAAAGTTGCGGGTGGTCAAGAATTTTGTCAACGGTATTGATCAGGCTGCATGGAACCCCGGCACTGTCAATTATTGCGACCCATTCTGATGCAGTGCGGGCCTCAAAAATATCAGAAAGCACCTTGTGGAGAGTGTCCACATTCGCCGCTCTAAGGTTATTGTATCTGAATCTCTGATCGGTGGACAGCTCTGGATGATTTATTGCCATGCAAAACTTCTCCCACAGGGAATCGTTGCCTACTGCAACAACGAAATAATCATCGCTAGCCTTGAATGCCTGGAAAGGAGCAATAGTGGGGTGCCTGTTGCCTAGTGGCTGGGGCGAAACTCCTTCGACCTGGTAACGGGCAATGGCATTTTCGAGCATGGCAATCTGACAATCGAGCATAGAAACATCTACCTTCTGACCCTCCCCTGTAGTAATCCGATGGTTTAACGCAGCCAGAATCCCGATGGCAAGAAACATTCCCGCCGAAATATCACCGAGCGACATTCCAACGCGCGTTGGTGGCATTCCGGGCCATCCGGTGATGCTCATGATGCCTCCCATAGCCTGAGCCAAAATATCATACGAAGCTTTTGAGGAAAAAGGTCCCGTATGCCCAAATCCGGATGAGGCAGCGTAAATAATGCTTGGATTAATAGATTTAAGCTCATCGTAGCCCAGTCCTAGCTTTTCCATAGTGCCAGGCCTGAAATTCTCCACCACAACATCAAACTTTTTTACCATGTCGCGGATTATTTGCTTTCCCTTGGCG
>DATIKK010000154.1:0-2236 GCA_035477635.1 Bacteroidales bacterium | reverse complement strand
GACAATCTCGCTCCAGTTGTTATTGATTCCCTGAAGTTTCAACTGATAACGTATAGTTGAAACGAGCCAATAGGCAACCAAGCCCAGATGGAGATGCGCCATTGAGGCATCATCGGTTTTGTGATAGATGGGGCGCAAATCGAGGTCGGTTTTCAGCACACGGAAGGTGTATTCGATTTCGCGAATCAGGTTGTAGATCATCCAAAGTGTTTTTTCTTCTTTGCCGTTCAACGATGTTCTGAGAAAGTAGATGCCCGCTTTATCGTCAATGTTTGTCCCGGCTTTTTTTTCAAAATCAAGATTGGTGGCCGTACCTTTGCCATTGTCCGAAACTGTAATCTGGTAGTATTGGTGGGTGGAGGAGTATTTTTCTTTCAAGCGTCCGATGCGCTCCCATACTTTGGCTGTTTTTTTTATGCCGCCTTTGCTGGTTATACCTTTTTGTATGGCACGGAGCCCTTCTTCAAAACGCCGGGTGAACTGCTCGTTCATGCTGTTTTCCTTCTGTGCTTTTGCCTTGCTTTTTACCCAAAGGTAATTGTCGGTGTCATTTTCAACCCTAACATTGAGCAACTCAATGGGCTGGTGCTTCTTGTCGTAGATTTGTACCGGAGAGCTACCGGTATCTGCCTTGTAATCCTTCAGGTTTGAACGGCAAACACACAAATAGTCATATTTTTCTTGCTTCAGAAACAGAATATTTGCTTCGGTTGCAATACCGGCATCCATCACAATAATAGGTTTCCCAATGGAGTATCCTGCCTGTTGGTTAAGTTTGGTTATCACCATTTTCAAGGAAGTGCAATCCGAAGTGTTGCCCTCGAAAATGTCGGAATACTTCAAAAAACCTTCGGCGTTAATGACAACGGCCAAAACAATCAGCTTGCAATCGCTGCGCTTTTCTTTACTGCGGCTGCGTTTGGCAATTTGGCTATTCTTCATTTGGCCTTCAAAATAGGTGTTTGTAAGGTCGTATAATAAAATTTTGTCTTGCAGGTTGAACAGCTCGTTGGTGCACCTGGACAGGTGGTTTTCAAGCCCCGACTTTTCTTCGTACAATTTCCTGGAGATATCATAGAGTCTGTCTTTGGTCACTTTCCCAGGATTGTAACCCGTAAGTTCGCATACCCCCGAGTTCTCTTTAATCCAGAATGCGGTCTTGTATTCCGATGCCGGGAAAACAGTACGGCTGATAATATGGGTTGCCGCCAAACTGATTTGTTCATCATCCCAGCCCCTGGTTTTGAGGTAATGGTCTATTTTTAACTGCCGCAGTGCCTGATAACAAAGCGACTCGGCCCCAACTTCACGAATGTCTTTGTTCTTCAGTGTATTGAGCTTTACTGTATCCAAATCATCAGCAACATCAGATGCCAAATCAATTTTCTTTTTATGTTTCAACTGTGCATAAAAATGTTGTGCCAACTGCTCAACTTTTTCCTGTTTACAACTGAAAAGTGTTGGCTTGCCTTTTATCAGCTCATTCAAACGCTCCAGAAATTGCACCTTCTGATCGATGTCGGGGAGCTCAAGTAACCGGCCAAGGCCCAAAACCATTCGCTGGCGGGCAATACCATATTCATCACGGTAGCTTTCGCTCAACCTGAAATAAGTATGAGTGGTTTTTTCTGTGATGCAATATTTACGGATTGTCTTGATGAACATGCACCAAAGGTCAGGTTTAATCAACTAATATCCAAATGTTTGGAAGTCCACACAATTGGCTTTTTTTGAACCCCGAAAAATCCTATGTTTGATTATCAGTATGTTAACAATTTAACCTCATGAAAAAAACTTGAAAAAAGCCGATATTAGTCGAAATTTAACTAAAATGGGGGTTTTTAGCTGCAATGTGGGTTAATGATAATCCCATGAATTGGCCGGAAGACCAATTTTTCAAATAAAATATATGTTTGATACATCAACAAAAAGAAGAATTACGATTGCAGGGATATTTTGGTGGGTAAACTGCCCGACCCCAATGCGCAGATTGAGCAAATCACCATTGGCTTGATTTACAAGTTCATGGACGACATAGACAAGGAGGCCATTGAATTGGGTGGACAAACCAAGTTTTTTTATGGTAATCCGCCCTTCGCTGCAATACAATTACTCAAAGTTTGTTTATTTTCAAAAGTATTCGTGAATCGCAAGCGGTTTGGCAAGTCGCACAAATTTCCTGAGCCGGTTGAAGCAATGATATTCCGGCCACATTGACCCCCTGGGAGCAAGCACA
>DATIKK010000153.1:0-2867 GCA_035477635.1 Bacteroidales bacterium | reverse complement strand
CATCGTTTTTCAGGCGTAAGAAAGATCGTACTGAACCAAGATAATGGGCCGGAATGCAAAAGTACACGTACTCAATTTATTAAAAGGATATGTGAGTTTTCGGGGAATGGATATTTCGGTCTAAGCTGACCCCCCGGATTCGGTCTATAAATTAGCCCGTTTTTTCTAAAATAATTGGCTGACATTTCGGCGGAAGCTGACCCCTTTTAAGCGGTTTTTTAGTTTTTGGTGTTCAGCGCTCCCGAGGTGCCCGGGACAAGTTGCGATACATTTCGGAGCATATTGACCCCTTTATTGTTAACAGGTCAATAAATCTTTCGGGCGGCGGCGGACACATTTCGGACTAAGCTGACCCCTCTCGCAGTTTTGGTTTTTATTCGTGGTTTTTTATAAACCACATTAGAAAGATTACAGATGGCAGGAAAACCAAAACGTATGGGACAGATTAAACAATTACTCCGTTTACATGAGCAGGGGCATGGTAAAAAAGCCATTGCCCGCCAGTTGAACATGAGCAAGAACACGGTGAAGGCTTACCTTCAAAAAATTGAAACAGGTGAGTTTTCCATCGATTCATTATTATCGCTTGACGAACCGGTGCTCGAAGGCAAACTATTTGCCGGAAACCCTTCGTACAAGCAAGACAGGTACGGGGGAATAAAAGATGAACTCGGTTATTTTTCCAAAGAGCTGGCAAAGGTTGGCGTAACGCGCCGCGTGCTTTGGGACGAATACCGGCAAAGCAATCATGACGGGTACGGTTACACCCAGTTTTGCCACCACCTGGGGCAGTACATGAAGAATAAAAATCCGTCGATGGTTTTGCAGCATAACGCTGGCGAGAAACTGTTTATCGATTTTGCCGGGGAAAAGTTATCATATATTGACAGGGAAACCGGCGAGATAATCGAATGCCAGGTTTTTGTGGCCTGTTTGCCGCACTCCGACTATAGTTTCGCAATGGCAGTGCGGAGTCAAAGCACAGGCGATTTTATTTATGCACTCTCTTGTTGCCTGAACCAGTTGGGCGGTGTTCCGCAAACACTGGTTCCCGACAACTTGAAATCGGCCATCATAAAAGCCGACAGGTATGAACCGGACATCAACCAGGTAATGGTCCCGCCTCAGGCGGGATGCCAACCATTATGGCACAACCGTTACCCCAACCCGCGCACGAAAGCCAAAGGACAAGGCGCTGGTGGAAAACCAGGTCAAACTGGTTTACAGCAGGGTATATGCCCGGTTGCGTAACCAGCAGTTCTTCGACCTACCGTCACTGAACATGGCAATCAGCGAAAAGGTCAGGGAACACAACCAAACCAGGATGCAGCAAAAAGATTACTGCAGGGAGGAAAAGTTCCTTTCCGATGAAAAGCCGGTTTTAAAGCCACTTGCTGAAACAGCCTTCGAGATTAAATTTTATAAAGAACTGAAAGTGGCCAAAAACAACCACATTTATTTAAGCTGCGACAAACATTACTACAGTGTCCCGTTTATCCATACCGGCAGCAAAGTAAAAGTTATCTACACCCGTTCTATGGTTCGTATTTATGTGAAAGGAGAGCAGGTTGCCGTTCATCCGCGCAACTACAAAACCAGTGGGTACAGTACAGACAAGGAACACCTCTGTTCGCAGCACCGCCATTATTTGGACCGCAGCCCGGAATACTACAAAAACAAGGCGCTGGCAAAATCAGGTGTATTTTATCAAGTTGTTGAAAAGCTTTTTGCCCAGGATAAATATCCCGAGCAGCTTTACCGTACCTGCGATGGGTTGTTGGGACTGCAGCGGAAAACCGATGTGGCACAGTTCGATAAAGCATGCGGTATGGCGCTTGAATATGGCAACTACTCGTATGGGTTTGTCCAAAATATCATCAAAAATAAAATGACAGATACAATAATAACCGAAAATGAAAAACCACTTCCGGCACACCAAAATGTCAGGGGTTCCGGGTGTTTCAAATAACAAATCAAATTAAAATTAAAGCAAATGAACAAATTAGCAACACAGCTCAAAGAGCTTCGCCTGCAAGGTATGCACCAGTGCTGGCAATCGCTTGTGGAAACCCGCAGTCACCACGAATTGCCACTGGCCGAAGGGTTGGAGATACTCCTCCAGGCAGAACTGCAACAACGTACAAACAACCGGTTCGAACGGTTACGCAAAACTGCCCGGTTCCGCTACCAGGCATCCATCGAAGAAATCGTTTTCGATACTTCAAGGGGCCTGGACAAATCGCAGGTAAGCCAGTTGATTACCGGGGAGTATATCACAAAAGGGGAACCCGTGCTGATTACCGGGGCAACCGGTTGCGGCAAAAGTTTCCTGGCTTCCGCACTGGGCCACCATGCCTGTGCACAAGGACATAAAGTCGCTTATTACAACGTGCAGAAACTACTGATTAAAACAAAAATGGCAAGGGTTGACGGAACCATTTACAAACTCTTCGACCAGCTGGCAAAAACCGATTTGCTGGTGATGGATGATTTTGGCCTAACACATTTGGAAAAACAACAGCAACTGGATTTGATGGAAATTATCGAAGATCGTCACGCCCGAAAAGCAACCATTATTGCAAGCCAGTTGCCAGTATCAAGCTGGTATAATATTATTGGCGAAGAAACAATTGCCGATGCTATTTTAGACCGGTTGGTACACACCTCGCACCGGATTGAATTGAAAGGAGAAAGTTTAAGAAAAAAGATGTAATATTGTCATGCTATCTGTTCTTTGAACCATTTCTGTGAGGGGGGGTCAATATCACCGAAATGGGGGGTCAACATCACCGAAATATCCACTCCGTAGCTTTTGACAGGTTGTTCCCACTTCCCGGCTCCTCATCGAGGGTTCACTTGCGTTCAAC
>DATIKK010000152.1:0-11188 GCA_035477635.1 Bacteroidales bacterium | reverse complement strand
TTGAGGAGGTTGAAGATGTTTCTTTTGAGGAGTTCCAGGTTAAATGGTTTTACAAAATATGCATCGGCTCCAACATCAAGAGCATTAAGGAGATCCTCGTTCTGAGCTTTCGAGGTTATCAGTACTATTGGCAGATGGCTGGTAGCCGGGTTTGATTTCAATTTGCGGCACAATGCCACACCGTCTATTGCCGGCATAACAACATCGCTTAAAATCAGGTCGGGCTTTTGCTGGTGTACCAGTTCAAGCGCATCCTTTCCATTTGAACACTCAATAATTTTATAATAGTCTTTGAGCTCCTGTTTAAGATATTGTCGCATCGGGTTGTCATCGTCGGCTATTAGAATTTTGAATTTGGTTTTTTTTCTGATTTTTAAATCCAAAAATGGATGCTCGTCCATTTCGTTTATAATTTCGGGTAGTTCAAAATTGGCTTCAGTCCAGTCGGGCAAAATTCTGTTATTGGTATTTTGGTGCGAAATCTGGGCGTTTGCTACATGATTGTGCCCTAAGGGAATTTGAATGTAGAAAACACTTCCCTTTCGGCTTGTCCGGTTGCGGGCAAAGATTTTTCCGTGTTGCATTTCTACAAGGGTACGGGCCAGGTGAAGTCCTATTCCGGTACCCGATTTGGAATTAGGGTGGTTGTTGCCTTGGTAGAAGCGGTCGAAAATTTTATCAAGGTTGCTTTCTTCAATACCTGGTCCTGTATCTGAAATGGTAATCTCTGCATATTCCTTCAGAAAGCCTTCGTTGTCAGGATTTTTAGTGGTGCGTAAATGAATTTCAATTTCCCCTCCTTTGGGTGTAAACTTAAAGGCATTATAAATTACATTATAAATTACCTTATCGAAACTGTTAGGGTCGATCCAAACCTGAAGATCATCAAAAGGCTTTGAAAATTGGAATTTAATCTCTTTTTTTTCTGCAATGTAATGGAAGGCTTCCATTATTCCTGAAATAAACTTTACCAGGTCTGTTTGGGCATAGGTTGGCAATAGCTGTCCTTTTTCTATCTTGCCCACATCAAGTAATTGATCAACCAGTCGTATGAGTCTTTGGGTGTTCACGGCCATAAGTTGAAGGGTTTTTTTGTGAACTGTTACGACACTTTCGGTCAAAAGCTTTTCGAGGGGTCCGGCAATCAAAGTAAGGGGCGTTCTGATTTCGTGCGAAATATTGGTAAAAAACTGCAACTTCGCATCATTCATCCTTTCCAGGTGTTCATGATGAAGCAATTCCTGGCGGTATTTTATGCGGTTTTTAACATATTTGTACACTCCGTAAATTAAAAGTATAGCAAGGATTGTATAAAATATCTTAATCCACCAGGTTGCATACCATGGTGGCATGACACGCACAGTGAGGGTACGCACCTGTGAGAAGTATTGCCCGTCAACAGCCCTAACCTCAAATGTATAGGTGCCCGGATCGAGGTTGGTAAAGGTAGCACGGCGATTTGTAGTTCCGGTGCTAATCCAGTTTTTGTCGAAGCCTAATAATCTGTATTGGTAAGTAAAGCGTTCGGGGTTGCTGAATCCGATGGTGGAGAATTCCAGGCTGAAGTTATTGTTTCTCCAGGGAAGAAGTAGAGTATCTGTTCTTTCGATCGATTGATTTAAAATTATCCGGCCATTGATTTTTTGGTCTATCATTACAGGTTGGTTCAGCAATACCAGTTCTGTAAGATACACTTCCGGAACCTGGTTATCCCTTATAATTTTGGATGGAACAAACCATGTAAGTCCGTTGATCCCTCCGAAAAACAGTTCTCCGGCAGCATTTTTAAGGGCGGAGTTTCTTCTGAATTCGTTTCCTTGTAGGCCATCATGAACAAAATAGTTAACAAATGATGAATCGGAAGGGTTAAAATTGCTTATTCCGTTGTGTGTAGATATCCACATGCGATTGTCATTATCTTCAAGAATTGCTGTTATTACGTTATTTGAGAGGCCATCATTTGATGTAATGAATTTTGAATTTCCTTTTCTTTTGTTGTAAACAGCCAGGCCTTCATTGGTGCCGATCCAAATTTGACCTTTCGAATCTTCGGTTATGTAATAGACTACATTGTTGGGCAGCAAACCGTTGGCGGTACTCAGAGTGCGGAAAGTATTCCGGGTTGGGTCATAAACGCTTACCCTGTTGTAGGTTGACGCCCAAATTAGTCCTTCGCTGTCTTCAAAAATTTTATTAACCCAATTGTTACAAATGGTATTTGGGTCGGCCGGATTGTGAAGGAAACGTGTAAACGTTCCATTGGCAGGATCAAAACGGTTTAAGCCGCCCCCGCTCGTTCCAATCCAGAGTTTACCATTTCGGTCAACCATTATGGACTGAACTTTGTCATTGGAAAGACTATTTGGATTTTCTGGCTGGTTTTTGAAAAATCTGCTTTCGCCAGATGCAGGATTGAAGCTGAAAAAACCTTCGAGAGCCGTACCCACCCACATGGTTCCTCTTTGATCGAAAACAAGCGAAGTAATAGAAACCGGCAGGGCATCGGATCTTTTGGAATTTACCCGAAAGTGTCTGACCTGGCCTGTGTGGTGCTTGATCTGATAAATCCCGTCGGTGTCGGTCCCTGCCCATATTTGATTAAAGTTATCCTGCGCAATTGCCATGATACTTCCCGAACCAATAGCGTTTTCGCCAAATTGCTGATAGGTAATTGTGTTGAAATTATTGGCCTTCCCCGGAATCATAATGACTCCTTTCAAAAATATCCCCAGCCAAAGATTTCCTTCTCTGTCCTGCGTAATAGTATGTATCCTCGAACGATTAGCCTCAAAACGACTATGGGTGATTTTATGCTGCTCAAGAGAGTTTGTGTGAGCCGGGACTATCCATAATCCCAATCCGCTTGTTCCTACCCAAATATTGTTATTCCTGTCGGCGAACAGGCTTCTGATTGGTAAGGGGTGACGACCTGATGATGCCACCGCAACCTGTGCAAACCTGTTTTCGTTTTCAATGAATCGGTTCAGACCTCCATTGGCAGTGCCAATCAGTATGTTCCTTTGATGATCCTCAATTATGGATGTAATGTAATTGCTGCTCAATGTGCCTTGCATCCCGGGCTCGTGGCGGAAAACACGCATTTCATTGGTCGTAGGAAGGTAAACGTTCAGGCCTTCGTTTTCGGTTCCTATCCAAAGCCTACCGTAAAAATCTTCAAAAATACATTCAAGAAACTCGCTGCTAAGCCTTGGAATAATATTCATGTCGGCCTGCCCTCTGTATGTTCCGTTCTCAATCACTATCAATCCTTGACCTGATGTGGCAACCAGAATATTTCCCCGGCGTGTTTCAATGATAGATGTAACATGAGGACGCAACCTCATCGTATCGCGGTACATGACTATTTCCTTAAAATGGTCCTTTTCATGGTTGTATAACAAAAGACCGTTGATGCAACCCACCCACAACCTTCCCCGACTGTCAACAAATAAGGTTCTTACAAAATTACTGGTTAGAGAAAACCTGCTGTTGTGAATATTCCGGTAAATCCTGAAGTTTAGCCCATCGAAACGGTTAAGGCCATCCTCAGTTGCCACCCATATAAAGCCGTTACCATCCTGAACGATCCTGGTGATCATACTGTTGGACAAATCCTGGTCGGACGAAAAAAACTTTCCTGGTTGAGATAATCCCGATTTGGCGAATATTACCAGCAAAACGAAAAGTAAAAAAAGGTGTTTCATATCGAGAGGAATATATATTAGTTCGAATGTAAATATTGTATCCGGTTTTCAAATACAAATTTTACAAAAAATTTACAATCATTTTTGGAGTATGTATCTAAATTTAAAATTTTGGTAACCAGATTAAAAATGGTGTAACGATTATTAAACTTCCTGTAACATTTCTTGGTGATTTTTGTTTAATTCGGAATTACTTTTAATTGTTAAAATTTCAAAATTTGCTATATGTTTAAACAAAACCAAAACTCACATGAAATTTAAAAAAGATGTTGGCAAAGCGCTGGGGCTTTCTCTCCTGGCGCTTTTTTTTACCGGATTTCAGTTATGGGGGCAAACCATAACCATCCGGGGAAACGTCACAAATGAAGCTGGAGAGACCTTGCCAGGGGTTAACGTAGTTCTCCAGGGAACATTTACTGGAACCATCACTGATGTAAATGGTAATTTTACCATTACAACTCCCGGTGATGGAACTTTGTTATTTTCATTTGTTGGCTTTCGTAATTTAGTTGTTCCTGTGGAGGGAAGGCAGGTAGTCAACGTAACTCTTGAACCCGATATTTTAGGTTTGGACGAGTTTGTTGTGGTAGGCTATGGCGTTCAGCGTAAGAGCGACATTACGGGAGCGATTACATCTGTTGATGCTGCTCGTTTGCGGGATGTACCTGCCCACAACCTTGCCAGAGCGTTACAAGGGAAGGCTTCAGGTCTTGAAATTCAGAATACTTCACCAAGGCCAGGCGGAGGTTCCCAATTAAGAATTCGCGGTGAGCGCTCCCTGTCTGCATCAAACGACCCGTTGATTGTTCTTGATGGGATCCCTTTTCCAGGGAGCCTTAACGACATCAGCATGGATGATATTGAATCTGTTGAAGTACTTAAGGATGCTTCAGCCACAGTAATTTTCGGATCGCGCGGCGCAAATGGAGTTATTCTTATTAACACCAAACGTGGCCGGCAGGGCGATCTTAGGGTAACGTACAATGCCTATCAGGGCCTTTCAACAGTAGCGCGTAAGTACGAGTTGTTTAGTGCTGAGGAATTTATTAAGCTTCGCAATGTTGCAGGATATACCAACTTTCTTGCCAATGAAAAGGAGTCTATGCTGTTGGGGCGCGAAACCGACTGGCAGGATTTGGTCTATCAAACTGGGTTAACCTCCAACCATGAATTTACCCTATCGGCTGGTACTGCCAAAACTCAATACTCCGTTTCAGGTGGATATTTTAACGAAACAGGTGTATTGCCATTTATGGGATTTTCCCGCTACAGCCTTCGTGCCGCCATTGATCAGACTATTGGCAGCAGATTAAGGGTGGGTTTTACTTCCTTGAATTCAGTAAGTATAACTGATGCACAATCGGCCAATCCCATGTGGACCGTACTTACTTTCTCCCCTTTATCTTCACCTTATAATATGGACGGCACGGTAAACGAACAGCCGGGATATGATACAGAGATAACTTACAGTCCTTTGGTTCTGCAGGACAGAACACGCTGGAATGAACAAAACCGCAGGCTTGCCTCGTTCAATATGTTTTATGCCGAGTTGCAGGTTTCCCCTTCTCTTATTAACAGGGTAAATGTAGGTGTAAGTTTTGCCGACAATAAGTACAACAGCTTTTTCGGCAGTCATACCCCGTTCCGCGATGGCCGCGAGAATGCAGCTCAGGTCAACAACAACGACAATTTTAATTATACGGTTGAAAACCTGTTGACCTTTAACCGCACTTTTGCTCAAAGACATAGGGTAAATCTAACGGGTATGGCAAGCGTGCAGGAGAATATCTCCACAGGCTCAAGGGTTGATCTAAACAGGATTCCGGTCGATTACCTGCAGTTTAACAACCCATTCCTTGCTGAGGTAATCCAAGCCCCAAGTTCCGGCAACTTTTTCTCCGACTGGCGGCTTGTTTCTTTTATGGCAAGGGCCAATTATGTATTCGACGACAGGTATATGATCACCATTTCGGGACGTGCTGACGGTTCATCGCGGCTTGCTCCGGGAAATAAGTGGCATGCATATCCGGCAGTAGCTCTTGGCTGGAATATTATGAACGAGCAGTTTATGCAAAATGCCCAATTTGTTGATAACCTCAGGTTACGTTTCGGTTACGGACAGGCAGCCAACACTGCTGTATCTCCTTTTGCTACTCTGGGTGGCCTTACGGGAACATTTTACAATTTTGGCGCCCGTGGAGTCAGGGGATACTATGTCTCTACCCTGCCCAATCTTGAACTCGGATGGGAGCACACTACCACAACAAACGTTGGAGTTGATTTTGCATTTTTTGCTGGCCGTATTTACGGATCGGTCGATGCCTATTTGCAACAAACAAGCGACCTTCTGCTTGCCAAGCAATTACCCGCCTCTATTGGCGTACCTGGCCGTTTTATGACAAATGTGGGTAAAACCGAGAACCGCGGTTTGGAAATTGTCCTTAATGGTGTAGCATTATCACCACAAAACGAAGGCGATTTGGGCTGGGAAATAAATGTTAACGCTTTCTTCAACAGAGGAAAAATTGTAGCCCTTCAGGATCCAACAATCACCCGCGATATAGGAAACGGATGGTTTGTTGGCCAGCCCATGAGCGCTATTTACGATTATTATAAACTTGGTATCTGGCAGTTGGATCAAGCCGATCTTGCGGCTCAATATGGCTTTGCTCCCGGACGAGTCAGATTGCTCGATTTTGCAGGTGGCGGAGTAAACGGTGATGAGCCCGATGGCAGGATTACGGCAGCCGACCGCAGGATTTTGGGTTCCAGCGAGCCCGATATTCAGGGTGGTTTCACTTCAACATGGCGCTTCAGAGGATTTGACTTATCGGTTGTTGCTTACTTCAGGCTTGGAGGTATGCTTATCAGCACCCTGCACATGCCAACCGATTACCTGAACCGCCTCGATGGCCGTCGCAACGGAATCAGGGTTGACTACTGGACACCCGATAACCCAACCAACGACATGCCCATGCCGCATCGTTCATTCGATCCTTCCTTTACAAGTGTATTGGGTTATTTCGATGCCAGTTTCGGCAAAATCCGCAGTATTAACCTTGGTTACAATGTTAATCCGAGGTTTACCAGGTTCCTTGGCGGTGAATCAACTTTGCGGGTGTTTGCAACAGTTGAGGATCCTTTCCTGCTCTTTTCGCCTTATGTACAGGCAGGAGGTGTAAATCCCGAACCAAATCGCACCGGTGCAACCATTCAGGGAGGAGAGGGAGTTCCCGAAAGGGCTTTGAAAATAGGCCTTGATGTCCCTCCTACCAGGAAATTCATCTTTGGTATAAACTATAAATTTTAATGAATCCCGAAATGAAAAAGATATTTAACCTAATATTTGTTTTGGCCATTGCCTCGGTGGTTTCTTCGTGTACCGAATTTCTTGAGGAGGAACCACGCTCGCTGCTTACGGCCAAGTATCTGGAATCTCCCGGCGGAGTTGAATCAGCGCTTATTTCAGCCTATTCTGACTTACGTCTTTTTTACGGAGGTGAAAGCGCTATGTCAATGACGGTTCCCGGCACCGATGAGTTTCAGCGGGGCCCTGACGGAAACCTTGCCCTTATGACCTACGACCAGGGCGCACTGCTAACCAATGGTATGGTGGGAACATCCTGGAACTGGGGTTACACGGCAATAAACACAACAAATGCAGTAATTCAATTTGCAACAACATCGGGTATGGCAGAATCGCGCGCCCGCATTGTAATGGCCGAAGCACGCTTCATCAGGGCGTTGTGGTATTTCAACATGGTGCGCAAATATGGTGATCTGGTATTGAACCTGGAGTTTAATCAAGTACCCCGCACCACGGCCGAAAGGGCGCCTGTTGCCGATGTTTATGAAGCTATAATTGATGACCTGGAAATTGCGAAGATAGATTTGCCTGCCAGAGCCTCCGAACCAGGCCGTGCTACTGCTGCTGCTGCACGTCATCTGCTTGCACTGGTTTACCTGACCAGGGCAACTCATGCCATTGCTGGCCAGCCAACCGACTATCAGAATGCGTTCGACAATGCAATGTATCTGATCAACAATGCAGGTACTTATGGTGTAGCCCTGCTTCGTGATTTTGCAGATGTTCACAGGCCACGCAATGAAAACAATTCAGAGGTTCTATTCAATGTTCAGCGAAACACTGATCCGGTTTTCAACGACATGGACCCAAATGTTGCTGGTAATAAAAACAACAGAAGCAGTTTCTTTTACCGTCCAAACTATGGAGTCATTGTCAGGGGGCTTGTCAGGGATATTCCAAACGGAAGGCCCTGGCACCGCGTAAGGCCAACCAACTATCTGCTTGAAGTAGTTTTTGCCGAGCGAATCGATGACACCCGTTATGGCAAGACATTCCAGACTGTGTGGAGGGTAAACGATGCTGCCAATGCTGAGATTCCCGGCTTTGTTAACGGTGACACGGCTATCTGGCTTCCGGGAGTTGAAAACCACAGGCCTGCCAGAGCCCTTCGCATTTTCAGACCATCGGAATATTTTGACAATGTGAGCCCTGGCGGTACAAGGCAAGGACTTTCAATTTACCCTTCTATGAGTAAATACGATGACATTGACAGGCCCAGCGTTAACGATGCTTCTGTGAGGCCGTTTATTGTATTTCGCTTTGCTGAGACCTATCTGATTGCTGCTGAAGCAGCAATGTATCTGAACCGCCCCGCAGATTCGAGAAACATGCTGAATGTGGTGCGTACCCGTGCTACATTCCTTGCCGGACGGTCGGATGCTGCAAATGCAGCAGCGGTGGCCAGGATTACGGCCGCAACCCCAAGCATGGCCAACCGGGAAGAAGGCATCAACTTTATCCTGGATGAAAGAAGCCGTGAACTTGCCGGAGAATATATGCGCTGGTTCGATTTGGTCAGGACGCGCAACAGCGCCAATGTACCAATGCTGCTGCACCGTCTGCGTACTATTACCCCTGAATTGCCGGGAAGGAATACAATTCAGAATCACCACATACTCAGGCCTATTCCCCAAAGTCAGATTGACCTTACTACCAACCCGTTCCCGCAAAACCCGGGTTATGGATCCTAATGGAAATCACATTAAATTAAGTACAATGAAAAAATCAAATATCTTCCAACTCGCATTTTTCCTGATTCTGTCTTTCCCATTGTTGTTTTGGGGCTGCGAAGAGCAGGAAACATTTATGGAACCGGGTATCATTGATATGAATAACCGGATTACTTCGGTTGACAGGCAAATAGCCGAGCCGGGTCAGATAGTAACTTTCACAGGGACAAACCTTCATGAGGTATTCCATATTATGCTGAATACCGAAAATGTGCCCGTATCCTTCACAGCAACCCGCGATACTCTCAGGATGCTGGTGCCTGAGGCCTCTCCACTTGGCGATGCTATTACAGTAAACTTGTTTTTCTCAGGCAAAGGGTTGGCGCAAAGAGCCTTAACCATAGTGTCGCCACCGGTTATCCAGATGATAAGCCCCGAGGCCGCAAGACCAGGGACAGTGCTAACACTGATGGGAAGAGCGCTGCATCTTACAACCCGCGTATTTGTCGGCGCAATTGAAGTTATTGGCTTTACCAAAGTAAGCGACCAGGTACTAAGGTTTACCATGCCAACCGGTTCGACCGGTGGTAGAATCAGGTTGCATACCGCTGCTGGAAGCATCTCCGAAAGCCCTTCAGATCTAATTCTAGGTCAGGTAGTTCTGGTACACAACTTCGATGTTGCAAGTCCCTTCTACACTGGCTGGAGTCCGAATGGAAATGTTCAGAATCCTACGATTGTGAGTGGCCCATTTCCAAACAACAATTTCCTGTCGCTCGAAATAGCCGACCGAAGCACCGGATGGGGAGGCAATATGGATTTTTACATTCAAAACCTTCCTGTGATTCCGGCAGAAAACAACAACAACATTATTCTTGCCCTGGATTTGAGGGTGTCCCGGAATATGAATGTGAACATTATGGTTGAGCCTCAAGCAGCTGCAGGCGCTCCTCATCCGGTTTACGGAAGAACCCTGCCTGTAACCACCGATTGGCAAACTATCCGCCTGCCTTTCCGCGATATGGGTGTAGGTTATGGTGGAGGTGCCCCATTTGGCGAAGTAGTTCGCTTTCATTTGCTGAGGGGGGTAAAGATTCAACCACCCGCTACAACAGCGAATGCCAACTTCGGGCAAACCGTCTTTTTCGACAACATCCGGTTTATTATTCCTGATTAAAAAATCTTTTAAGATGAGAACACATAAGAAAATAACAATTCCGGGCCTCATTATTCTGCTTGTACTGGCAGTATTTGCATCGGGTTGCGAAGAAAGCGCTCCTTTAAGCATTGATCCTGTACAACTGGATGCTCCTTTTACTTTTTCTCCATTAAGCGGCCACCCCGGGCAAATAGTTGCAATAACGGGCAAAGGTCTTGCTGATGTAACCAGGGTTTCATTTTCCACCAGAGGAGCCACTATTGTATCAAAAACCAATGAAGAAATTCGGGTAGAGATACCTGTAGGAGCGCTTACTGGCAGAATCAAACTTATAAGGCCAAATTCAGTTACCTCTTCAATCACTGAGTTTCGCGTTGATCCTGTTCCGGTGCCTAATATTATCGGGTTCACCCCGGCCATTGTCGGACGTAACCAGCCTGTTGCCATTACAGGCAACCTGCTCGATCAGGTAGATTCGGTGTATGTAGGAACACTTAGAGCTGTCATAACTGCCCAGACTGCTACAACCCTCAATATAACAACACCCGCTGCAATGGTATCCGGGCCAATCCGGTTGTATTACGATTTCCTTACCGAATTTGGATTTCTTCAGGTTCGCGAGGCAGTAAGCGCCACACAGCTATCGTTGGCATTACCTGTTATCAACTCCATCACGCCCGATATTTCGGCCCTTGATGTTGGTACGGTTGTTACAATCAATGGTACAATGATGGATGCCGTTTCTCAGGTAAGGTTTGGCACTGTCGTTGCTTCTTTTACTATCGTTAGTCCAACACAACTTACTGCAACTGTTCCTGCAGGAGCCACTACCGGACGCATCGTACTGACTGTACCTGATGGTACCACCCAGTCTGAATCCGATTTCAGGGTAATCCTGCCCGCAATCAGCAACTTTTTCCCGCAAAAAGGCGCAGAAATTGTGGGTGGCACCCGTGATATTACACTTACGGGTACCGGTTTCGACCGCGTAACTGAAGCCCGCCTGGGTACAACTCCGGTAACCATTATGGCACAAACTGCTACAAACATTACAGTAAGGATAGGTGGCAGCATGACAGGCATTATCAACCTGGTTACAGCTAATGGGATTGTTGGAACCGGAATTCCGTTTATCATAACCGGTGATTTCTGGCTGGTTGATTTCGACCGTACATTCTCACCCCAAAGATTTACCAGCTCCGGTTGGGACCAGGTTAATGCTACTGTTCAGGCGCTTACATCCGTTCCAAGTGGCGGTGCCAGGGGTAACTTCGGAAGCACAACTGCT
>DATIKK010000151.1:0-3618 GCA_035477635.1 Bacteroidales bacterium | reverse complement strand
TATAATGGTAGCTGCCAAACCCGATTAACGATTCGCCCCACATTTTTGGTTCATGGCCAGAAATGTTCTGCATGAGCTTCAACAGTTCAAAACTGTCATTGCGCTTCTGTTCCGTGTCGGCAAAGGCATTTATAAATTCGTGAACACTTGCTGCTGTGGGTTTTGTTTTCAGTTCAGCCATTCTTTGTTGCTAATTAAGCTCCAAAACCAAGCAAATTAAATAAAACCAATATTCCTTAACCTTCTTCTGCTATTCCTCAAACCTTTTGTTGAAGCGTTGTATTGCCAGGTCGATAGATTCCTCAGGTTCAATTACGTTATAGGCGCCCCAAAATTCTTCATCGAAGTAAACTGGAACCAACTCGGAAAGGATGTTTGTAGGGCGGAAAGTATCTCTAATGGCAATTCGTTGTTCACCTGCAGGCAGGCGTTCTGTTATCGCCATTTCCGACATCAGGGTATATCCGGTGCGGAACAGTCTCCTGCGCCAATCGGCAAAGAACTCAACTTCCACCCTTACGTAATTCAGGTTAAACCTCCCATCAATGAGCTTGTAGGTTACCAGGTAGTTTGTCCTTGTAGGCGTAAAGCGGAGCCGCGGAGGTTTTCTAACCACAAAATTTTCCACTGCTTTCTCCCTGTCTGACAGGTCAAGCCTGAATTCAACCATAGTAATCCCCAGGCTGTTTATATCAATATAAATGCGGCCGTAATACAGAGCAAATGGCATAATTGCATCCGGGCTAAATTCAATAACATAATTAGGATTTCCTTCAATGTTAACATAATCAACCAACTCGAAATTATATTTTTCAAGCATTTCAGGATCAAGAATTACATTGGGATTCTTTACAAGATCGAGCAACATGGCAACATGAGGGCCGCCCTGAAGTTTCACTATGAGAGTATCCATTTCCATTACATCACCGCTTTTGCGGGCCTGGAGGATTCGCGTACGATCGCGGCCGCCATGTGTACCATATGCAGTTTGGTCTATTTCAACAACTGCTTCGGCAATGGTAACGTAATCCCGGCGCTCTTTAATTGCTTCGCGGTAGAAACCAATCAATCGCTGAGGTTCGTCCGGAAAATTTTCCGGAATTTTTCTAATCGCCGCTCTGACAAGCTCTCTTGGATTTTCCGGGCGAACAACAACTTCTGGAAGAGTAACAGAATGAGGGTCTAGAAAAAAGACCTTTCCTGTACCGGTGTTCTCCAGAATATTAAAAAGGGCTCTGTGGTAACCCAGATGCGAAATACCGAATTCGCTCGCCTCTAAATCTTTTTGAATTTTTAACGTAAAAACTCCGTTGAGATTAGCAACAGTTCCAACTGTGGAACCAGGGACAAAAATGCTTGCAAAAGGAATAGGCCTGCGTGTCCGGGAATCACGTACTATACCGTTAATGGTTTGAAATTCCTGTGAAAAGGCCTGAGTCTCCATCATGAGCAAAGCAAGCAATATGAAGGTTACAGGCAACCATAATGTTCTCATTGTATTCAATTTTACGTTAAAATTACGAATTTTCCTTTTGATTCGAAAAGAAACCATAGGGTTTATTTTTGGAAAAAATAATTCTGCAATCAAGTATATTTTTTAGTTGGTTTTGTTTTCAGAAGAGTTTGTTCTGTATCACCTGCATGGTATTAAAAAACAATGAGGGGCTTTCGCCCCCCATTGCATTGTAGAAATTTTCAAACTGATGGTTTCGCATCAAAAGTTTTAATCATCCCAGCGCTCTTCAATTGAATCAATTGCTTTCCAGATTGCATCGTCTATCCTATCGGCCAAAACCCTGTTGCCATCGTTATCAAGAAGGTGAATTTCAATTGTACCGTTGCCATTGCCATCGGTAGCCTGGGAAATATCCACCCCACCCCTTGTAGGATCGAAAATTGAAGCAAGGTCAATTGAAACAATAACACTTACCCCGCCTGCGGCTGAAAGATCTACAGGATATTCAAATTCTACTTCTACTTCAAATTCATCAATAGTCGAAAAGTACTCAAATGGGACACCATTTAAAGTGCCTTTTACAAGAATAGATTTTCCGAAAAGCTCTGAAGCACGGTTTTCGCTGAGTTCGAACTCGAATTCTATTTCATCAAATCCGGTTTTGGGAAGTTCAATGCCTGTTACCAGGGTGGTAAGCTGGGTATTGCCATCTCTCACCAAATCGACTTCAAATGGACCTTCCAATTCATATTCTGAATATTTCTCACCATCCGGGTAGGCATCATCATCACTATCATAAAATTCAAATTCAATTTCATCGATATTGACTTTGAAAGTGTTTACAACTACACCGGCTACCGGGGCAGTTTTCATCATTGTTTTAGTATTAACAGCCTGGAAACTGACTTTTGCATTCCCTTCATCCTCTTTCCCGCATGAGGTAAGAAAAGCCCCGGCCATAAACAACACCAAAGTTCCAATTGTTAGTTTAGTTTTCATAAAAAAAAATTTAGAGATTAAAAAATGGATTTCAAATTTTCAAGAACAACTGTTTTACCTAAAGACGAAAAAATTCAGGCCTGGGTTGGAAGGAAAATTACAAATTTGTGATTTTTATTGTAATGTGCTAATTGGTAATTGATAACCAGAATAAATAAACTCACCAATAGTTGGTGTTTTTTTAGTAAGCAAGCTAAGAAGTAAAATGATTGGGTGCGGAGGATTCCTTAAAATAGTCAGAACCTATAGGAATGCATTATTTATTTCCAATTGGAACCCTGTATAACACTGCTAACCGAAACTCAAGGCTTCTGTTCAAGGTTTTCCACATAAATTCTGGAAGGTCAGGCATACGTTCGTGGATATTTGGAAGCCCCCAGGATAGCCGGATACCGGGCGAAAAGGTAAGATTTCCGGGCAATTCGATATCAACATTTTGCCCCAGAATAAGACCGTAGTCAATACTTTGATAATTGTGCGATACATCAAATCTTTCACCCTCAATTGATTCAAAGGCATTATTTAAACCTGCAAGATAAAAACCGATAGTTGAATTTAACCTTAGGGTATTTTGCAACACCACCCAACTCCTTCTGCTAAGGTAATTGGCCATTATTTCGCCGTGGATGTAATTCAGTGAAATATCCTTCCGGCTAAATCTTCCGTGGATATACTGATAATAAGACTGACCAACGTTTGATGAAAACGACAATCCTGCTTCAACTTCCCATTGAGGTCTTACCTGGTAACGCAACGTAAGCGCAAAATCGGGAACGAAACTTAACTCTGTACGATGCCCATTATACCCGGCCAAACCCAAAAATGTTTCGTTGCTGAAAAGCCAGGTGTTTTTTATTCCGGCCGAAAAGCCAAGTGCTAAAACCGGTTGGTTGACAGACTCCTCAGCCAATGGTAACAAGGGTCTTTGGTCGGCATAATGCAAATCACCAAGTATATTCCCTGCAAAATAAGCGGCTTTATGTGCAAAAGCCGAATGTAGTTGTTGAGCGTGAGTCTGTGCCAGGAAAAGTTGTCTGGATTTTAACCGGCTAAAAGATTCTTCCTGGCTCAACAAAATTTGCTCTTCTGCCCCTGCTTCTGATACTGTTTCTAATTGGTTTGCAGCTTGAAGGTTAACCACTGCCCGTTCTTGAGAGTAATCC
>DATIKK010000150.1:0-10356 GCA_035477635.1 Bacteroidales bacterium | reverse complement strand
TTTTTTCGGAACCGATGCTTGCCCTCTTGTGAGCACTGTAGCGCCTTCACCGAGCAACCATTGAAGTACAAATTCAGGAACCGGTAACCATGCCGGACGATTAAGAACGGATGAAAGAAGCCTGATAAATTCTATATTTCGTATTGGGTTAGGAGCCACCACATTTACAGGGCCCGTTATTGCAGAATTTATTATAGCAAACCGCATAATCTCAACAACATCCAACAAATGCACCCAGGATATCCATTGCAATCCGCTACCAAACCATACTCCTGAGTAAAACCTGAAAGGAAATACCATTTTGGGTAATGCGCCTCCATTACTGCCCAATATTAACCCAAATCGCAAATTTACCACCCTTACTTCATGCGGCAACTCACAGGAGGCTTTTTCCCAGTCGGAGCAAACCCTGGCCAGAAATCCCGTTCCGGTTTTTTCGATAAATTCATCGTGCACGCCAGAATCGGGATATATTCCAACCGCCGAAGCACAAAGAAATAATTTGGGTTTTGATGAAGCCATCGAAATAGCCCTGGTAAGGTTTTTTGTAGTACTTACTCGACTGTGGTAGATTTCGTCTTTGTATTTTCTGTTCCAGCGGGTAGCTATGGGTGCCCCAGCCAGATGAATCACTATGTTGGAATTTTCGATAAGAGGCAAAAGCGATTCTGGCGAATCGTAAAGAAATTCCCTTTCAGGAGTCAGCACCTCAAAACCCATTTCAACAAGCATAGGTTTTACAGATGAACCAACAAATCCACCCGACCCTGTAATAATTGCCTTCATAGATAAATTCAAATAATTTTAAAAAATCGGCTGTAAAAGCATTAGATAACAATTTAAAGATAATTGAATGCCTTTTGTTCAAAAGACATAGAGAGTTGTTTGTGCGAGATTTTTACCAATGCAAATTTCCGGGACTAAATAAAGTTAATACTTCCTAAAATTTCGCTTGCTTCCAACAGATTCATTACATTTGCATTTGCTTCAAAAGCAAGCCTTACCGGAAAATTAAATTAATTTGAACATGGAATTATTAAGATTTTTTCGCATTGCATTCTTATTCATGTTACCTATATTGGCAAGTTTTTCTGCTTTTTCTCAAACTGTGTGGAGTCTCGAAGAATGTATCCGGCACGCTCTTCAGAACAATCTCCAGATAAGACAAGGACGTCTGAATGTTGGAATGGCACATGAAAACCTCGCACTGTCAAGAGCCAGCCAGCTTCCTAGTCTTAACGCCAACGCTACACACGGAATAAATACGGGAAGAACGATCGATCCGTTTACCAATACCTTTGCGACCGAAAGTGTTCAGTCAAACAACTTCAGCCTGAGCACCGGAATGACGCTTTACAGCGGCTTTCAGATTCGCAATAGTATTGAACAGTCGAAACACGATCTGGAAGCCAGCCGGTTCGATGTCCAAAAAATGGAGAATGATGTTACCTTGTCGGTTACTTCGGCTTACCTGCAAATACTTCTTGCCCGCGAATTGGTTGAGGTGGCTGCCCGTAATCTTGAAATTACCCGACTTCAAATTGACCGAACCGCCCAACTGGTTGAAGCCGGAACCCTCGCACGCGGAAGCCTCCTTACAATTGAGGCGCAAGCTGCCACTGATGAGTTGCAACTGATAAATTCTCAAAACCAACTCGATTTTGCCCGTCTTAACCTTGCCCAATTGCTTCGTCTTGATGATTACCAGGACTTGGAAATTGAAATACCCGAAATAGATATTTCTGAAATTGTAATGCTTGAGGAATCGCCCATGCAGATATTTAATGCCTCGGTTGGCAATCAGCCCGAAGTTCAGGCCGCCGACTACAGGACTGCCAGCGCCGAAAAGGGCGTTAGAATTGCAGTTGGCGCCAGAAGCCCAATGCTGAGCTTACGCGGGAGTTATGGTACCGGCTACTCAGGCGCAATACGCGAAATTACCGACGTAGTAATGGGACAGCAGCAAATTGGTGTTACTGCTGGGGGCGAATCGGTTTTTGGCCCATCATTTGATTACAGTATGCGGATTAAACCATTTCGCAACCAGATTGAAGAAAACCTTAACCGCTCAATAGCTTTTGTCCTTACCATTCCGATAATTAACAACTGGCAGGTCAATAGCAATATAAGCCGCTCGCGCATCGCCTTAGATAATGCCAGGGTAAATAAACAAATGGTTCGCGACCAGTTTTTTATGAGCATTCAGCAGGCACATGCCGATGCGAGAGCAGCCCTTAAAAGGTACAACTCAACCTCAAAAAATGTTGTTGCCCTTGAGGAAGCTTTTCGCTATACAAGTCAGAAGTTTAATCTCGGCATGGTCAACACCCTTGAATTTAACGATGCCCGAAACAGGTTGAGCACGGCACAATCTGATATGGTTCAGGCAAAATATGAGTACGTTTTCAGAGTTAAAATGCTGAATTATTTTTTGGGTCATCCTATTTCGTTTTAACCGGGAAAATTGACATTAGTAAATGTAATTTTTTGTAGTTGTTATGAATCGCTCATAATTTGGATTACAAACGACAAATAAAGACATACAATACGGCTTTAACTTTTAAAAAAACATCCTGTGAAAAACAAAAGATTACTTAAAATTGCCCTCATTTCTTTTGGCGCATTAATAGCTTTTTTGGTTATTGGCCGGATGGCAGGCTGGATTGGCAGTCCTGAAGGCGAAATGGTTACCGTTGAAGAGGTAAGCCGGCGCAGCATAGTTGAAATAGTTACCGCGAGCGGCAAGGTGCAACCTGTTATGGAAGTAAAGATCAGCCCGGATGTGTCGGGAGAAATTATTGAACTTCCGGTACGCGAGGGCGCATTTGTTCGAAGGGGTGATTTGCTGGCAAGAATAAACCCCGACCTTTACGAGTCGGCCCTTGACCGTGTAACAGCAGCGTTAAGCACGAACCGCGCCAACCTGGCCAATGCCCGTGCAAGGAGTTCGCAGGCTGATGCCCGGTTTATAAATGCCCGCGCAAATTACGCCCGTAACCAGCGTCTGTTTGAACAGCAAACAATATCAGAGGCCGAATATGATGGAGCCAGAGCTGAGTTTCTTGTAGCGCAGGCCGAGGTCGAAGCAGCACGACAAAGCATTATTGCAGCGGAGTTTCAGGTTAAAAGCGCCGAGGCAGCCGTAACAGAAGCCCGCGAAAGCCTTGCTCTAACAAACATTTTTGCCCCGATGGATGGCACAATCTCGCGCCTCGATGCCGAAATTGGCGAAAGGGTGGTTGGCACTTCGCAGTTTGCCGGCACCGAGATCATGCGCATTGCAAACCTGAATCATATGGAGGTTTTGGTGGAGGTTAACGAAAATGATATTATCAGAGTAAATGTAAACGATACCGCTGATATTGAAATAGATGCCTTCAGGGGGAGGAAATTTAAAGGTGTTGTAGCCTCTATTGCAAACTCGGCTCTGGTTACCGGTCAGGCAATGGACCAGGTTACTAATTTTGAAGTTAAAATACATATTCTACCCGAGTCATACAGCGACTTGATTTTGGCCGAAAGCCCGCATTTGTCACCTTTCAGGCCAGGAATGTCGGCAACTACCGAAATACTCACTCGCAGAGCTACAGATGTTCTTTCGGTTCCAATTCAAGCAGTTACCACCCGACAACCTCAGGAAACCAACCAGAACAACGTTGAGGCCCAGCCAGAGGCGCAAACATCGGCGATGGAACATGTTTTTTTGTACAAGAATGGTATTGCGGTACTTCAAACGGTTAAATCGGGCATTCAGGATACTCGCTATATTGAAATTACCGAAGGGTTGGAGGAAGGAATGCAGATTATCACCGGTCCTTTCAGAGCCATTTCTCAATTGCTGAATGATGGTGATGCGGTTATAAAAACCACCCGACAGGAACTTTTCAGCGAAAACTAAAGCAGACCTTCAATGGCCTATTTGCTGCTGATCGAAACATCCACCAAAGTGTGCTCGATTGGATTATCACTCCATGGAGAATTAATCTCACTCAAGGAAGACCATGGTGTCAATTTCGGACATGCAGGGAAACTGACTCTGCTTATAGAGGATGCAATGAACCAGGCGCGCATTTCTTTCAACAACCTGGCTGGAGTTGCAGTGAGCAAAGGCCCCGGATCTTACACCGGTTTGCGTATAGGCGTTTCAGCGGCTAAGGGAATTTGCTTTGCTAAAGATTTGCCTCTTATCGCAACAGATACCTTACAGGCTATGACAATGAGCTGTATGCTGCAAAAATCAAATGAACTGCCTTTAGATTTTCCCGGCAGTCTCCCCCTGATTTTTGTCCCGATGATCGACGCAAGGCGGATGGAAGTATATTGCGCTCATTTCGACAAACAGGGAACTCCTCTAAAACCAACCCAGGCTTTGGTTGTTGAGAAAAATACTTTTGAATCAATTCTAGAACACAACAGTATAGTGTTTTTCGGCGACGGAGTTGCAAAGTGCAAAGAATTTCTTACACACAGAAACGCCATCGTTTTTGACGATGTTTTCCCTTCGGTTCGCGGCATGGCTAAATTGGCTTTTCAAAGATTTATAAACAGGTCGTTCGAAAACCTTGCCTGGTTTGAGCCTTTTTATTTGAAAGATTTTGTTGCCGGAGCTCCCAAGGTTAAGGGACTTTATGGCTAATAGTTTAATTTTGTGTTAAAATACGGGCCAAAATGCAACTTCGACTTCCGGGGTTTTTAAAAAACAAATACTTCATTGCATCGGTGATTGCTTTGGTCTGGCTTGCATTTTTCGAAAACAACAACCTCATTCATCAGATTCAAATGCGGCGCGAATTGATGGAGCTTAGAAGGGAGAAAGCATACTTTCTTGAGGAAATCGCCCGCGACAGCATTGCAGTACATGAGTTGAAACACAATCCGGAAGCCCTTGAGCGGCTTGCCCGTGAAAAATACCTTATGAAAAAGGAAAATGAGGTTATTTATATAATTCAAGAGGAGTAACACATCAGGCCGGGTCCACATCAACCACCACCCGGATACTTTTAAATAAGGCTTTCCTTTTAAATTCCTCAATAATGGCCATTATGGATTCTTTGGCCGCCGCCAATTCGGGTCCCCTGTCAATTTTTACCAGAATTGTTTTTATGTAAAGATTCCTAATTCGCTCAATAACTGGAAATTCAGGCCCGAGAACCTTTTTTGGGAAAAGGTTTTTAAGGCTGTTGGCTAACGCTTCGGCTCCATGCGAAAGTGTATTTTGGTCGCGATGAAGCAACCTGAGGTTTACCAGCCTTACAAATGGCGGATATTGAAACTGTTGCCGTTGCTCTATTTGAGTTTGATACATCGATTCATAATCATGCTCAACCACCTGATTAATAACTGAATTTTGGGGATTCCAGGTTTGTATTATAACCTTCCCCTGTTTAGTGCTGCGGCCGGCCCTGCCGCTTACCTGCGCCATTAGCTGAAAACCCCTCTCGTGCGCCCTGAAATCGGGGAAACTCAATAAGTTGTCGGCATTCATAATGCCAACAACCGCTACATTATCAAAATCCAGGCCTTTGCTTACCATTTGCGTTCCTACCAGGATATCAATCTTTCGTTGCCCAAAGTCGGAAATAATGGTTTGATAGGAGTTTTTCGACCGGGTGGTATCAAGATCCATACGGGCAATTTTGGCATCTGGAAAAAACACCGGCAACTCTTCTTCAATTTTTTCGGTTCCAAAACCTTTCATGCGCACATCAGGCGAAGAGCATTTGCGGCAGTGGGACGGAGGAGGTTCGGTAAAGCCGCAATAATGACATTTTAGCTTATTGATTTTTTTGTGATAAACAAGGCTTACATCGCATTGCCGGCATTCCGGCACCCAATTGCAAGTCTGGCATTCAAGCCGTAGAGAAAAACCCCGGCGGTTCTGAAAAAGAATTACCTGCTCCTTGTTTTCGAGCGCCTCCTGAATGCTGTTATGGAGCATGCCCGAAAAGTGAGATTTCATTTTTTTGTGCAAGGTCTCCTTACGCAGATCAGAAACAAAAATCTGCGGCAACAATACCCCTCCATGGCGGTGCAACAGTTCTACATAACCGTATTTGACTGATTTGGCATTAAAATATGTTTCGACCGATGGAGTAGCTGAACCAAGCAATACCTTAGCGCCAAGCATCTTTGCAAGATAAATGGCAGCATCCCGGGCGTTATATCGAGGTGCAGGATCATATTGTTTGAAGGTTGGTTCGTGTTCCTCGTCAACAATTATCATTCCCAGATTCCTGAAAGGTAAAAACAAGGCAGATCGGGGACCAAGAACCAGATCATAAACAATTTGTTCTCCTAATGATTCTACTCCGCCAGCCAGAATGTTATTCCAAACCTCCAAACGCTCGCCGGCGCTGAAACGTGAGTGATAAACCCCGGCACGGTTACCGAAGTGTCTTTGCAACCGGTCGATAATCTGTGCTGTAAGAGCTATTTCAGGAAGGAGGTACAACACCTGCTTTCCTTCATCCATAAATTTGCGGATTAGCTTTATGTAAATTTCGGTTTTCCCGCTCGAAGTAACTCCATGCAAAAGAGTAACATCATGGGTTTGTAAATGATTCAGGATTTGGTTCCATGCAACTTCCTGGTGCTTGTTAAAGGTGATGATCTCCTTATCTGATTGCAGGTGCTCAAACCGGCTTACCTTTTGCCAATAAATCTCAAAAACTCCCTTTTTCACTAACGCCTGGAGGGCTGCTTTCCCTCCTTTTACGCTCTTTATAAGGTCATTTTCGCTTACATCGGATTGATTGGTCTCATATCGCCTCGAAAGACGAACATAATTTACCAAAACTTCGAGCTGGCGGGGAGCTTTTTTTTCGGCATGGTCGAAGGTCTTTTTCAGAAGATCTTCGTAATCGTGGCTGGCAGATAATTTAACATACTTAACAGCATGCGGTTGCCATGGATCTTCAAGGCCATCGTAAAGCGAAATCAAACCCTTATCAACCATGTTTTTCAAAAGAGGCAACACCTTTGGCAGGCCGGCAACGGCAATTGATTCGCTAATTGTTAATTGCTTTTTATTGCTAATGGCTTGCAGAAGGGCATATTCTTTTTCTGTGATTTCGTGCGAATCAAGGTCTGCAAGCGGGTTTAATTGGATTTTGGTTTCGCCCGAAAGCTTCATAGCCGGAGGCAAAGCAGCATTCATCACTTCCCCCTCAGCACACATATAGTATGAGGCGATCCATTCCCAAAATCTGAATTGCGAAATATTTACAACAGGATTGCTATCAAGCAGCGAAAGGATATACTTTGCCTGAAAACCTGCGGGAGGCTTGCTGTGAATGGTCTTCACCAGCCCTGCATACACCTTTTTGGCACCAAATTGAACAACAGCGCGCATGCCGGGTTTTATCTGGTCATTCAAATCGAAAGGAACCCTGTACGTAAAGGTTCCATGTACCGGCAAAGGCAGTAAAATTTCACAGAAAAGCGTGGTGCGTTCCATATCAGAGGTTGCTATGTCGTTCCGAAACAACCAACCCTGTCTTTATTTGGGCTGTCCGTGAAGGAAATATACTTCTCCGGGGCCTTTTTTTAAAAGGGCAATTTTGGAAAAAACAGGAGAAATTAGTCACCCATACAAATTCCTATGCCGCGGGCTGTTTTAACAAGGTCGGAAACCGGATCGACAAAGTTATAATGGCTGATGGCCTCAGAAAAAGGAACAGAAACAATATTCGGATGGCGATAGGCCACCATTTTGCCAAATTCATTTGCCAGCACCATTTCAAAAGCTTTCGCTCCAAACTGGGTAGCGAGAACTCTGTCGTAAGCAATGGGTGTGCCCCCTCTTTGCAGGTGACCTAGTACTGTTTCGCGCATGTCGGTTTCTAACCCTGCCGTTTTCAGTTCATGAATCAGTTTCGAGGCAACCCCGCCAAGACGCAGGTTTTCATATCCAACTTCGGTGCTGACTTCATAAACCATTTCTCCACCAACGGGCTTTGCTCCTTCGGCTATTACAATAATGGCGTAACCGCGACCGCGATGAAAACGGCTGTAAATTTTGTCCATTACCGAATTAATATCGTAGGGTATTTCAGGGATAAGACAAACATCTGCCCCACCGGCCACCGCGCTATGAAGGGCAATCCATCCGGCATATCGCCCCATTACCTCAAGTACGAGAACACGGTTATGGCTGGAAGCTGTAGTAATCAGCTTATCGACGGCAGTTGTTGCTTCCTGAACAGCCGTCTGAAATCCAAATGTAAAATCGGTAGCCGAAAGGTCGTTGTCAATGGTTTTTGGCACCCCAATTATGTTTAACCCTTTTTCGAAAAGCGCCTGAGAAATACGCTGGGAGCCATCGCCACCAATATTTATTACAGCGTCAACACCCAAAAACTGCAATCGACGCAACATTTCGTCCGACCGGTCGGCTTCTCCCCAGGAGCCATCGGAGTTTTTTATTGGCCAGGCAAAAGGACCTCCCTTATTAGTGGTGCCAATAATGGTGCCTCCTCTTATGTGCACGCCGGCTACCTCTTTCTCGGTAAGCACCACAATTTCGTTAGGCTCGTTTAAAATGCCATCAAAGGCATTTATGCTTCCTACTACTTCCCAATCACGCTCCCGGGCAGCCCGAAGAACAATTGCCCGGATAACTGCATTAAGACCCGGACAATCACCTCCACCAGTTGCAACCAATACTCGTTTTCTCATATATTGTTTGTTTTTTTTATTCGAAATTTATTTGATTCTTTCAGGACAGATATTTTCCTCTCGCCTGAGACGAGCAGGGCGCTTGTCAACCTGAAGCGGGGTTGTAGTTGCATCAATCTCCGCAAAATCTAAGCAAAGAATGCATTTTTACTATTCCCTAAAACAAACGTGCAAAAGTACGAAAATTGCATGTATTTTCCTTCGTAACAAAAACCTTCCTTATATATTTATGATAATTGATTGTTAGTTTGCATGAATTAAGGCTTTGAAATTATTGAATCAATTGAGGTTATAGTATTTTTAGGGACATAAGGCAACAAGCATATAAAGGCTTTTGAACAGATTTTTTGTTAATTTTGCGCCTTAATTTTATTTTGATAAGATTGCTTTTCAACGATTCATCAGCTTCTGGCAGGCATACTTTATGAGCGCTAAATACAAAGAATACAAAAAACTTGATCTTTCCCGGATAGGCAAAGAAATAAAAGCATTTTGGGAAACGCACGAAGTTTTCGGGAAGAGCCTCGAGTTACGCAAAGACTGCAAACCCTGGGTGTTTTATGAGGGGCCACCTTCGGCCAATGGTCTTCCGGGTATTCACCATGTACTGGCGCGTACAATCAAGGATATTTTTTGCCGGTACCGGACTCAAAAAGGGCATCTTGTTAACCGCAAGGCCGGTTGGGATACTCACGGGCTGCCGGTCGAAATTGGCGTAGAAAAAATGCTCGGGATTACCAAAGAGGATATAGGCCAGAGTATTTCTATTGCCGGGTACAACCAGGCCTGTCGAACCGATGTGATGAAATACAAGGATATCTGGGATGATCTTACTATTAGGATGGGTTATTGGGTTGATCTGAATAATCCTTACCTTACTTTCGATAACAAGTACATAGAAACCGTCTGGTATCTTCTTGCCAGACTTTACGAGAAAGGCCTTCTTTACAAAGGGTACTCTATTCAGCCCTATTCACCGGCTGCCGGAACGGGCCTGAGTACGCACGAGTTGAATCAGCCCGGCTGCTATCGTAACGTAAAGGACAATTCCGTTACCGCCCAGTTTAAGATTGTACGCAACGCCAAATCTGCGTTTTTGTTTGGACATGGATCGGACCCTGTTTATTTTTTGGCCTGGACAACCACTCCATGGACATTGCCGAGCAACACAGGCCTGGCCGTAGGAAAGAATATTGAATATATTCTTGTTAAAACCTTCAACCAGTACACCTTTGAACCAATTCAGGTCATTCTGGCGAAAGACCTTCTCGAAAATTTTTTCGACCCTCTCAACGCCGGCCTCAAAATGGAAGAATATAAGCCCGGCGACAAGAGGATTCCTTACCAGGTACTGGCCAGCTATATGGGATTAGATTTTGAAAACATACGATATGAACAATTATTGCCTTATACTTTGCCCGTTGAGGGAGACCCTTTTCGTGTAGTGCTTGGCGATTTTGTTACAACCGGCGACGGTACTGGCATAGTACATATAGCTCCGAGCTTTGGAGCCGACGATTTTAAGATTGGCAGGCAATACGGTTTGGGCTCCCTTACTATGGTTGACAAAAGAGGAAGGTTTGTGGAGACCATGGGAGAGTTTGGCGGGCGCTATGTGAGACCCGAATACGAAAATGGTTCAGTTAATACCCGTCCTGTAGATGTTGATATCATAATTAA
>DATIKK010000149.1:0-9065 GCA_035477635.1 Bacteroidales bacterium | reverse complement strand
GGTAATTTCCTGAGTAGAAAATCCCATAAAGGAGAAAACCAGGGTAGCATCGGACGGGACCCGGATCGAAAAGTCCCCTTCCATATTGGTTACGGTTCCGTGGGTAGTACCTTTATGCAAGATCTGTACTCCCGGAATGGTGGTGCCTTCCTCCCCTGTAACCCTGCCAGTAACGACAATTTGTGCCAAAGCGCTGAAGGTCAGCGAAAGACACATAGTTAAGGTTAACAAAACTTTTCTCATAAGCTTTACATAATAATTGTTGATGGTTAATGATTAAAAAAAGGTCGATATGTAGGTTGAAACCTTATCAGGAAATGAAATTTTAATTCGAAAAAGCATTTCTTTCGAAAAGATAGCCAGCCAAATCTCACCAAATCCAGTAAATGATTACCAATAGAAAATTTTACACCTGCCATGTTGTCTGTGCTTACATGTACCATTTTTATTAAACCAGGTAGAAAAAATTAAAATTTGATGCAAGCAAATTTAATAAAAAACTAAAACGGTTTAGAATTTTTTTTAATTTTTTTTTGTTTTTTAAAAAAATTGAATTGGAATTGCTTGATTTTGATGAAGTACAACGTAATTTTTTAAGAGTAAACGATAAAAACTGTTGACTAATTTTTGCCGGAAATATTCCCGATTTGAAAAACCCAGGCATGTTTGAATTGATTTTCGATTGGAGAAATCATGGGAGGAACTATGGTAAGTTTGCCATTGTAGTAGTGAGAGTTTACCATACCATCGTAACCAATCAAAGATATTTTTTCAAAATTTTGTAACCCTTTTACAGTAAATGGCGCTTGAGGAAATTTGGTTACTATAACAAAAAGGTCATTGTCCTTTTGGGTAAAAAAAGTATTTTCGAGGTGTGTGTTTAATTGGGCACCGTTCCACCTCCGGGTTCCATAGATAGCTTCTCCGTTAACCCTCAACCATTCGCCAATTTCCAGTAATCGTTGCTGCTGTATGGCTGGAATTAAACCATCGGCTGTCGGCCCGACATTAAGCAGCAGGTTTCCGCCATTTGCAACTATTTTGATTAACATATGTACCAATTCTTCAGCGCTACTGTAATGATCAGCGGTTTCCATGCGATTGTATCCAAAGGAAGTTCCAATTCCTCGGCATTCCTCCCATGGATGCATGAACTGGGAAATGTCCTTGTCGCTACGACCTATTCCGTATTCGGTTGTAAAAAAACCACCTTTAGCTCCCCGGGTTTCTTTACCCCAGCGATCGTTTACAACCACAAAATCCCTAACAGGCGATTCGTTATATAGCCATTGCAGAAATTCGACGCTTCTCCACACTTCGCTGTAGTGGTCCCACTCTCCGTCAACCCATAAAATATCCGGGTGGTAGCTGTTTACAAGGTCTTTCATTTGAGGAATCATATGTTGTTCAACATATTTATCAACATCAAGATGATAAACTGGGTTAAACCATTCATAAAGAGAGTAGTAGAAGCCCATTCTCAAACCTGATTCTCTCACTGCCTTTGCAAATTCGCCACACAGGTCTCGTTTGGAGCCAATATCCATGCTGTTCCAGCCTTTACTTTTAGAGCTTGGCCATAATGTAAACCCATCATGATGCTTTGCAGTCAGTACAACATATTTTGCTCCGGCATTTTTGAATAATTCTGCCCATTGAGAAGCATTAAAATGTTCGGCTGTGAATTCACGAGCAAAATCATGGTACTTAAATTCGGGTCCATACACTTTATTATGGTGTTCCCTGAAAAGCTTTCCGACTTTGTCGTACGGATTCATTATCCGCCACCAGTACCACTCGGAGTATTTGCCATAAATACCCACATCGGCATCTACAGGCGCCCATGCAGGTACTGAATATACCCCCCAATGAATAAAAATACCAAATTTGGCATCCTGAAACCATTTAGGTATGGCGCGGCTGTTAATTGATTCCCAGTCTGCAGTGAAAGGTTTGGCAATGCTTTGCATTGCCAAACAGCACATTATAATTATTGTTAAAATAAATTGCGGATGTTGCTTCAAAATCGTTTTATGTTAATAAGAAATGTTGAAGTCTCCGTTTTCCACGCTCCAGTCGTTTCCAAAAAAGCCGCTAACCTTTGCTCCCATGATGCCATCGCGGAGCCAGTCAATTCCAAAAATCAATAAATCTGGGTACCCTGTTCCGGCAGAAAAATAATCATTTGGCCACAATGCCCGCATACCCTCAGGGCCTGTTCCGGCAATAACACCTACACTGGTATAGTTACATCCGGGCCTTGGAAATATGAAATATGCACCAAGGTCATTTCTATTGAGCAAATATCTTCCAAATCGGATTTGTCCGTTTTCAACCCGAACAGGAGCACCTGCCAAAAGGGCATCCCAAGCCTTGTTGTTGCTTGCATTGCCAAACAGAATAACATTTCTTCCGGCAAACAGTTCGGGTGAAAAATCCCTGTCGGCAACAATATCAACCGAGCCATTTGCTCTGTAGAGCCAGGTCTCGGCATCGAAGCGCGCCTTGTTTTTGTACCACAAATTTTCTTCAGGAGTACCACCTGTAGCGTAAACAAATACCATGTTGTTGGTAAAAGCCAGTTTAAATCCGCCATACCTTCCGGGGTGTTTTTCAGAATAATTGAATTCTTCCTGCTTTTTCCAGATTCCGTTTTGAAAGGTCAGGGTAATGTCATTTCCTTTTTCTGCTGCAATGGTTTGCCCGTTTATTTGAATTACCGGATTAGCGGTAAAATCAAGTTTTGAAAGCAGCAAGGTAAAGTTTTGTACATTGATTAGGGTTCCGGCAATTGTGTCGTTGGATTTGCGTAAATCAACGGTGCTGATTTCATAAAGTCTTTGTTGCTGATTTACTTTTACCCAATGATTTGTTGAAGAGACACCCGGTGAAGCTGTCCTGAAAATAATATGGCTCACCTGGTTGATAGGTGGGATGGTATTCTGGCGCAGGAAATCGAAAAGTGGTGGCCAATCCATTGCATGGTTGCCATCCCAGTGAGAAGCCCCACGTTGTTCATGATAGGCGAAGTTCGTATGAAATCCTCCGAGTCTTTCCCGCATAAACCGGGCATGTTCAACTGGTACAATACGGTCGGCATCGCCATGTAGGATATAAACACCTAACGGACGAAGGTTTTCTGTCAAGTTAAGTATCCTGCTGGATTTAGCCCCCCTGTAAATCATCTCGAAATGAGGTATTGCTTTCAAGGCTGAATCAGCTTCTACCCGTCGGTGCCCTACCCCGGCAGCCGGACCTATTGCAGCAAATTTACATGGGTAGGTTACGCCCATAAACCAGGAACCATAGCCACCCATTGAATGACCGGTAACATATGTACGCAATGGGTCGCTTGGATATTTTTTACGGGCAATTTCCAAAACCTCCAGGGCATCAAGACGCCCCCATTCTTCCCAGTTGAATCCAAAGGGCCTGCGGTTTGTGGGAGCTACAATGTGAGCCCAATTTTTTTGTGTGTAGGCACGCGTTTGTCCTCTTGCTTCTACACCAGCTCCATGCAACGAAAGAACCATAGCTTGCCCGGGCTGACCGGAAGTTGAGGGAGCAACGCTGAAATACTGGACGCTGCCATCTATTTTACTTATAAAGGTCCTTTCGTGGTGGCGGTTTACATCTTGCTGACTCAGGCCAACCGATACACGGTGAATTTCATTACCCAGTGCATCCCTGAGCGAAAGGGTTGCCATAAGGGTATCAGCGCGGGTGAAACGCCTGGGGGCTGGTATTTGAAACTTTACTTTCCGGGTAGTTAATGGTATTACAGGATCCATGGCAATCGTATTCGATTCGCCAGTATGCAGCCTGGTAGTAATGGTATAACCTGTCAGGGTTTTGTCGCTGGAGTTAATAATCCTTATTGCTCCCCATTTGTTATCTCTTTCGCCTCTTATAATTGCCGGCAAGGTCATATCCCGTAACGAAAACAAGACAGGCTTTGTGGGTTTTAACAGTCTGGCAGTAACCCGGTTGAAACGACCAGGAGAAAATAAAAATTGATTGTTCCCCTTTTTTAAATTGAAAGGGATTAAGGTGTAATTGTTATCAAAATGATCTCCCTCGCGGGGCATCCCATTAATGATTACTCTGGTATGGCCGCTGGCCTCAAGCAGAACAACCATTTCTTCCTCCGATGCATAGGAAGTAAACAGCCAGGTGCGACGAAGGTCGCCATTAAATACACCTTCATGGCTTGCCTCAGTCGATTCCCATGTCAATTCTACAGGGTTCTCTTTAAAACTATCTTTGAGGACTTTTCCTTGATAAGGAAACAGAAACCTTTCAGATGCAATCTGCCATGAAACTATGTCATTACCACCCGATAAAACTTCAGGCCGTATTGAACCTCTAAGGAAATACCCTTCGGTGAATTCATGTAAAACCATTCCCTCCTGTATCGTTTTGCCGTGCGGCTCTTGATTATTAGCATTAGCTTGAGCGTTTAGCCTTGAATTGGAAAAACTTAAAGGAAAGAGCACAGCCAGGCATACAATCCATTTGAATCTGCAAAAAAATTTCATCACAAAGATTTATATGGTTAGAAAAATGATAAATTTGCATCTAAATTGATTTAGGAACGAAATTAATGAGTTAAATTGATTATGCAAAACTTTTATAAAATTTTTTGAATCCGGTTTTGGACATTTTTTATCATGCTGGAAAACAACCCTATATTGTTTATGAAAAAGTATATGTTGATTTTGTTTCCTGCGCTACTTGCGGCCAATACTTGCAGGGAAACCAACTATCCTGATGCTGGCCCAAATAATGAATTGCAGAATAAATTAACCCACCAACAAGAGGAACAAGGTTGGATTCTTCTTTTCGACGGGCAAACCACCAAACAATGGAGAGGGTACAACCGAACCTGCCTGCCAACTGTGTGGCGGGTTGTTGACGGGAAACTTCATTGTGTTGGAGCTGACCAAAGGGAGGCTGAAGGATTAATAAGTGGTGATATAGTTTTCGATAAAAAATTTTCGGATTTCGAACTTTCGCTTGAGTGGAAAATCTCACCCGGCGGAAATAGTGGAATTTTTTACTTAGCACAGGAACTTCCCGATTTTACAATTTGGCAAACAGCTCCCGAAATGCAAATATTGGATAATCAGTTACATTCAGACGGACAGGAGTCAAAGCATAGGGCAGGCGCATTATATGGCCTATTTGGGGTTAGGAAGGATTTACCAAGACCGGTGGGGGAATGGAACCATGCAAGGATCCGTGTATATAGAGGAAAAGTTGAACACTGGCTTAATGGGCGAAGGGTAGTTAGGTTTAACATCTGGACCAATAGATGGAATGAGTTGGTGGCGAATAGTAAATTTCCCGCTTATAATCCTTCTTGGGCTGACGTTGCTCGGGAAGGATATATAGGGTTGCAAGATCATGGCCATGATGTTTGGTTTCGAAATATTAAAATCAGAAAGTTAAAACCTCCTGCTTAAATATTAAACTGTTGATCTGAAGGTGGATTTTGCAGCAAAACCATGAATATTTTAATGAAAATGAAAGAATTATCTCAAATTTTGAAATTGCTTTTCATTTTAAAGACGGTTTCTGTTTTTATTTTTCCTCTTTCTGCTCAGGCGCCACAAGTAACCGATAGTTGGGAGTCATTGCGCAGCCGACCGTTTCCACAATGGTTTACTGACTCTAAGTTGGGTATAATAATCCATTGGGGAGTTTATTCAGTTCCATCATATGGCGGCCCTGAATCGTATGCAGAGTGGTTTTTACGTGGCCTGCAAACAGGTCAACCTAATCGTACTGATTTCATGAGGCGGCATTTTGGTGAAGAATTTACCTATGAAGATTTCGCTCCTCTTTGGAAAGCCGAATTGTTTGACCCTGAAGAATGGGCTGAAATTTTTCAACAGTCCGGAGCAGGGTTTGTAATACTTGTTGCAAAGCACCACGACGGATTTGCTCTTTGGCCAAGCAGGTACGCGCCTGGCTGGAACAGCATGGAGGTAGGCCCGCGACGCGATATTGTAGGTGAGCTGGAAAAGGCCATAAGAAAAACAGACCTTAAATTCGGATTGTATTTTTCTTTGCCAGAGTGGAACCATCCCTTACACCGGTGGTATATCGACCCCAATGACTCCATTCACGATTATATCAGGAATCACATGATTCCACAATTTAAGGAACTTGTGGGTACATATAAGCCTCATGTGCTTTTTACTGACGGCGAATGGTTCAATACTGCCGAAGACTGGAATGCCCGGCAGTTGATTTCTTGGTACTTTAATCTTGTTGGTCCCAATGCAGTTGTAAACGACCGGTGGGGTCATGGATCATATATCGGATTTATAACTCCTGAATATAGCTCAGGTATTTTGCAAACCGATCGCCCATGGCGAGAAGTTCGGGGAATTGGGCGAAGTTTTGGCCTGAACAGGAACGAAAGACTTGATGCTCACAAAACAACAGACGATTTGATTGAGCTCTTTGTCCGCATGGTTTCTAATGGAGGTGGGTTGATAATCAATGTTGGCCCTTATGCCGACGGTAACATACCCCTGCTTCAGCAGGAAAGAATAAAAGGATTAGGTCGATGGATCAATATTAACAAAGATGCTATTCATGGAGCCGGAACTTGGAAAAGAAGCGGTGAACTGAAAGAAGTAACCTTAAGCAGGATCGATACTGCAGTAAATTTTAACTGGGTTAGGAACTCTCCCGGAAGACCTTTGTCCGAGGATAATTTTCAGGCTACCTGGGTGGGATATATTATGGCTGACAGTTCTGCAGTATATGAGTTTTCTGTTGTAGCCGATGATGGATTCAACCTGTTTATCGACAATAAGCTAATTCTTTCTGAAGGAATTAACCCAAATGCAGGTACCCAATCGGAAGCTATGCGTGAAACATTTGATATTCCCAATCCCGGCTCATTTTTTTTGGAAAAAGGAAGAAAGTATCCTATTCGCCTTGAGTATTTTGAATCCATCCAAAACGCTCGTGTTACTTTGTACTGGAAGCATGGGGAAAAGCCAAGGGAAGTGGTTCCTACAAAAAATCTTTATGTAAAGAATGATTCTGAGTCTGAGAATGGTCTAAATGCTGTCTATACCTCGATGAGGCAATACATAGCTTATACAAAAAACAATGGTAACCTGTACATAATTTGTTTTGAATTTCCTGAAGAGGAGCTTGTGCTTCCAATTCCAAAACCTGAAAAAGGAACTAAAATTTCCATGCTTGGCCGCGAAGGGTTTCTTCCATGGAGATATAGAAGGGGAAACCTGATTATAAACACATCAGGGATACGGTTTTCGGAATTACCCAGTCATTATGCATGGACATTTAAAATTGAAAACTATGAATAAACCACATTTTTTAAATCTTAGTCTGTTCTTAACACTTTTGGCATGTGTAGGTATGCTAAGTAGCTGCAACGAGCATTCCTTGGATACTACACCTGAGATAAGCATTATTCCAGCCCCTGTAAGCATTAAACCTGGCGAAGGAACTTTTCAAATAAGAAGAAATACGCAAATGTTCGTTAACCATGATACAATATCATTTTTGACCAATATTGCTTCTGACCTTTGGAAACCCTATCTGGGCTTTGGTTTAAAAATGGGAATAAATGATAGTCGTACTGAAAATGGTGTTTTTCTGAGTCTTAATGAACAATTTGATCCTAAAATAGGAGAGGAGGGATACCGTCTTGATATCAACCAGAAAGGGATTTTTATTGCTGCCAACAGGCCGGCGGGAGTGTTTTATGGCATTCAAACTATTTTTCAAATGCTTAGCACATCTGAAAGGCGAAGATTACCCCAGGTAAACATGGTTGATTATCCGCGTTTTGCATGGCGGGGAATGCACCTTGATGTGTCAAGGCATTTTATGCCAATAGAATTTATGTTCCGGTACATTGATTATTTGGCAATGCACAAACTCAATGTTTTCCACTGGCATTTGGTTGACGATCAGGGCTGGCGCCTTGAGATAAAGAAATATCCCAGATTGACTGAAATTGGAGCCTGGCGTGTAGATAAGTCTCATCTTCACTGGGACCACAGGCCACTTGTTAACGATCCTGCCAATGCCACTTATGGTGGTTTTTACACTCAGGAAGAAGTACGAAAACTTGTAGCTTACGCTGCTCAAAGAAACATTACAATAGTGCCCGAAATTGGTATGCCCGCCCACATAATGTCGGCCTTGGCGGCTTATCCGGAGTTTTCGTGTACGGGCGAAAATTTAGGAGTTGCACCAGGTGGAGTTTGGCCCATTACGCATATTTATTGTGCCGGAAATGATGAAACCTTTACCTTCCTCGAAAACATAATGCTCGAGGTAATGGATATGTTTCCTTCTGAGTTCATACATGTTGGAGGCGATGAAGCTACAAAAACAAACTGGGAAAAATGTATCAGATGCCAGAGAAGGATTAAAGAGGAAGGATTAGCAGATGTAAGGGAGCTTCAAAGTTATTTCATTACAAGGATGGAAAAGTTTTTAAATTCTCATGGCAGACGCCTTATAGGTTGGGACGAAATACTTTATGGTGGTCTTGCCCCAAATGCCACAGTTATGTCATGGCGGGGCGAAGCAGGTGGTATTCAGGCAGCCCAGATGGGACACAACGCCGTAATGACACCCGGAAGCCATTTGTATTTTGATCACTATCAGGGAGATCCCGATCTGGAGCCTTTGGCAATAGGTGGATACAGTACCCTTTCAAATGTATATTCCTACGAACCAATTCCTGAGGTTCTTACCCCTGAGCAGGGAAAATTGATTTTGGGTGCACAGGCCAATGTTTGGACAGAATATATGCCAACCACAGACCATGTGGAATATATGGTCTTTCCACGCATTGCAGCCTTGTCGGAAGTAGTATGGTCGCCGGCATCGCATCGAAACTGGGGCGATTTTTCCAGGAGAATGAGAGATCAATTTATCAGATATAGAGATTTGGGTATTAATTATTCGGAAAGTTCATTCCAGGTTAGGGCGCTCCCTGAAGTGGACATCACAGACCGGACTTTGAAGATCACCCTTCAATCGGAAGCATTTGAACCCGAAAT
>DATIKK010000148.1:0-16352 GCA_035477635.1 Bacteroidales bacterium | reverse complement strand
CAAATAACCTTGCTATAAAAACGGTCAACATTATATGATTTATTTGAGAAAAGGTTTATGAAAGCTCTCCAAAAATTGATGCGCGTGTTCAAATCCAGAGCTTCGAAACGGGTCTGAACCCTGTAATCTTCAGGTAGAATATTGTTGTTAAATACATTTTGGCTGGTATTTAGTGCAACAATCTTGGTAAAAAAGCCATGCTTAAGAAAAAACTCAGTCATTTGGTGCATTGCAATTGCGCCACCATCAAAGGGCGGATAAGGGATCTTGTGACAAAGCTGTAGAACTCGCTTATCCATTAGGTTGAGCCACCACTGTCGAAATTGATTTTTCTCTTAAAATAGCTTAAAAGCTTTTCAATGTTTTTCTTGTAGCTGTGTGCATCCATTATTGACGAATCGGTAGAGGCTTTTATTGTAAGCCAGATCCCAACAGGTAGCAAAACCATAGGTGCGATCCACATACCGATGTGTGCTTCAAGCACCCCTTCCCTTACAAATTTTTCGCCTGAAATAGATATTACATGAAAAATAACAAAGAAAAAAACCGAAATTACCACTGGCAAGCCAAAACCTCCTTTCCTGATAATAGCACCCAACGGCGCCCCTATCAGAAACAAGACCACACATGCCAGAGACAAGGTAAATTTACGGTGAAACTCAATTTTGTATCTTGCAAGCGCCCTGTTGCGTTGCCTTAACTCCTCAGCCATAAAATACGAATGTTCCTTATTGGTGCGAACCAGGGATTGAGCCCTTTCAAGCAACATATTTGCCCTGTGCATAGGTAGGCTGTCGATTACATTTGAAAAATCAATTTGCAATCCAGCAAATGAATCAAAATTCTCATGAGCCGAGGTGTTCAGGTAATGAATACGGGTAATGTAATCGCGGAAAAAGGCATTTTTCCTGCGTTCTATTTCGTTCGATATTGAATCTTCAAAAACGATAAGCTGGTCGAGCCGGAGCATTTGATGGCTTGTCTTAAAAAGTTCCTGGTCGGTTCTCCTTAATTCAAAAATACCCAGATCAAAACGCATAACTTGCTCTTCAAAACTGGTCCTCTGAAATGGTCTCTCCTGGCTGAATGGATTATCCGATCTTACCTCCTGATAATTTGTGCCATTGTAAAGGGTAAAAATCAGTGTGTTTCGGTCGGGGGTAACAATCATGCTTCCCGATTCAGCTACAGTGAGGTTGACATTTCCACGACGGTCGGTATGGTCGTAAATTTTTATTCCTTCCAATGTTTCACCATCGGGCTTCTTTTCGCTTATTTTAATTACATAGTTGTCGATGCCCCTGAAATATACTCCTTCGGTTATGTTAAGTGCAGGGCGTTGCTGACGTACATCGTACAAAAGTGAGAGCATCCTGAGATTGGCAACCGGCAATACATTGTTCGAGAAAAAGAAAGCGATTATCACCAGAAAAAAAGATATGGCAATGAGCGGCATCATTATTTTACGAAGCGAAATACCTGCCGACTTAAATGCCACCAGTTCGTAATGCTCGCCCATATTTCCCATGGTCATGATCGACGAGAGAAGGACTGCAAGCGGCAGAGCAAGGGGGACAAATGTACCCGAGGCGTAAAACAACAGTTCGCCAATAATGTACCATTCAAGTCCTTTGCCTACCAGATCGTCGATAAATTTCCACAAAAACTGCATTAAAATCAAAAACAGGGCAATGAAAAATGTGATAAAGAATGGCCCTATATATGATTTTAATACAAGCTTATGAAGTTTTTTCATTTTGAGGCCGCAGAAAAATTTCCTTTGTTACAATGGTAGAATTTCTATGCAAATATACAGTAAATACAGCGTAAAGACTCTAAAAAGGAATAGAGAAAGGCTCCTTGGAGCCTTAAACAAAAACCAATTGTAACCAGTGAGCTTCAACAAATTTAAAAAGGGGGAATCTTATTGGAACTCATTTAGCTAAAAGGTCAGATTAACTTAGTTTTTTGTAGATGGTTTCGGGCACATCCGTCAGGTCAATCTCAACAATCCTGGTTTCCGGATAGTTTTTTTTCAGGATTTCGATAGGATCTAATCCTTTGGTACTCCTTAAAATTGGGCCGAGAAGAATGGTGTGATTGCTATGGGAATCCATCAGGTTCATTAAAGAGTCGTAACAGCTAACCTTGCCTGCAACTTTTATTCCAGGGTACTTATCGAGCATGGCTGCTATGCCATCGAGTAAAATATCGCTGCTTTCGGCAATTAAAATGCTGGTTTCTTTCATCCCTAAATAATTTTAAGATTAAGGTCGGATGAACTCCGAAGGGCTCGCTGAAAGCAAACTCGCATGTGGAATGTTAGCTTCGCTGAACTTCGTTTCATAGGTGTTTGTGTTTTACGAATCACGCTCTTTTCATGCTGAAATAATGTTGTAGAAGCTGCAAATAATGTGCCTGTTTGGATTAAAATTACAGGCAAAATAATGTAAGAAGGAGTTTTTGCGTAATAGTATTTTTACGCATTTTTTCGGTGCTTAATGCTAAATTTCCGACAAATAGGAGAAGGAAGAAGTTTTGTTACAGAAATTATAACTCAACAATATTGTATTTAATTGCAAATTTTATTAGCTCCACCGAATTTTTCATGTTTGTTTTCTGAAGAATGTGATTCTTGTGCGATTCGATGGTACGGACGCTCAGAAAAAGTTTATCGGCAATTTCGTTATTGTTAAAGCCTTTGGCGAACAGATGTAATACTTCCAATTCGCGCCGGGTAAGTTGAGGAAACGGGCTTTGATTTTTTTTCTTCTTAATTGAATAGTTTCGGATAATTTCATCCGAAATTTGAGTGTGGAAATAATTCTTTCCCCCGTTAATTGCCGTAATTGCTTCGAGTAATTCTTCAGACGCAACATCTTTTGGCAAATATCCATCGGCGCCTGCATCAATAGCTTTTGAAATGTTTTCGTAATCAGTGTGCATAGACAAGATTACCACTTTTACTTCAGGATGGTTTTTTTTAATCTTTTCGGTGGTTTCAATACCTGTCATTCCTGGCATGTTGATGTCGAGAATCACAACATCAATCTTTTTGCGCTCAAGAATAGCAAGAAGGTCATTTCCGCTGTGAGCTATACCGGCTACTTCCATGTTTGGGGAGCTCGAAAGAAACAATCCTAAACAATCGGTTACCAGTTTGTGGTCATCTGCTATGGCTACTTTTATTTTCATCCGTAAATAATTTTTAAATTAAGGTCGGATGAACCCCGGAGGGCTCGTTGAAAGCAAACTCGCATGATGAATTTTAGCTTCGCTGAAATTCGTTTCATCCTTGTTGCGCTATACTAATCATGCTCGTTTCATAATAATTTTCAAGTGGTAATCAATAATTCCTGGCCGACATATTTTATTGTTTGCAAAGTAACAATAAGTTTAAAAATAAACAAAAATTTACCTAATTGTTTTGCGGAATTATCTATTTTTTTATTCTATTGGTTTAAGTTCCGGTTTATGAGTGATGCGGTAGCCTGAGCTGTTGGCATAAGCAACATGTCGTTAATATTTACATGCTTAGGTAAGGAAAGAGCAAATGCAACTACCTCGGCCACATCGGCTCCTGTAAGGGGTTTAAATCCCTGGTACACTTTGCTGGCCTTGTCCAGATCGCCATGAAACCTAACCTGCGAAAACTCAGTTTCGACTGCACCCGGGCTAATCTGCGTTACCTTTATTCCATGCTCCAGAAGATCGATTCGCATTGCCTGGCTAAGAGCATCTACCGAATGTTTGGTGGCACAATACACATTCCCCTTTGGATAGATTTCACGGCCTGCAACAGAACCAATATTTATTATATGCCCGCTTTTCCGGGCTTTCATAAAAGGGATAACTGCACGCGAAACGTATAGAAGTCCTTTAATGTTGGTATCAATCATTTGTTCCCAGTCGGCAAGAAGGCCGTTGTCTATTGGGTCAAAACCTAAGGCAAGTCCTGCATTGTTTATCAAATTATCAATCTCAGTCCAAGGAGCCTTAAGATCATCAAATGTTTTTTCAACAGTCTTTACGTTTCTAACATCAAATGGAAGAGCTAATACCTGAACCTGGTGCTCCTGTACAAGCCTGTTCTTCAGCTCCTGAAGCCTTTCAATCCGACGTCCGTTAATTATCAGCCAGTGACCCTCTTTTGCAAGACGATTGGCACATGCCAGTCCGATACCACTGGTGGCCCCGGTAATCAATGTTATTTGTGGCATAATCTATTATTTTTTAAACCTTTTTGATGGAATTAATGAAAATAAAGAAAATCTAACAGAATTTTTCCCTATGTAAGGTGAAATGGAAAGAAAAGAAATCCACAGCAATGGCAAAGCCGGAATTTTTAGGCGCACCAGCGTTCCGTACACCTGAGTTGTAAGCCCTATGAATATAAACAACAGCAGTGTAAACAAAATGCCTAAGCATTGAATACGGTTAAATCCCTGGTTTTTGACCCCAAAGTATGCCATTGCTGCGAGCATTCCTACAATAAATATGTTTTCAATGGCTGCCTTTAATATCAACGGATTTGTACTGTCGAATAGGTGGGGCCTTATCAGGACATTAAGCAAAGCATGAGGGGTATAAGCAAGAATGCTTTGAAAAGTAGGCTCCAGGTATACTTCGTGTATTAGGCTGCCGGCATCAACCATAACCGAAAATTTCATAAAGAAATTTTGCCTCTCAGCCAATTGGGCCAAAGGATCAATGTTTAGAAATATCAAAGATACCATCATCATTACAGCAAGTACAAGATAAGAAATAACAAGAAATAATAGTTCCGGGCGAAGCCTTTTCAGCTTTCCTGATATGAAATAAGCAATCAGACACGGAATCAAGAGCAAAAAAACATACACCTTCAACCAAAGCAACAAAAATATGGTTGATGAAAACAGAAAAATCTGTCTTATCGAAAGGGAGCTTCCATTAAGGGCTTTATCGAAATAAAATAGAAAAAACCCGAGCAAAGGCAATATAAAAACTTCTTTGGTTAGGCCAGACCCCCAAAACAGCGCCGAAGGAAAAAGGAAAACACCCAGTTTTAACCACGAAATATTTTCGTTTTTAATATGTTTTAAACCAAATTTATAAAGTGCAACCAAACCCGAAAAGGAGATAAAGTTGGCGAAGGCAGAGTTGATGTGGATTGATCCAAACGATAAGATGTTGGCTATGGCATTGAACCCAATAATAAGCCGGTTGTCATTTAATAATGGAGGGCGTTCGGGAAAAAACCAATAATGAAGCCTTTGGTAATACACCTGCAGATGGGGCTCGCTGGCATCAATACCCGTTAGTATTCGCAGATAATCCAGAGGATTATCGAACAACGACCTGTAAATGATCATGCCTTCGTTGAAAAACCTGTGCACATCCGCAGTCTGCGGGTCGAAATAGTAGGTATAAACAAAAATATACACCGACCCTGCCATAACTTTGATCAAAAAAAATATTATCAGGCTGCTTAATGGCAAAGCAGGAATGTTTCGAAAAAACCGAATGTGCTTTATGGATACTGCCAAAAGCAATATCCAAAACATTGCATAAAAAATTTCGAGCATAGGTCTCAAAGATAAATGTTAAATGATTATGGACTGATTTGGGAACAAGGCGCAGTTGATTAAATTTGCCGTTCAAAACCTTAACCAGCCTATTAATGGAAAATCAAACCGTCCAACCACTTGCAGGGGTAGTTATTGCCGGGCAATTAGGTCTTTTGCCCGAAGAATATGAAAATATTTGCACCTATTTGCAACGTGAGCCCAACTTTACGGAGTTGAGCATTTATTCTGTTATGTGGTCGGAGCATTGTTCATACAAAAATTCCATTAAATGGATAAAGACTCTTCCCCGCAAAGGACCTCAGCTATTAGCTGAAGCTGGAGCTGAAAATGCCGGGCTGGTTGATTTGGGCAATGGGCTTGCCTGTGCTTTTAAAATCGAATCGCATAATCATCCATCGGCATTGGAACCTTACCAGGGGGCTGCTACCGGAGTTGGTGGAATAAACCGCGATATTTTCACCATGGGAGCAAGGCCAATAGCCCAGCTAAATTCCCTCAGGTTTGGAAACCCCCAGCTTGCGCGAACCAAATGGCTCCTTAATGGGGTTGTGAAGGGTATTGGCGATTATGGAAATGCTTTTGGAGTGCCGGTTGTAGGCGGTGAGGTTTTTTTTGATGATTGTTACAACCTCAATCCTCTCGTAAATGCGATGTCGGTTGGAATTGTTAAAAAAGATAACACTATTTCGGCTATTGCAACCGGAGCAGGAAACCCCGTTTTTATTGTGGGTTCTTCAACCGGCAAAGACGGCATTCACGGCGCAACTTTTGCCTCCGAAGATATTACGGAAGCCTCAGCAGATAAAATTCCAGCCGTTCAGGTAGGCGATCCCTTTCAGGAAAAACTGTTGCTCGAAGCCACACTCGAAGTCATAAAGACAGGAGCTGTAGTTGGAATGCAGGATATGGGTGCGGCGGGAATCACCTGCTCTACCAGCGAAATGTCGGCAAAAGGGAATCACGGTATGGAGATTCACCTCGACAGGGTTCCAATGCGCCAAAAAAATATGCAGCCTTTCGAAATATTACTCAGCGAGTCGCAGGAGCGAATGCTGGTAGTTGTGCATAAAGGCCGCGAAGACGAAGTGAAAGCTGTTTTCGATAAATGGGATCTTAACTGTGTAAAGATTGGCGAGGTGGTCGAAGGCAATATGCTTCGATATTACATGGAAGGAAAGTTAGTTGCTGAAGTACCTGCAAGTACCCTTGTTTTGGGCGGTGGAGCCCCGGTTTATGAGCGCGAATACAAAGAACCGGCTTATTTCAAAGAAAAGGATAAGTTTAGTATCGACCAGATTCCCGAACCCGAAAATTTGATTCAGGTAGCCAAATTTCTCCTGGCAAACCATAATGTGGCATCTAAAAAATGGGTTTACGAACAATACGATACAATGGTTGGCACCAAAACCATGACAACTAATGATCCGGCCGATGCAGGTATCGTAAACCTCAAAGGCTCTGACAAGGCGCTTGCCCTTACGGTCGATTGCAATTCGCGTTATGTAAATGCAGATCCCGAAAATGGTAGCGCAATAGCCGTTGCCGAAGCTGCCCGCAACATTGTGTGTAGCGGAGGAGTGCCTCTGGCTATTACCAATTGCCTAAACTTTGGAAACCCTTATAATCCTGAGGTTTACTGGCAGTTTGTCGGAGCTATTAAGGGCATGGGTAAGGCCTGTGAAAAGTTTAATACTCCTGTAACAGGGGGCAACGTGAGTTTCTATAACCAGGGTACAATAAATGGTCAAACCCAGCCTGTGTTCCCAACCCCAACCATAGGCATGCTCGGCGTTGTAGAACATAAAGAGCATATTACCGGTCTGGGCTTTAAAAAACAGGGCGACCTGATTTACCTCCTTGGGCTTTCAAGAAATGATATAAATAGTTCGGAGTATCTTTATTCTTATCTGGGCGTTAAACTATCGCCTGCACCATTTTTCGACCTTGACGAGGAATACAGCCTACAACAGACTCTGCAAAAACTAATCAGACTCGGCACAATCGAATCGGCTCATGATGTATCGGAGGGTGGCCTTTTTGTAACTTTATTTGAATCGGCCAAGGTCAATGAACTGGGCTTTTCAATTGAATCAGATCCGGCATTGCGTAAGGATGCTTTCCTTTTCGGAGAAAGTCAAAGCAGAGTAATTGTTTCAATTAAGCCGGATGCAAAAAATATTTTTGAAGACACCTTATCGCAAAACGGCGTAAATTTTAAGCATCTCGGAAAAGTAACTGGTAATGAGGCGATGATTGATGGTGATTCATTCGGCACTATCAGATATTTGGATACTGTTTATGAGTCAACCCTGCCACTTATGATGGACACCCAGGAGTAAAGGACTACAGGCATTTATTCAAGTCAGTAATAAAAAAACTCTTCCCAACTCATTGTAAAATTTTCTCTGCTATCGAAAGTTATGACCTGGGTTTGAACCCCAATACGGGTCATCACGAAATTAATTGTAATATCGGGGTCGCCAATAAGCTCATCAATTTCGCGGATATCGGGCAATTCCCCACCCGCCTCTTCGAGCATTGCAAGCAAAAGTATTATGGCGTTGGAGGAGAAAAAAGAAACGAAAAAATCCCTGCTCATAATCTCGACCGGCGAACTGGCCGAAATTTTTACCTGTACGGTTGAGCCATCGTAATAACTCAGAAGCATAAACTCCTGGGCGGTAAAGCGACCATCTTTAATGGTTACAATGTCCTTTCTCATAAGAGAAGGATAATCCTGAAATGCCTGTGCATACTGAACCATCCCTGATAATAAAAGGAATAATGCAAAGCCGGGAACAAAAGTTTTCATCGCGAATATTTTTAAGATTAAGAGTAGTATTCAGGTTAATTTCAATTAAGATTTTATGGAGTTTTGGCCAATAAATTTAACCTTTTGTAATTGACATTACAAAATATTTTGACACCTAATACATCCTAACTATTTCAAAATCGAAAAGGTTTTTTGTTTCCAACAATTTTAAAAGCAATTATTAATAACAAAAACGACAATAAAATTACAAGTATAAAACTTCTGGGCCTTTCCTGCTCGAGATCAATCCCACCATAGGGTGTAAATTCCAGATCAGCATTCCGGATTAAACGGCTTCGAAAAGCAGGTAAAAATGGCTCAATGGCTCCTTCAAATTGCAGCGACGAGATCAGGTCAGAAACCTGGTAAGCTGCCATGTTTTGAAAGGTTCTTTGCCAACCGCCACCAGCCAAATCAATTGAATATGCTGCCAAATGTGCACCCATTACACCGGTTGCAACAGCGTAAATTTTCCCGGAAGCAATGTCAGTAAAAAATTTTACCTGCTGTACCGGCATCCCATCCGGTGATAGGGCTTTGATATCTTGCCGGAAATAAATTCCTTTGCCAATAAAGTAAATCACTATTTGCTCAGTTGAGACATATCCTATGGCATGCCCATTTATGCCTTCTTTTGAGGCTTTATTCCACGATGGTTTTGTGATATAAACATCAACCGGATCTAGTACAATTTCTTTTCCAAGTGTTTCATCAACCAATTTGTACAAAGTAATACCTTCCCGCCAAATGGAAACTAAGCTGTAATTACCAATGCCTGTGTGGCTGATTTCCCCGGGGGTTTCAATTTTCATATACTTTTGGTGGACATCCGACCTTTTCTTCTTTTCAAGTGGTCTCTCTTTGTTAATCTCCAATACGGGCTTTTTTTCGTCCAATTCATTGAGCATAAGCATCATCGCAAGGATGTCGCAATAGTTTAGGAGGCCTGTGGTGGTTTCAATAACATAGGCAGGTCCCGCAGGAATAGGTTCAAATTGCTGAACATCAGGATTGTTGCATACCAACATAACCTGATTAGCCCTTGAAATTATAGTTGGTGTGGTTTCGAACCGGTTATATACGGTAAATTGTTTGGTGGCTTCTATAACCAAGCGGGGGTATGCTTTGTCAACAATCCCTTTTTCAATCAAATCCATAAATACAAATTCTATAGCAGATAAATCTTGTTCCAAACTTGCTCTTACCTTAGCAATCTCGCTGGCATCTTCGAAGTGCATGGCCACCAACACTGTACCATGCCTGCTTTCGATCACAACTGAAAAAGGCACTGTGGCACGGGATTTTGATGAAAGTAAGAAAATAAATACCAGCGAAGTGGCTATTAAGTAGCAAAAAGATAAGCTCCAGGCCCTTTTCATACACATCTTAGTTTTAGGTATATAGTTGCATGGCTCGTACAAGCACAATCCCAAAATTAACCTGTTTCTGGTGTTTTACTGTACCTCCAGTTTCACCTGAAAAAGACTTTTCAAAGCGGTCTCAAGTATTGAAATCAAAACGACCTAAATTGTTCTTATGAAAACAAACCTGGTTAAATCAGCTTAAAGAATTGATTTTTTCACCTATTGCTTTTCCATATTCTACTCCCTGGCGAAATTGATCCTGGTGGGGCGAAAATTTAAAGAAAACACCTTCGTCAACCACCTGTAGTTTCAGGTTGGTCAGCATGGAGTTTATAAGTTTGGCAGCTTCGCCGCTCCAGCCATACGACCCGAACGAACCTGCAACCTTTCCCTTGTCGCGGATTGGACTCATTACGGCAAACATTTTGTAAATCGGCAGCAAAATGTTTTGATTTATGGTGGGGCATCCGATTACCAGTCCATGGCAACGTGCAATGCGCTCGTCAATATCGCCAAGGGGCATATGCTCAATGTCAGAAACTTCGACAGAAAAATCACCAGTGCTTCTGATTCCTTCAGCAATAGCTTCGGCCATTTTGCCGGTGTTTTTGTAGGCCGAGACAAAGGGTATGAAAACATAGTTCTTTTGGGGTGTTGCCAAGGTTTCGCGAGCATAACTCTCCGACAGGTCAACCCACCTTTTCCAGTCTTTTAGCAATAGCGGGCCGTGACCTGTAAGTATGGCATTGATCTCAAGCGGTCTGATTTTTTCAATGGCTTTGAGCATAAATTTGCTGAAAGGCTTCAGTATAACATCGAAATAGTATTTGAAGGCGTCGTCGAAGTTGCCAACCTGGTCGTCGTACATTTTGTGGTGGGCATAATGACATCCAAATGAATCGCATGTAAAAAGTAATTTTTCTTCTTCAAGATAGGTGTACATCGAATCAGGCCAGTGCAGATTGGGAGCGGAGATGAACCGCAGGGTTTTATTGCCAAGGTTCAGGGTGTCGCCATCTTTTGCTATAAGATGCCTGAATGGCTTTCCCAACTGGTCTTTCAGATATTCAACACCTATGCGGCTGGCAACAACAGTGGCGTTAGGGGCTATTTCGAGGAGACGTCCAAGGTTGCCGCTATGATCGGGCTCAGTGTGGTTCAGTACTATATATTCGATTTCGGCCGGATTGGTAACCTTTTTGATTTTTTCGAGATAAACATCCCAAAATGGCTCTTTTGAGGTTTCAATTATAGTTTTTTTTGCTGAGTTGATAAAGTATGAGTTGTAGGTGGTTCCATATTCTGTGGTCATAACCACGTCGAATGTAACAATGTCGTAGTCAAGAATTCCAATCCATTTGACATCGGAGGTAATGTCTAAAACTTCTGTGTCGGGTCGCTTTGCATCTCGTGTAATCATAATTTTTTGTTTAGCTTATTTATCTATCCTTAGGTTGTTTTAGTTTTTCGCTTTTCAAAATGTTTTGAATCACCCCATTCTCCATAGCCCACTTCGCCTCCGGCCATATGAATACGGGCTTCGAGGCAGCGGCGACATTCCTCGGCATCCTCGTCAATACAAGGTTTGTCTTCATAAAGAAGATAATCCTGGCGGTACTTTGTAGGTGTAAGGTTGGGCATAATAATGTTGGCGCCAACCATGATAGCCTTTTCGCGCCCGAGCGGATCAATTGCCTGCATTGCTGTTGTGGCAGCAATGTTGATGTCGGGCATCATTATGCGTAAAATTGCCACCATTTTCAGGCTGAGTTTAAAACGCTCAATTCTTGGCAACAACCTGTCTTTAAAGCTGTATAGCGGAGTATTTTCGTGTTCGATATAAGGGCCCATCCCTACCATGTCGATACCGTGCTCCCTGAAAAATATCAGGTCATCGGCCAGATCGCCGGGCGTTTGAAATGGAAGACCGATCATTACTCCCGAACCTACCTGATAACCAATGTCCCTTAATAGGTGCAGGCACTCAAGCCGGGATTTGTAATCGTGCTTCTTGTTGCGGGGATGATAGCGGCGATAGAGCTGGGGATTCGATACCTCGATTCGCAAAAGATACCGGTGCGCCCCGGCTTCGAACCACCGGCGGTACGTTTCAGCGCTTTGCTCTCCCATTGAAAGGGTAATTCCCAGTTCGGCGTTGCTAAGAGTTTTTATCTGATTTACCAAGTTTTCAATCCGACAAATAAATTCCTCGTCACTTCGTTCACCCGACTGTAACACCAGACTCCCAAAACGATTCTTCCAGGCATACCTTGCTGCTTCAACTACCTCGCTTTCGAGTACCTGATACCTGTTTGTGGCTTTATTCCCGGCCCGTATTCCGCAATAAAGGCAGTTCTTGTCGCAAAAATTGGAGAATTCAATCAGACCCCTGTAAAAGACCTTCTTACCAACAAACGCATTTTTTATGGAAGCTGCTTTTTCAAAAACCAATTTGCAATCTTCCTCTCCGGCATCCAGCAAACTTACCAGGTCGGTTTTGGTAAGATTTTTTTTCTCTAAAATGGCTTTTAAAACCGAGGACATAAGAAAATATTACAGATAATTTTTTAATAATATGTTTTCAGGCCGGTGTTGTTAATAGATGTACAACTAACCATGTTAACAACCAATTTGTTCATTTTTATATTCCACAAGAAACGGAGCAACTGCTCTTTGGAAAATACCGTGCATAAATGCTATCGCCATTCCGTAATTCGTTATGGGCACTCCGGCATCTAACGCCTCCTTCAAGCGCCCGGTCACCTGCCTGCGGGTAATAACGCATCCGCCACATTGAACCACCAGTGAATAATCCGTAATTGGCCTGGGCAGGTCGCCCAGCCCTGCTACAACATCAAAATCAAGCTCTTTGCCCGTGTAATTGAGCATCCAGCGAGGTATTTTAAATCGGCCAATATCGTCGCAGGTTACATGGTGGGTGCACGACTCTAATATTAAAACCCTGTTGCCGTCGGCTAAACGGTCTATAAAAGGAGTTCCCTTCAGGTAGTTTTCAAAATCACCTTTGTGCCGTGCCAGCATAATGCTAAAGCTTGTCAAAGGAATGCCCGGAGGAATCATCGCGTTGGCTTTTTCAAAAATCTGACTGTCGGTGATAACCAGTGCCGGAGTGGGATGCAATGTATCCATCAAGGTTTTCACCTCCGATTCTCTTGCAACTACAGCAATACATTCGTTATCGAGAATATCGCGGATGGCCTGCACCTGTGGAAGAATCATCCGTCCTTCAGGCGCTTCGCTGTCAATAGGGGTTATGAGTAACACCAGGTCGCCTTTCATTATCAAACCACGCAAAAGACTCTCCTTATTTAAAGCAGAAGGAGGTATCCGCTTTTGGATTGCCTGCATCAACTCATCGTAATTGGTCGGATTTAGCGAGCAAAAATCGATTACATCCGTTTGAAAGGTGGTGTTTAAACTTTCCTTCAATCTACTGGCAATAGGACGAATATCGGCCTTGTTGTGCACAATTATAAAAGGAATACTGTATGAGTTGAACTCACGGATAAGGTTGTGCTCAAATTTGTCAAACTGGTTATCGGCAATAACAAGCACTGCAAGGTCAATTGTGCGCAAGGTTGCGAGGGTTTTTTTCACCCTTTTTGTTCCCAAATCGCCCAAATCATCGATTCCCGCAGTATCTACGAGTATCACCGGCCCAATGCCCGGCCACTCCATAGTCTTTTTTACCGGGTCGGTTGTGGTGCCTGCAACATCCGAAACTATGGCGACTTCCTGTTGAACAAGGGCATTAATCAGGGCGCTTTTCCCATTGTTGCGCCTCCCAAAAATCCCAATATGAGGTTTCGATTCCCGGCTTTTAGCCATTGTGGTTATTTTGGTACAAAGATACCTAAAATGTGAAAATAATTTGATTAAAGCGGCAATCGCATTGCCTCTGGGGAGAGGCGGGAACTTGTTTTTTAGCCTAAGGCGATATGGCTTATATATGGAAGAGAATTTTGACAGAACATATTTAAAATGTGATGCCTGTTTGCAGAAGTAGGAAATTTTGTTTCTTTGCATGAACTTGTCAAAGAATAACCAAATATTGGTAGTTTGAAGTATGGAAATTAAAGGCATAGGACTTTTTAATGAAGGCTATCTTCCTATATTGGATGGAGTTACCATGACGGTGAAAAACTATGCCCACTGGTTGAACCGGAAGGTTGCCCCGGTTTATGTTGCAACTCCAAAGGTGCCCGATTATGTTGACAGGGAAGAGTTTCCGGTTTACAGGTATTTGTCTGCCCCTGTTCCATTCCGCAATCCTTACCGTTTTGGACTTCCCTTCCTCGATATTCAGATTTACGATACATTGCTCAAACAGGATATTTCGGTAGTTCACGCACATTCGCCCTTTTCGGCCGGTACTCTCGCCCTTAAAATTGCCAGGCAACAGAACGTCCCCATCATAGCTACATTTCACTCGAAATTTCGCGACAATATTGAGGCACATGTCCCAAACAAACTAATAGTTGATGGGGTAGTAAAGTTTATCATGGAGTTTTTCGAATCGGTCGATGAAGTATGGATACCACAGGCTAAAGTGGAAGAAACCGTCAGAAGCTATGGTTTCAGAGGAAGACTCGAAGTAGTTGAAAATGGGATTGACCTTGAAATTCCACAGGATATAGTAAATTACAGGCAGGAAAGCAGAAAGATACTTGGTTTTAAGCCTCACGACAGGTTAATGTTGTATATCGGGCAGCATATCTGGGAAAAAAACCTGAAATTTCTTCTTGAATCCCTGCAGAAAACCGGAGACTTCGATTTCATAGCATTGTTTGCCGGCGAAGGCTATGCAAGGCCGCAAATGGAGCTGATGGCCGATGAGCTTGGGATTAAGGAAAAAGTAAGGTTCTATGGCCCGATAGCCGATCGCGAAAAGTTAAAACGCCTTTTTGCTTGCGCCGACCTGTTCCTTTTTCCATCGCTTTACGACACTTCCGGTCTGGTATTTCGTGAGGCCGCAGCGCTCCATACCCCTGCCCTATTGCTTGAAAATGCAACCGCCGCCGATGTAATTACCGATAGTTTCAACGGATTCCTTTCCGAAAACCAGGTGGATGCCTATGCCGGAAAAATCAGGAAAATATTTTCTGATCCTGCTAAAATTGCCTCCACCGGACACATAGCCTCACAAACTCTTTGCCGTAGCTGGGAAAACGTAATCGAAGAAGTTGCCGACCGGTACAGAAGCCTTATCATGCGTAGCATGAAATAGTTCCCCCCTTAATAGCTTTGGTCTTTTAGTGTTAACTTTTCCATGCCAATTAATATTGAACCAGCCAAAGCTTTTTTAAAATTACGGGGTAAATTGGAAAGCTATTTTCTGTTCAATAATTAGGATACGACAATCGTAAAAAAAATATTTTCAATTTTGATTTATGATTTATTTTTTGTTTTATCTTTGACCAACCGTTCAACCAAAAAATAAATTTGTGACCCCACGCACTGCCGAACAATTTGAAAAGATACGGAAGGCCAAAAGCGAACAAATACTGATGGCTGCGCTCGAGTTGTTCGCCACCCACGGGTATCACGGTACATCTATAAGCGCCATCGCTAAGCAAGCCGGAATTTCAAAAGGTTTGCTATACAACTATTTCGAGAGCAAAGAGAGCATTTTGATACACTTAGGTGAAGATTATTTAGAAATGATAGAACAGTTAATGAACCCCGACCATGACGAAGAAATCACCAGCCAGGAAATGGGTAAATTTATTGACAGTTTTTTTCAAACATTATCGCTAAACAAGGAACTTTGGAAACTCTATTTTCAACTTGCAGTACAACCGGGAGTTAGGCAACTAATTTTTCATAAACTCATGGAAAATGAAAAGTTTATTCAGCAGAAAAAATTAGTTTACGAATATTTTAAGGATCGTTTTGATGATCCCCACTGCGAAATGATCTTTTTCAGTTCATTAATAAGAGGATTCAGTTTTCAATTTGTTTTTTCCCCGGAAATGAGTGAGCAAAGAGATATTGAAAACATTATCAACAAATTGAAATCAACCATTATGGTTGAAAAAACAGCAAAGTAAAATTAGAATTAGTTTAAAAAATCCAGCACAAATGAAAATTGGAAATGCGCCCGGAATTTTGTTGTTCACAATCATCATTTTGCTCGCGCCGGTTTTTACGGCCATTGCCCAGGATCCCCGCGAGATTCTTCGCCGTGCCGAAGACAACATGCGCGGCGATGCCTCATACACCGAGATGACCATGCAAACCGTGAGGCCGCGTTTTACCCGCGAGGTAACCATGCGCGCATGGGGCCTGGGCGACGATTACTCGTTGATTCTTATCACTGCCCCGGCACGCGACAAGGGAACCGCCTTTTTGAAACGCGGGCGCGAAATCTGGAATTTTGTGCCAAGTATTGACCGCACGGTGAAAATGCCCCCAAGCATGATGTCGCAATCGTGGATGGGTTCGGATTTTTCCAACGACGATCTGGTGCGCGGAACCTCCACGGTTGACGACTTTACCCACAGGATGTTGCGCACCGAAACGATAAACGGAATGGAGTGCTTCGTGATTGAGTTGGTACCGAAGCCCGAGGCCCCCATAGTTTATAGC
>DATIKK010000147.1:0-6243 GCA_035477635.1 Bacteroidales bacterium | reverse complement strand
TTACTGGTTTAACGATTGGACACGCGTTCAACTCAACTACCTGTACAGGGCTGAAGAAAGGTTGGAAATTTTTAACGACCAGTTGCTTGTGCAAGTTCAGGTGTTGTTTTAGGACGAAAGAACGAAGTACATTTATAACCTGAAAGTCTGTAACTACATTCACAATCAAATTCACTCAAATTTTAAATATTCTGTACTATGAAAGTTTTCTTGTTTCTTACAGTTTTTTTGGCCTCTATGAGTGCATTGGGCCAGAGCCTCATCAACCCGCGCGATGCAGTTAGGATAATCAATCAGGCCGGGGTTGTAATTGTTGATTGCAATCCTGTTGATGGTTTCGCCCAGACACATATAACCAATGCAGTAAATGTTTGGCATGGAGATTTATATCGGACCACAGGGGTGCCAGATATGCTTAGGAGCCCCGAAGAAATTGCCAGGATTTTAGGCGCAAGGGGCATATCCCACACCAGTACTATTCTGTTGTATGATGAAGGACATCAAAGATTTAGCGGCAGAATGTATTGGATTTTGAGGTTTGTGGGCGCACGGGATGTAAGGATCATAAATGGTGGACTTGCTGAATGGATGAGAAATCGCCTTCCTGTTAGCAGAACTCCTAGAAGAATTACCCCGGCAACATTCCAGGCAACGCCAAATGCAGCAATTGCCGCTGATATACAAAGAGTTCGCAGGGCAGCGAATGATGCAAATATAGTGCTGCTTGATGTACGCAGCCAGGCAGAATTCAGAGGCACGGAAGGACCTTCCAGAAGAAGAGGGCATATTCCGGGTTCAGTTAATATACCACATACAATGGTTCTGAACGAAAACGGAACTTTGAAAACTGAGCAGGAACTCCGCACAATTTTTACAAATGCAGGAATTACGGGCAATAAGGAGGTAATTGTTTACTGCCTCTCATCCGTAAGGGCAGGTATCGTTTACTTTGCCCTGAAAAACATCCTGAATTTTCCCAATGTAAGGCTTTATGATGGAGCCTTTCATGAGTGGGAAGCTGATCCGGCAAATGCTGTCAGCAGATAGTTAAAAATTGCAGGAGGCTTTAATCAGGTTTGGTATCTGGCATAAGATACGCCAATCGTCAAACCTGATTCAAGCTATTAATGCAGGTACAGGTAAAAAAATAATTTAGTTGAATTTTTAATTTTTTTTTAAATACCGTAAAATGAAAGCCTTGAAAATTGCTCTATTGCTAATGCTGCCATTTTCTTTCATTATTGGCGGTCTGTTGGCTCTCGAACGGCCTGAGAAACCAGAGGAAAAACCTTTAGAAGAACCTCCGGTTGAAATTAATGAGGTAGCTGTACTATTGGATTATTTATCCGGGAAAGACCTCCATCTTTACAAAGAAAACATGGAGGAAGCTTTATCTGTTACGGCAACAGAGGTGTTCGAAAACCTGGGCAATAAAAAGTACCATATAGTGGACCTCCGCAATCCGGAAGATTTTTACCCTTCGCATATTCCGGGTTCCGTTCTGGTTGAACAGGCTTTGATTTACGATTACCTAAGGTCAATACCATTAGATTATATCGACAAGGTTGTGCTCGTATGTTATGCAGGGCAAAGAGCCAGCTATGTAACTGGATTGATAAGGCTTTTGGGAATTGAGGATGTTTATTTCCTGCGATGGGGAATGAGTGCCTGGGAATATGCCATTGCCCGTGATAACTGGCTAAGGAATATGTCCAATAATTTTGCCAACAGGTTGGTTAGTCCAATGGAAGCCCCGTCAGTGCCCGGCGAACTACCTTTGATTTTTACCTTTAAAACCACAGGGGCGGAGATTTTAAATGCACGGGTTACCGAATTGCTGCAGGAAGATTTTGCGAATGCAAGAATACGGGCTGATGAATTAATGGCAGACCCGCTTCAATTCCAAATCGTGGTGTCTGATCCCCTGGCTAATCAAGATGCCATTATGGCCCCTGAAGGAAGTATCTGGCTCCCCTTTATAGAAAAGTCGGAATTGGGTAATCAACTGGCGGCATTGCTACCCTTCAATCCCATAGTAATTACTTCGGTCAATGGTCAATCAGGAGGACTTATTGCGGCGTTTTTGCGCACTTTAGGTTATGACGCCAGGTTTCTTACATCAGGGTTAAGTTCTTTGGCCATAAATTCCTTAAGGAACTGGGACTATCAGGTCTTTAGCCTGGAAGAGATTAAAAATTTTAACACATCTGCTTCCGAACCGCCTGTTAAAGCAGAAGCTCCAAGGAGAGCAGTGGCCGGATGCTAACTTTACCCTGATAATCTGTTTAAAATACGAGTTAAAGTACATATTTGCAGCATTATAATATGAAAAGACGAGAGTTTATTAAGATAACAGCGCTCGGAACCGGAGGAATTGCCGCAATGGGGTTCCTGGGTTCTACCTTTGTTCAGAGGTTTGTAAATCCAGGAATTGGAGAAAATCTCGGAATGGAGTTTGCCAACAAGCGCATTCCAACCTATTGTGAGGTGTGCTTTTGGCGGTGTGCCGGATGGGCTTATACCAACGAAAAAGGGGAAATCTGGAAAATTATTGGGAACGAAATTGACCCGCTATGCAACGGCAGGCTTTGCCCGAGGGGAACAGGCGGGTTGGGAATGTACACCGACGAAAACCGCTTGCAAACCCCGCTTATCCGGGTTGAAAATAATGGCAAACAGGAGTTCCGGAAAGCATCATGGGAGGAGGCCCTGGAATATATCGCCAACAAACTGCGATCCATTTCATACCATCACGGTCCTGAAACGGTGGCGCTTTTCAGCCATGGCTCGAGTGGAAGGTATTTTACCGAATTCCTGCATGCATACGGGTCAGATTCCGCAACAGCTCCATCCTGGGCTCAGTGCCGGGGCCCGAGGGAGGTTGCTTTCGTACATACTTTCGGGGATTTTATCAATTCTCCCGAGCCCACCGACTTAAAAAACTGCAAATGTCTTGTGCTTCTGGGATACCACCTTGGAGAAAACATGCACAACAGCCAGGTACAGGAAATGGCCATGGCTATGGATAAGGGTATGAACATTATTACCGTTGATCCCAGGTTTTCAACAGTAGCCGCAAAATCAAAACATTACCTCCCAATAAAGCCGGCAACTGACAATGCCTTAATGCTGGCTTGGATTCATGTTATGATCAAAAATGGCTGGTACGACCGGAATTATGTTGAAAAATATTGCTACGGCTTTAATGAGCTTAAAAAACACGTGGAACCATTCACCCCTGAATGGGCAGCAAAAATTTGCAATCTTTCAGAAAAATCAATAATTGATACGGCTTATGAAATGTATCTCGCTTCACCTGCCACCATTATTCATCCGGGCAGGCACAATACCTGGTATGGCGACGATACCCAGAGGCTAAGATTAGTTGCAATTCTCAACGCACTGATGGGTTCATGGGGGCGCAAAGGCGGCTTCTATTTCCCCGCCAGGGCCTCAATTACAAGATTCCCCAGGCCACCATTTCCAAAACCAAAAAAAACCTGGAAAGAAATTCTACAGGGGGAGTTCCCTCTCACGGGAATGTCAGTAACCAACGCAATTATAGAACGTTCCATTCCAAAAGAAGGTAGGGATTTCACCTACAAAGGCTGGATTGTAACAGGGTGCAATATCCCCATGACAATTCCCAACATCCCGCATACCCTGGAGGCTATACAAAACCTTGAGCTTCTCGTGGTAATTGACACCATGCCAATGGACATTACAGGATGGGCCGATGTGGTGCTACCGGAATGTACCTATTTGGAGCGGCACGACAACATCAGGACCGATCAGGGACGGGAAGCAACAATAGCCCTCCGGGCGCCATTGTTCCCACCAAAATACAACTCCAGGCCAGCATACTGGATTGTGAGGGAGTTGGCCCATAAAATCGGGCTTGGAAGGTACTTCCCATTTGAAGATCAGCAAAGTGAACTCGACTGGGAGCTGCAGCAAATGGGCACTTCATATGATGAAATGATGCAGGTAGGGGTGAAAATTTTCCCGCGCGAGGAAAGTGAAATGTTTATAAAAGAGGACCTCGGCCACACATTCAATACTCCTACAGGTAAAATAGAACTTTATGCAACTGGTTTCAAGGAGTATGGTTTCGATCCACTTCCTGTTTATACTCCTCACGAAGAACCCGCAGAAGGATTTTACAGGTTGAACTATGGTAGGGCGCCTATGCACACCTTTAGCAGGACGGCAAATAACCCGTATCTGTTCGATCTTATGGAGGAGAACACATTGTGGGTAAATCCCGCCGTAGCGCAGAAACACAATCTGTTGGCCGGGCAGAAAGTTTGGCTCGAAAATCAGGATGGTGTGGTATCTTCTTTCCCGATCGCCTTGCGCATAACTGAACGCATTGGCCACGATTCGGTCTATATGGTTCATGGGTTCGGGCACGCCGACAAACGCCTCAAAAGGGCCTTTGGAAGAGGGATTTCCGATACTGAACTGATTACCCGGGTACATGTTGACCAATTGATGGGTGGAACAGGGATGCGCGGAAATTTCGTGAAATTCATTTTGTCGGATCCAAAAAAGCAGGAGGTTTCATTATGAGGTATGCAATGGCCGTTGATACCAAAAAGTGCGTAGGCTGTTCTGACTGTGTGGTAGCTTGCCAAACAGAAAATTTTGTTCCCATTGGTTCGAGCCGTGATTGGATTGTTGAAGAAGTAAATGGCAGGTTTCCCAACCTCAGGATGGAACTTCGCTCGGAGCGATGCAACCATTGCGCCAATGCTCCATGCGTACGTACCTGCCCTACAGGTTCGAGTCATTATGCCGATGGTGGAATAATCCTTGTAACACCAAATAAATGTATAGGGTGCGGGGCATGCGTCGTATCATGTCCATACGATGCCCGGTACAGGCATACGAAAGGATACATTGACAAATGCTCTTTCTGCCACCACAGAGTAACCCAGGGATTGCAAACCGCTTGTTCGATGGTTTGCCCTACAAAATGTATCTTTTTTGGAGATATTGACGACCCGGAAAGCGAATTATCGAAAATCTTGCAGACCAGGGAAAGCAAAACCCTTATCCCTGAAGCAGGTACCGAGCCACAGCATTTCTTTTTAATTTAAAAGCAAGGAAAAATGTACGAACAGTTGATAATAAGCGGAAGACTTAATGAATATATCGACCCCACCCTGACCATTTGGCCCTGGCCCATTCCATTGTATTTGTTTGTTGGTGGAATGGCCTCTGGCATACTGTTTTTCTGCGGACTCAGCTACTTGCAGGGAAAAAGCAACACATTGGAAGCAGCCGTGTTCAAAGCTCCCCTCCTGGTGCCCATCCTCCTGATAGTTGGCTTAACTGCTCTGTTTTACGACCTTTCGCATAAGCTGTATTTCTGGAGATTGTACACCTCATTCCGAATCGAAGCTCCCATGTCATGGGGGTCGTGGGTGCTTGCGGTGGTAACACCCCTTTCATTTGCGTGGGTGGCAATCACCAACAGGCAATACCTCACCGTAATTTATGATAAGTTCCGATGGCTACTGAAGATTGAGGACTTTTTGATCAGAAACAAAAAAGCCCTTGCCTGGATGATGATTATATTTGGAATACTGTTGGGCATTTATACGGGCATTCTCTTGTCGGCATTCAATGCCAGGCCTTTGTGGAACACTTCCATACTGGCAATCCTATTCCTTATCTCCGGTTTGTCAACAGGCGCTGCTGCAATCACCCTTTTTTCGAAATCGGCGGCCGAACGACACTATTTTGCCAGGATAGATCTGGGCTTGATTGGTGCAGAGTTTTTTCTCATCATTCATCTTTTTATGGGGCTGCTGGCAGGAGTGCAAGTACAGATTGATGCTGCCCGAATGTTTTTAGGAGGTCCCTACACGGTAAGCTTCTGGCTTTTTGTTGTGGTATTGGGTCTTGCAGTTCCGGCAATATTGAATGTGTTGGAACTCAAAGGCAAAAAAATCCCCTATTATATTGCGCCAATTCTGGTACTTATCGGAGGGATTTTTCTCAGATTTATAATCGTTTATGCCGGCCAGGTGAGCTCCTGGATGTAAGAGCCTTCATTTTCAATTTTGATACAATAGGCCTCCTTCCAGGAGGCTTTTTCCTGTTGCGCTACGCATGCCATTGTTCTATAGGGTACAAGACCCAAACGAGCACGCCAAAAGGAATCGATAGCTGAATCTAAGGCTACGGCTGTAAGCTCAGCCGCACAGGTTTCCCGGGCGACCGGGCATCTGAAGG
>DATIKK010000146.1:0-9109 GCA_035477635.1 Bacteroidales bacterium | reverse complement strand
AACCTCCCTGTTTGTCTGATATGATCGCCTTAGATACGGCAATTTAATGGCCAGCGATAATTCGCCAACCGGCAGATGAGTTAATACATTGTATTTTTCATGGTTCAAAAAAAAGAAATTGCCGGGATTACTATTGTTATGAACCGAGATTGGCGAAAGGTCGTTCAGGTAATTGAGATATTGCACCCAAATAGGGCGATCAAGCCCCAACTCCTTTTGTATTGCCTCAACCGAAGTTATATCAGCCCGCTGACCAAGCATCATCCTGGCAGGATCGCCAGGCAAAACTGTGAACAAAAAAAAGACTATGGTTATAACTCCCAGGAAAACCCAGAAGCCGTACCAAATCCTTCTGAAAACAAATTTCAGCACTTTCGGGCAATTTTGCGGTAAATTTAATTATTAGCTCCTTCAAGTTCAAGCTTTATTAGGGCAAAAACCGAATAATTAACAATATCGTAATAGTTTGCATCGACACCTTCCGAAACATAAGTTTTTCCCATATTGTCCTCAATCTGTTTTACCCGCATGATTTTCATAAGGATGATATCGGAAAGCGACGAAACCCGCATAGAGCGCCATGCTTCTGAGTAATCGTGGTTTTTGTTGTGCATCAATCCTCTTGCCTTTTCGAAATAAGCATTCCACCTTTCAATGGCCTCACCTGCCGAAATATCTGGTTCTGCGGCAACCCCCATTTCGAGCTGAATTAAACCTACAATGGCATAGTTTACGATTCCGATAAACTCCGGAGTAATTCCTTCAAGTATTTTTTGAGTACCTTTGTTTTGCAGGGAACGAATCCGCTGAGCTTTGATGTATAGCTGGTCGGTAAGAGCAGTTGGTCGCATGATACGCCATGCAGCGCCATAATCTTTCAACTTAACCGTAAAAATATCGAGACAGATTTTTTTTATTTGGTCGTATTGCTTATCGGTATTTGACATAAAAGAAGGTTTGTCCAATTATAGTGAAAGGTAACAGGAAGCATGACTAAAAACACTTTTTGCAGTCCGCAAAAAACACTCAACATAAGGGGCAAAATTATGAATTTATCCACACCTCTGGTGATGGGTATCATTAATATTACCCCCGACTCGTTTTACGATGGCAATAAATTTAAAACCACCTGGGATGTTCTGAAACACGCCGAAATGTTGCTTGACCAAGGAGCACACATCCTCGATATAGGTGCTGCCTCAACCAGGCCAGGGGCAAGGCTGATAACAACGGCTGAAGAAACAGAGAAGTTAAAACCGGTAATCCAGGGGATTATAAAGCGTTTTCCAGAGACAATAATATCCATTGATACATACAATTCGCAGACAGCCATTATGGCCATAGGCGAAGGGGCAGGCATGATCAATGATGTTTCGGCTGGCCAGATCGACCCTGAAATGTTCACTGTAATAGCCTTGTTGAAATCTCCATACGTACTGACTCACATGCAGGGAACTCCCGAAAACATGCAGCATAATCCTGCTTACCAGGACATTACAAAAGAAGTAGCTCTGTTTTTCACAAAAAAAATTAATACTCTGAATCAACTCGGTGTACACGACATTATCATTGACCCGGGTTTTGGGTTTGGTAAAACTCTGGAGGATAATTACCGTTTGTTGAATCAACTGGATTTTTTCAGGATTCTTAACTTGCCGTTAATGGTCGGAATATCGCGCAAATCGATGGTTTATAAAATTGTGGGTTCCGGCCCTGAAGGAGCGCTTAACGGCACAACATCAGCCCACACGCTTGCCCTCCTTAAAGGTGCCGGCATTCTAAGGGTGCATGACGTGCGTGAAGCGTTCGAAGCCTTAAAGATTGTAGAAATGTATAAAAACCAAAGTCAGAACTAATCGGTTAAAAAAATATTATGTCTGTTCTGTTTGCAACCGGATTTTTGCAGGTACGCCTGCTTGATGTTATTGATATTTTACTTGTTGCCCTGATACTTTTTCAACTCTACCTGCTAATACGCGGCACGGGTACGCTGAATATTTTCTTGGGTATAGTATCGGTTTACCTGATCTGGTGGCTTGTAAGGATTTTTGATATGGAGCTCCTGGCAGCCATTTTAGGTCAGTTTGTAAGCGTAGGGGTTTTAGCATTAATCATTGTTTTTCAGCCTGAGATACGAAAATTTTTGCTCTTGCTCGGCACCCGCAGCTTCTTTAACAAGGGTAGCAGCCGCCTTTTCAGAATTTTCACCCAACTCGATGACGGTGTTAAACTGAATGTTTCATCGCTTGTGAATGCCTGCCAGCATTTTGCCGAAGACCGAACTGGCGCCCTGATAATTATAACCCGTGAAAACGACCTTGGCTTTTACGTAGATACTGGCGAGTTGATTGATGCCCGGGTTTCGGAACAGTTACTTGAAACAATTTTTTATAAGAACAGTCCTCTGCACGACGGGGCGGTCATTATAACAAACAACCGGGTAAAAGCAGCCAGATGTGTATTGCCGGTATCGGAAAATCAGTCTATTCCGGCCAATCTGGGCATGCGTCATAGGGCGGCCGCAGGCATTACCGAAGTATCGGATGCCATTGCCCTGATTGTTAGTGAGCAAACCGGAAAAATATCATTTGCAAAAAACGGGGAATTGAAAAAAAATTTAAAACCTTTACAACTCAAAGAACTCCTTGCCAAAGAATTTGGCCAGCAACAACAAACCAATCCTCAGCCGGAGCAGCAAAAAACCCCGCCTGATGCCCCCGCCAGACTGACTATGGTTTAATTCGAATCATTATCTCAAAATACCTTTCAGTAGTTGGGCCTTGTAGCTGGATGACCTGCAACCGTTCGATGGTTCCCACTGGAAAGTAAACCGCGCATTTTGTATTGGAAACATGAAACAGGCGATGATGCATAGCCGAAGGCAGGCCATCAAGTATTCCTGCCAGTACGCTCCAGCGCACCTGCTCAGGATTAAGACCATAGTCGTGCCAAACGATGATCCCTAAAGGGTGCAGGCAATGCAGCACATTGCGGGTATCTGACTTTACAGCTTCGTAATGGTGATCGCCGTCAATAAAAGCTAGACCATAGTCGTTTCCCAGGGAACGAAAATCGAATTTTAGTGAGTTGGCCTGCAAATGAACTACATTGGGTAAATTACTGGAAAAAACCCTGTGCTGCATTATATATTCCTCACTGTGTCCTATTTTTCGCATTGAATCGTCAGGCAGGTTTATAGTTACTGCATTTTTTACAAGGGGTGCAACGTTGGCCACACTTTCGCCCCGCCAGGTGCCTATTTCCAAATAATTTTCAACCTTAAACCTCCTTGCCAAAGCCCTCAGTAACGCCAAATCTGTAGGCAAACTACCACCATCGAGAAAGGCATAGGGCGAGACAGTTTCAGTGGCTTTCTCGAAAAACGTTGACAGGTCAAGAACAGGCAACCCGTTTTCAAATTTACGTTTTCTCAGTACCTTTTTTCGCCAGTACAACTCCTCGTCAAATAATTTATTTAGCAACCATGGGTTTTTTACAAGTTGCCGAAGCGCATCAGCAGCCTTTACTAAATTTCGCATTTAAACTACAATTTGAAGAATTTCAATAAAGTTATCTATTTAACCTAACAATTGATTTCGGGGCGATAGAATTTTTTAAGAAATCGGCAGCTAAGCAAACTTATATGATTCAATTGGTTCGATTAACGGCAAATTAGGTATTTTTAACGAAATTTGCATCCTTAAAAGTTGCTGTGAACAAATCCATTTAAGCCAGCCATAATGTTAACGGGGTTTTCGGGAAGGGAAAGCGTGGGGCATTTTCTGAAACTATTCACCGGTTCGCTTATTGCCCAGGGTGTTACACTACTGCTTTCGCCTTTGTTTGCTAAACTGTTCACACCCGACGAATTCGGCCTCACTGCATTATATCTGGCCATTTTCAGCATATTATCGGTAATTGGAACTGCACGGTACGAACAGGCAATAATGCTTACCAACAACGACCATGATGCGCGTTCGTTGTTTTGGTTAGTTCAGATTCTTTCGTTGGTTTTTGCTGCTGTGGTTTCACTGGTATTGCTGTTGGCAGGTGGTTACATTGTATCCATAATGGGCAATTATGCCCTTCGTACATGGCTGTGGGTCATTCCCCTAAGTCTTGTATTGCATGGAGTATCTCAGGGATGCCTTTTCTATTCCAACCGAAACAAACATTTTGGGTTCATGGCCGAAAACACCCAGGTTCATTACACAACGCTTAACGGAGCACGTCTGCTTACTGGTTTCTTGCAAAGTCCGTTTAATGGTTTGCTGGCATCACAAATATTTGCCCAGGTAGCCGGCGCTGTGCATATTTTTTGGCGAACAGGGAGAAAACTCTTGAACCTGGCTGATATTTCACCCGAAGCGCTAATAAGGCAAGCAAAAAGGTATTCGGGCTATCCGCGATACAATATGTTGCTCAATCTTACCAACAATCTTTCGGGGGCACTACCTGTAATCATGTTTACCCGCGGGTTTTCGGCCGAAGTTGCCGGCCTCTTTGCTTTTGGATATGGCTTTATTTTCAAACCATTAAGCCTATTTTCCCAAAGCCTGCATCAAGTTCTTTCGCAAAAAATAATTGAAGATCATAACAAAAACAAGCCGGTTTATCCCATTCTGAAAAAGCTGTTAATCAGGCAGTTTTGGATTGGGATAGGGCCATTTGCAATATTGGCAACCTTTGCCCCTGCCCTTTTCTTACTTGTTTTTCCGCCCGAATACTCAAAAGCCGGAAATTTCGTACAGATTTTGTCACCATGGTTGTTTATGGTATTCTTAACCAGCCCTTTGTCATTCCTTCCTGAGTTGTTTTCGCGCCAGAGGAGGGCCATGGTCATTGACCTGGTTTACCTTTTGCTGCGTTTCAGCGCCCTTGCAGCAGGAATTCTGGCACAAAACATAACTTTGTCGCTTGGGCTGTTTACTGCGGTAAGTTTTGTAATGGTTTCGTACAACCTATTGTGGTATATGCAATTAGCCCAAAGGCAGCAGAATAAAACAGGATAAAAAAGCAAAAGGTCAGAAATGAAGTCGGATTTGCAAATAAAGGTTTTAGTCATTCCTTCGTGGTATCCGCCAAACGGGGGCTATTTTTTTAAAGAGCATTCCGGCGCCCTTGCCGTAAATGGAATTAAGGTTGATGTTTTGGCCGGAGTACATACCAGTTTGAAATCCCTTACCCCATCAAATCTCTTTAATGCATTTAGAACTAATAAAAACAGCGAAGGAACTTTTAATGAATTTGAACGGAAATACTGGATCATACCTCTTTTTGAAAAACTGAATTTTGCTGCCTGGACTGCCATGATGATGCAGTTTTTCAGGTGGTATTTAAAACGGTACGGAAAACCTGATGTTATAATCGCCCACAGCGCGATCTGGGCAGGCTGGGTTGCAAAACAAATAAGGGAAAAATACAAAATCCCATTCTTAATTGTAGAGCATCGCAGCCGTTTTGTTTATAACACTCCTGAAGCCCGCGCGTTATTTAAGCCCTGGTATGTCCCTTATCTTAAAAAGGCCTACGGCATGGCCTCCAAAATTGTAACCGTGAGCGATAGCCTCCAGCCCAAAATAAAGGAGCTTGTTCCCAATTGTAATGACAAAATAACGTCAATTCCAAATATGGTTGATACGGATTTTTTCTGCATGGCATCTGCTCCTTTCTCCGAAAAATTTACTTTTTTTTCGCTGGGAAGCCTCGAAAATGTAAAAGGGATGGATACGCTGATAGAGGCATTCAGAATTGTAAATGAAAAGATGCCCGGGCATTGCCGCCTGATTATTGGAGGAAAGGGCAGTCAATTAAAAATTCTTCAAAGATTAGCAGCAAAAAATAATTTGAATAATTTTATATCATTCGTAGGACAACTTGACAGGCACGAAGTGAGAAGGCAAATGCACCGTGCTCATGCATTTGTGCTGGCAAGTCGCTACGAAGCTTTCGGAGTAGTCTTTATCGAGGCAATGTCATGCGGTTTGCCCGTAATTGGAAGTTCATCGGGCGGTCCTCATGATTTTGTCAATAAAAAAGTTGGAATGATGGTTCCAATCCAACATCCAGCCGGATTGGCCGAAGCCATGATAAGAATGGTGCAACAATACAGTTTTTTTAACAGAGATTTCATTAGACAGTACGCAATATCAAACTTTTCAAAAGAAACAATAGCAAATAAATACTTTAAAATCTTGAAAGAAATTCTTTAAAATTTGGAAAATTATGGAGCATGTTTATCTGATTTACAATAACCATTACCATTGGCATCAAAGGAATGACTTGATTTTCAAAGGCTTTTTCTTCGACATTGACAGTCGCCACTTTCACGAAGATTCGGCTCTTGATTTTTTGCAAACCATTACAAGCCGGAAAGAACTCAAGCAGAACCTGGAGAAAATCGATGGGCCTTTCACAATCATACGCAAAACACCCGAAGGCATACTTATCGGCAATGGAGTAATGAGTATGTTTCCTGTATTTTATACGTTGGAGGACGGGCAATGGCTGGTGTCGGACAGCAGCGAGAACCTGCTTGGCCTGAAAAAAAACAAACAGTGCAATACACCGGCATTCGATGAGTTTTTAGGAGCTGGATTTGTATTGGGCCGCGAAACCCTTTTAAAAGACATTTTTAAAATCAGGGCAGGAGAAATACTTCTGCTCAAGCCCGATGGCACTCTCGAATCAGAATTTTATTATTATTGGCTTCCAAAGGGTTTTATGGAGGATGATTTATCCGACCTGAAGGTGCAATTTGTTTATAAATTGAAAAATGTGATTAAAAGGCTAATCACATCGCTAAACAACCGTACTGCAGTTGTGCCGCTGAGTGGCGGTTACGATTCTCGTCTAATCCTTTGCCTATTGAAAAATGCCGGTTATAGCAAAGTGATATGCTTTACTTACGGAAGACCAAATGCTGAGTCGGAGCTTAGCCGTCGTGTAGCCGAAAAGCTGGGCTATACCTGGATATTTGTTGATTATCGCAAGATTGACCCGTTCGGTTATTTGAATGACCCAGGCTTCCTTGACTATGTGCGCTATGCAGGAAATAACTATTCCATGCCTTACCTTCAGGAATATTTTGCAGTCAAGTACTTGAAAGAAAACAACCTGGTTCCTGACAACAGCGTATTTCTGCCCGGGCATGGCGGCGATTTTCTTGCTGGCGGCCATTTAAAAAAGGCAGACATAAGCCATTCTCAATTTGAAAAATTACCCAAGCATGTTCTGAAAAATTATTACCCATTCCTTCCTTTAAACAAATGCGCCCGCGACCAGATTAAGAAGCGACTCAAGGATTGGTTTGCCGGTTACAATCCCCCGGAATCGGTTACGCACCATAAGTATAGTGTGTATGTAGAAGATTGGGATGTGAAAGAAAAAAGATCGAAATTCATTTTTCAATCGGTGCACACATTTATTTATTTCGGATACGCCTTCAGGTTACCACTTTGGCATAAAGACCTTCGTAACCTTTTCAGACAGGTACCCTTCGAATTAAGAAAACATAAATTGCTTTATGATGAGTTGCTCGAAGAGGAGTATTTCAGGCCACTTGGTATTTATTTTGGCAAAGAAGAACTAAAGGAATTGAAAGAAAACCGGTTGATAAAGCTGTTTGCCAAAATAATAAAACCATTAGCTCCATCGTGGGTAATCTCATTTAAACTTAAGAAAGCCGACTGGGTTTGCTACGACAGGTTTACTACCCAGATGGATCGCCAGATGAAAAAAGAAGGCCTATCACCGCTCAAAATTATTTACAGTTACAACGCCAGGATTTGCAACTGGTATTTGTCGCAGGTACGCAAACTAACCTCAGGCTTATAAGGCTAACTTGCTACCGGGATATACGGCCCTGAAAGTTGGAAATAAAATTGTCGAGGTTGGGGTTATTTTCAAAAATATCGTCATTGAAAAACACCAAAACAGCTTCCATGTTTGCCGGAGGCCTGAAACCAGGCAAGGCGAAAATCAAATTAAGGCTCTCGTCGAAAAAAGCAACTGCCGGATAACTCAAGCGACCCTGCAAAATGGCCACTGCAAAGTTGTGGGGCGTACCACGACGGTCAGGACGTTCGTTTATGTACGTAACACCCCCGAATTCAATTGGTTCTGTCTGTTCGGCATTTAGTTTAACAGGGTAAAAATGGGTGTTTATGTAATCCACAATTACAGGGTGGGAGAAAGTTTCTGCGTCCATTCGCTTGCACCATCCGCACCAACTGGTATATATATTAACAAAAATTTTTTTGGGATTTTGCCTGTGGTACTGTAGCGCTTGGTCCATTGATAGCCAGTTTATTTTTGCCTCGTCTGCCCTTACGTATCCCAAATTAAGGGTAAACACCAATAGAACAGTTGCTGTGGTAAAAATGAATTTCTTTGTCATATCTTTCAATTTATTTTTTCGGTGTTTTGCTGTAAATAGTAATATTAAATCAAACACAGCTCTTTAATACCGCAAAACAAGCTCAATTGAAAAGTTAAACGCCTTTCAAACCATTTTGTTTTAAATTTGTCGCATTAAAAGCTCAAAGGTGTTTAGAAGGAGACCGATTAACACACATGGACCCATCAGTGGCTTAGTTTTGCGGAGGTTTTGCCGCAATCCGATGGCAATGGCAAGTTTTTTTTTCATTCTGTTAGGAATTTTATTAGCTGTTTTAGGATACCTGATAACACCTGATTCAACCCCCCATGCCAATCACCAACAGTTGGAACTTGCCACCCATAAACCAGGCCATAAAGCAACCCTATTGCTTGTAACTAAAAACCAACAGCCAGGCACGGTTTCACTGGTTGAAAAAATGATATCAGGAAAACCATCTGACTATAGCACAATTGCAATCCGGCAATATTGGTTCGAAGGGGCTTGGCTGTATTATGAAACGTATGCCGGGCAACCAGGTTATCCTGGCCTTGAAAACCGAATCTGGCTTCCTGATGTGGTTTTTTCAATTGAGCCTGACCAGGAAACAGCACCGGTTATAAACGATTCGATAACATTTATTGCCTTTGGAGGAGAGAGGCATACCAAACCGATAGAACAGCTCCGCGAAATGGTAAGAGGCTACCATATTGATACCCGAAAATTCTTACT
>DATIKK010000145.1:0-2506 GCA_035477635.1 Bacteroidales bacterium | reverse complement strand
ATGTCAACCAACCGGGTATTAAGGGGCGAGGGTACAGGATAGCTGGTCATTTGTACCGGAAAGGACACCATGAGAAAAACCCTTCCTACCAGGGCTGGATTAAAAGGATTTTTCCCCAAACCACCGAAGGTCATTTTGCCTACTCCTATTGCCACCACCGAGCCAACCACAACCATCCACAAAGGAAGGCTCGACGGAAGATTGAACGCTAGCAAAATGCCTGTAATGATGGCCGAACCATCGAAAACAGTTACTGGTCCTCGTATCAGATACTTTTGAATGACGAATTCAACGACCATACAGCTTACAACTGCGGTTACGGTTAGCAATACGGCTGGCAATCCAAAAAAATAGAATGCTGCAAGCATTGCCGGAATCAGGGAAACTATTACCCCATACATTATTTTGCTCACCGACTGGGAGGTGTAAACATGAGGGGAGCCTGAAACGGTTAATAAACCCATAAGTATGTCTTAGCTTAATTCTACCTTGAAAAGTTTCAATTACCCGATCGTTTTCTTATCATTTTGCCGGTTTCAGCTTTGCCAACTCTGATATGGTCTAACAATGGCCTGCCCGAAGGGCAAATATACGAACACGATCCACACTCAATACAATCCATTATCCTCTGAGTCTCACAATCTTCGAAACGTTTTTTTTCTGCAAGTACCGCCAGCAGATATGGCTCAAGCCCCATGCAGCATCCATCCAGGCATCTGGCACATCGTATGCAGTTAACAGCGGGCTTGCGTAAAGATTCCGGGTCCCGGAAAAGTAAAATGCCGCTGCAGCCTTTGGTTACAGGTACATCAACCGAATTCAGGGCTTTACCCATCATTGGCCCTCCGTTAACCAACTTACCGGTGTCGGAAGGTAATCCTCCTGCGGCCTCAATCAACGCCCTTACCGGAGTTCCGATCCGAACCAGATAGTTGGAAGGTTTTTCCAGGTTTTTGCCGGTAATGGTTACCACCCGTTCAACAAGGGGCTTGTTTTTCTGAACCGCTTCATACACTGCAAAAGCCGTCCCCACATTAAAGACTATCGCTCCCACTTCAATGGGTAGTTTACCCGAAGGTACCATCCTGTTCGTCAAAGCCTGGATAAGTTGTTTTTCGCCTCCCTGGGGGTACTTTACCTTTAGCGGGTGTATGGTTATACCGGGAAAATCCTGTGCTGAATGCTTCATTATTTCAATGGCATCAGGCTTGTTATTCTCAATGCCTATCATAGCTTTACCGGCGCCGGTGGCTTTCATCAGCAACGAAACTCCAATCAGAATCTCCTCAGGCCTTTCAACCATTAGTCTGTGATCGGAGGTAAGGTATGGTTCACACTCAACCCCGTTGATTATCAGAACTTCTATTTTTTTGCCTGGTGGCGGCATCAATTTTACACCTGATGGAAATGTGGCACCACCCATTCCAACTACACCCATCTCAATTACTTTGTCAACTATTTCCTTTGGCGAGAGAAAGCATTCCCTGATTATACCAGGCGAGGTGTTAATGCCTTCAATCCACTCATCACCTTCAACCTTTATTACTATTGCTTTTCTCAAATAGCCGCATGAGTCGGGCATATCATCGATTTTAATCACCTTACCCGATACCGATGAATGTATGTTGCCCGAAATAAATGCCGAACTCCTGGCAATCAATTGTCCGGCTTTAACCTGGTCGCCCTTGGCTACAACGGGTATTGCCGGCACACCTAAATGTTGGGCAACAGGAATCACGACAGTTTCGGGAATGGGCAATACTACGATTGGAGATTTTTCCGACAACTTGTTTTCTGGTGGATGAACTCCACCTATGTTAAATGTTCGCAACACTTTCTTGGCATTTACTTTTTTGGGAAAAATAATTCTTTGACAAAGAGATTAATTCAGTCATTTCTTTATTAAGGGGAGGATTGGCTGGTTTCTGGTTTAACTTTCCGCGGAGGGAAATTCAACTCTGTAATTGCACATGTGGGACAAGCAGTAACGCATTTTCGGCAAAGGGTACATTTGTTAAAGTCGATATATGCAAGGTTGTTTTCGAGCAGAATAGCGTCGAATTGGCATTCTTTAACACATTTTCCACAACCAATGCAGGCCACTGAGCAGTTTTTTCGGGCTATTCCTCCTTTTTCAATGTTGATGCACGAAACGTAAATTCGCCGATCTTTCTTTCCTTTCTTACGCATTTCGATTATGTTTCGCGGGCAGACTTTAACGCAGGCTCCACAGGCCACACATTTTTCGTTACTGATAACCGGGAGGCCGGTGTTCTGATCCATATACATTGCATCAAAAGTACAGGCGACCACACAATCACCGTAACCAAGGCAGCCATGAGGACAACCTCCCTCGCCTGAGAAAAGGCTGTGCACAAAAGCACAGGTCATTGCCCCATCGAATTTCACTCCTGGAGGGCTGTTGGTGCGACTGCCATTGCATCGCAACACGGCAATCATGGGTTCTGTTTCCACAGCTTCCAGGCCTAAAGCCGAGGCAATCTTT
>DATIKK010000144.1:0-6750 GCA_035477635.1 Bacteroidales bacterium | reverse complement strand
GGCCTTTGCCAGACGGCAGTTCTTAAGCCGGTTAGAGGCGCCCAGGCTTTTGAAGCGCTGCGTCTTGCTGTTGAAAATCACCTGAAAAGGGGCTTTGAAATACCGAAAGTGTTTTTGCTGGCTTTCGGAAATCTTACTATGCGCAAAGCAAGGGCGGGATTTACTACCAATTTTTTTGGGGTTTCGGGCTACCGGCTCATCGATAAGGAAGGATTCGACATACTGGAAGACGGTGTAACAGAGGCTGTGGAATCAGGTGCAGAGATAGTGGTTTTTTGCAGCAGCGACGAGGAATATGCCAACATTGCTCCTGCTGTTTCGCAAATTAAAGAAATAATGCCTAAAACGCTTGTCGTTGTTGCCGGTTACCCCAAAGAGCTTATTAAAACGCTCGACGAAGCAGGCGTTGACCATTATATTCATCTACGCACCAATCTGCTGGAAGCGCTTACCCATTTCAACCAGAAACTGGGCGTTGAATGATTATTTTCTGAACTATAAAAGCCATAAAATGAGACCTGATTTTAAAAATATATCTTTTGATGCCAATAGCTGGAAGTCGGAAAATACGAAGGAAATCAAACAGCAAACTTCGGAAAAGACATGGATTACGGCTGAGCAGATAAAAGTCAAACCGGTTTACGTCCCTGAGGACCTTTTGCCATTGGAGCATCTGAATTACGCTGCCGGCATAGTGCCATACTTACGTGGTCCATACAGTACAATGTTTGTAATGAAGCCCTGGACAATACGTCAATATGCCGGATTCAGCACCGCCGAAGAATCCAATGCCTTTTACCGCCGAAACCTGGCTGCCGGCCAAAAAGGCCTGTCAGTTGCTTTCGACCTGGCAACCCACCGCGGATATGATTCCGATCACGAAAGGGTTGTTGGCGATGTTGGGAAAGCCGGTGTGGCGATCGACTCTGTTTTGGATATGAAAATCCTTTTCGATCAGATACCTCTCGATGTTATGTCGGTTTCGATGACAATGAACGGCGCCGTATTGCCCATAATGGCTTTTTATATAGTGGCCGCCGAAGAGCAGGGGGTAAGCATGGAGAAGCTTACCGGAACCATACAGAACGACATCCTTAAGGAATTCATGGTGCGAAACACTTACATTTACCCGCCACTGCCCTCAATGAGGATTATAGCCGACATATTCCGGTTTACATCTCAAAACATGCCAAAGTTCAACTCAATATCCATAAGCGGATATCACATGCAAGAGGCCGGCGCCACCTGCGATATTGAGCTTGCCTATACCCTTGCTGACGGGCATGAATATTTACGTACCGGTGTGAAAGCAGGAATGGATATTGATTCCTTTGCACCTCGTCTGTCTTTTTTCTGGGCAGTAGGCATGAACCATTTTATGGAGATAGCCAAGATGCGGGCTGCGCGGCTGCTCTGGGCCAAAATTGTAAAACAGTTTAACCCCAAAAATTCCAAATCGCTGGTGCTGCGAACCCATTCGCAAACATCGGGGTGGAGCCTAACCGAGCAGGACCCTTTCAACAACGTGGCCCGCACGGCTATTGAGGCCATGGCTGCGGTGCTTGGACATACCCAGTCGTTGCACACCAACGCCCTCGACGAAGCCATAGCCCTGCCGACCGATTTCTCTGCCCGGATTGCACGCAACACCCAAATTTTTATTCAGGAGGAAACAAATGTGTGCAAGGCCATCGACCCATGGGCCGGATCGTACTATGTAGAATCGCTTACGCATGAGATAGCTCACCGGGCATGGGCTCATATACAGGAAGTAGAAAGTCTTGGAGGGATGGCGGTTGCCATCGAAACAGGTATTCCGAAAATGCGTATTGAGGAGGCTGCTGCCCGAAAGCAGGCACGGATCGATTCGGGTAAAGATATCATCCTGGGAGTAAACAAATACAGGCTCGAAAAGGAAGATCCTATTGAAATCCTTGACGTTGACAACACGGCTGTTCGTTCTGCCCAGATAAAACGCCTTGAATATCTGCGTGCTAACCGCAACAATGAAGAAGTTCAGAAGTCCCTTGAAGCCATTACCCGAGCCTGCGAAACAGGAGAAGGCAATTTACTGGAACTGGCAATAGATGCTGCCCGTAAAAGAGCCTCCCTGGGTGAAATAAGCATAGCCTGTGAGAAGATTTTCGGTCGTTATCAAGCTTCAATACGTTCAATAACAGGTGTTTATTCAATGGAAATAGAGAAAAACGAAAGTTTTATGAAGGCCCGTAAGATGGCCGACCAGTTTGCCGCCATGGAGGGCCGAAGACCCCGGATCATGATTGCCAAAATGGGGCAGGATGGACACGATAGAGGCGCAAAAGTTGTAGCCACTGCTTATGCCGACATGGGATTCGATGTTGACATTGGTCCGCTATTCCAAACCCCAAAGGAAGCCGCAAGGCAGGCTGTGGAAAACGACGTACATGTGGTTGGAGTTTCGAGCCTGGCGGCCGGACACAAAACTCTTGCGCCACAGATTATTCAGGAATTAAAAGCCCTCTCGCGCGACGACATCATGGTAATTGTAGGCGGGGTTATTCCACCCCAGGATTACCAGTACCTGTACGACGCAGGTGTGGTAGGTGTTTTTGGACCGGGAACCATTATAGCCGAGGCTGCCATTAAAATTCTCGGAATTCTGATCGAAAGCAGGAAGGAATAACCAATCAGCCAACCTCAGACTAAATGCCACAGGCCGGTTTGTTTTCCGGCCTGTGGTTCATGACAAATCCCTGATTATGTAAACATCGTAATCGCCCAGGTACTCGAACCCCATATTTTTGTAAAGTGAAATTGCAGCTACATTGTCGCGGTGTACCTCAAGTTTTATCTGGCAGCCCTTTTCTTTTGCAAAAGCAATGGAGGCAAGGGCAAGTTGGCGGCCTATACCCTGACGTTGGTATTTAGGACTTACTCCAAAATGATGAAGATGTATCCGTCGGCCGTCGAAAGTCATCCATGAGGTGCCGGCAACAAAACCATCTTCCAACGAGGCAATCAGCAATTTGCCGCCAAGAGCGAGGCTGCGTTCAATTACGGTTTTATTGTCGCCCCTGAAAGAGCCTCCAAGCCCTGTCTCTTCCCAGAGCCTTTCTACCTCTGGATAGTCTGTTGGATGGTAATCGCGGATAATTATGCTTGCAGGCTTTTTCATTGAATTTTTCAATATCCGGAAATTTTCAAATTAAGATGTCAGGCTCAGGGGTACTCCAGGCCAATAATACAGCTGTTGTATTTTTCTTTTGTTCAGAAAAATTTCGAGTTAGCAAATCCTGATCAAAGGATTTCGAAGGCTCAGGGTTTTCAGTTACATGTCTTTCCAAATGAGAGCTCCTGCTCCTAAAATGGCTACATTTTTGTCCATTAAGCCGGAGGGCAAAAGTTTTACCTTATTGCGGAATGTACCCAAAAGGCTCTCTTCCATGTATTTTTTGGTGGGCTCAAAAATATAACGTCCCGATTTTGCAAGTCCGCCAAACAGGAAAATAGCCTCAGGGCTTGTATGTGCCACAGAGTCGGCAAGTTTGGTTCCAAGTATCTTGGCGGTGATGTCAAAAGCTTTGAGGGCCACGGGGTCGTTCTTTTTTGCTGCCTCGTAAATCATTTCGCTGTTAAGGTCGCTGAATGAATAATTGACGAGGTCGGAGCCTTCATGGTCGCTCGCAAGCAGTTCGAAAACCGTACGTTTTATTCCTGGAGCCGACACGTAAGTTTCGAGGCACCCGAAATTTCCGCATCCGCACTTTCGTCCGTTTTTCTGAGCATTTATGTGTCCCAGTTCACCTGCAAACCCGTCGTGCCCATATACAAGGTCGCCATTTACAACCAGTCCGCTTCCAAGGCCGGTTCCAAGAGTTATCATAATAAAATCGCGCATTCCTTTTGCTGCTCCGTATATCATCTCGCCCAGAGCTGCGGCATTGGCATCGTTAGTAAGTTTAACCGGGACATTATAATATTTTCTGAAAAGTTCTGCAAAAGGGATTATCCCCTTCCATTTCAGGTTTGCAGCGTTTTCTATGGTTCCTTTGTGGTAATTTCCATTTGGCGCACCTATTCCAACTCCGATAATTTGGAATGGTACCTTTATCAGGGTTTCGAGACGCCTGAGTTCGGAAGTAAGGCTTTTCAGGTATTCTTCCACAAGGTCATACGGATCGGTTTGAATTTGCCCTTCGGCATAAAAAATACCTTCGCGGTCAACAAATCCGCATTTTGTCAGCGTTCCGCCAATGTCGATGCCAATAACCAAGTCTTTCATTCGAAAAAAAATTTAAAGATTAAAGTAATTTAAAATTCTAATGTGAAATTTTAGCTTCGCATAATTTATAGGTTACTAATTATGGATTTTTCTTTTTAAAACAAGGCGTTAAGGTACAACTTTTGAACACACCATTATTATTTTGAGTAAAAATTCTGCCGGGATTATGTTCATACATGAATTCACCTTCGGTTAGGGAATCCGGGTTTTTATGTAATTTTAAGGACGTGTTTTTGTTAAAAAGGACTAATTCCTGAAGATGTATGGGTGCGAAGGTCAAAACAAGTTTTAGCTGCAGCAATTGCGGAGCCAGATCGGCCAAATGGATTGGTCGCTGCCACTCGTGCGGGGAGTGGAACACCTATCAGGAGGAAATCATTGTAGCAGAACCGCCTAATAAGCAACATCTTCCTAAACGCGATACAGAGAATCGTCCAAGGCTGATTAATGAAATTGAAGCCGGACAAGAAAACAGGAAAGACATAGGGAACTCCGAACTGAACCGTGTGCTGGGAGGAGGCCTTGTTCCGGGCGCCATCATGCTTGTTGGAGGCGAGCCGGGTATTGGTAAATCAACCCTATTGCTTCAGGTTGCTTTGAAAATAAAAGACACGAGAGTTATTTATATTTCTGGTGAAGAAAGCGAGTTGCAGCTCAGAATGCGTGCAAACAGGCTGGGGATGGGTCCAAGTGATTGTTATATTCTTACTGAAACTGACACAGCGAACATCTTCAGGCATTTAAATGATTTAAATCCGGGACTAATAATAGTTGACTCAATACAAACCCTTACCACTCCCTCGGTTGAATCCTCGGCAGGGAGCATTACCCAAATAAGGGAGTGTGCTTCAGAATTTCAGCGTTACGCAAAAGTAACCGGAGTTCCGGTTTTCCTGATTGGACATATCACCAAGGAAGGGATGATTGCAGGCCCGAAGATTTTGGAACACATGGTTGACACAGTGCTCCAGTTTGAGGGGGATCAAAACCATGTTTATCGCCTGCTTAGGGCAACCAAAAACCGGTTTGGAAGTACAAGCGAACTGGGGATTTTTGAAATGCGCTCCAACGGATTGCGCGAGGTGCTAAATCCTTCAGAGGTTTTGCTTTCGCAACGCGACGACCAGGTTAGCGGAGTAACTATATCGGCAACAGTTGAAGGTCAGCGCCCCCTTCTGGTCGAAACGCAGGCCTTGGTTAGCCAGGCTGTTTACGGCACTCCCCAGCGTGTATCAAACGGATTCGATTTTAAGAGGCTCAACATGCTGCTGGCAGTACTTGAGAAACGAAACGGGATACGCATTTCTTCAAAAGACGTTTTTCTGAATATAACCGGAGGGATTAAAGTTGACGACCCGGCCACAGACCTGGGCGTGATAGTTGCTCTGCTGTCTTCAAATGAGGACATACCTGTTGATGAAAAAACCTGTTTTGCGGCCGAAGTTGGTCTTACTGGAGAGATTAGGCCTGTAATCAGAATTGAACAACGTATAAGCGAAGCGGAAAAACTCGGATTCCGCGAAATTTTTGTTTCAAAATACAATCTGAAAGGGGTGGTAAAGAAAAACACCGGAATCGAGGTAAATCCCGTTAGCAGGCTGGATCAGGTTTTCAGGCGTTTGTTTGGTTAAAGACAATGCAACTTTTGCTTAGCAGAGCCAGAACCTTTCAGAAGATTTTTCAAAGCATCAAACAAATCCGGATATAAAAACTGATACCCTGCATCAAGCAGTTTTTTCGGAACCGATGCTTGCCCTCTTGTGAGCACTGTAGCGCCTTCACCGAGCAAACATTGAAGTACAAATTCAGGAACCGGTAACCATGCCGGACGATTAAGAACGGATGAAAGAAGCCTGGTAAATTCTTTGCTTCGGATTGGATTAGGAGCCACCACATTTACCGGGCCCGTTATTGCAGAATTTATTATAACAAACCGCATAATCTCAACAGCATCCAACAAATGTACCCAGGATATCCATTGCAATCCGCTGCCAAACCATGCTCCTGAGTAAAACCTGAAAGGAAATACAATTTTGGGTAATGCGCCTCCATTACTGCCCAATATTAGCCCAAATCGCAAATTTACCACCCTGACCTCATGCGGCACCTCACAGGAGGCTTTTTCCCAGTCGGAGCAAACCCTGGCCAGAAATCCCGTTCCGGTTTTTTCGATAAATTCATCGTGCAAGCCAGAATCGGGATATATTCCAACCGCCGAAGCACAAAGAAATAATTTGAGTTTTGCTGAAGCCATCGAAATAGCCTTGGCAAGGTTTTTTGTAGTACTTACCCGACTGTGGTAGATTTCGTCTTTGTATTTTCTGGTCCAGCGGGTAGCTATGGGAGCCCCTGCCAGATGGATCACTATGCTGGCATTTTCGATCAGAGGCAAAAGCGATTCAGGCGAATCGTAAAGAAATTCCCTTTCAGGAGCCAGCACCTCAAAACCCATTTCAACAAGCATAGGCTTTACTGATGAACCAACA
>DATIKK010000143.1:0-19470 GCA_035477635.1 Bacteroidales bacterium | reverse complement strand
AAACAAAAACCCTTTCTGAAACCAAAGGGGTAAGCGTTTTATTGCGGCATACTCCGGATTAAAAGGAAGACTGTCGGGCCTCATTACACCTGCAATAACCGGGTTAAACCCCATGCTGAAAAGGGTTTGCGCCATTTTGTTTACCCGCTGGTCAGTAAAAACATCGTTACTAACCGTAAATGTTACCCTTTGCATTTTAAAAATTATGAAACCGACTTTAATTTTTCATAAAACCTGAGATTCTGAATCTGAACCAACAATAATTTTAGTCAGTTACATTGTTTTCATTAGAGAAACTGCCATGTTATGTTATGTTATGTTATTTTATGTTATGCTTTGCCCTGATCAAGGTTGTCATCCGGGTTTTCGGCTGGATACCTTTCGATTTTAAAATTCATGTAGGCTACAATAATGGTAACAAATGGTGTGAGAATGTTAAAAAATGCATATGGGATAAAGCTGAAGGCCGGTATGCCCAAAACTGCGGCCTGGGTTGCTCCGCATGTGTTCCAAGGAACCAGGGCCGAGGTAACCGTGGCACTGTCCTGAAGGGTACGACTTAACACATGAGGCTTGAGCCGTTGTTTACGATAGGTGGCCGCAAACATTCTACCCGGTATTACAATACTCAGATATTGGTCGCTGGCCGTAAGGTTGAGAAAAACGCATGTCGAAACGGTCGAAGCCACCAACGATCCCGTATTATGGGCCAGTTTTATTATTGATTCGGTGATGCGTTGCAACAGGCCGCTGCCTTCCATAACGCCACCGAAAATCATAGCGCAGAAAATCAGCCATACAGTGTTGAGCATGCCGCTCATACCACCGGTTTGCAGCAGGTTGTCGGCCATTTCGTGGCCTGAAATCACGCTAATGTCGGTGTACATTGCTTTCATAACTGCAATGAAAGAGGCAAGGTGAAACTGGCCATCAATGCCGCTGACCTGCCTGATTATCTGGGGTTGAAAAATAATTGCAAAAAGAGCTCCGGCAACCGTTCCGATGAAAAGGGCCGGAAGAGCGGGTGCCTTGCGTACAATCAGAAAAATTACAACCGCAGGGACAATAAACAGCAGGGGTGTAATATGAAAAGTACCGTCAATAGCCCGAAGCAGTGGGGTAATGTCTTCGTATTGTCCTTCATAAGGACGAAATATACCAATGCCTGCAAAAATTAAAAGTGTAATAATCATGGTCGGAAGGGTTGTCCAAACCATATACCTTACATGAGTAAAGAGGTCAGATCCAGCCATTCCGACCGAGAGGTTTGTTGTATCGGAAAGGGGCGAAAACTTATCGCCCAGATAAGCGCCAGAAATGATTGCGCCGCCAATTAATCCATCGGGAAGGCCTAGCGCCCGTCCAATACCCAATAGAGCTACCCCGATGGTGGCCACTGTGCCCCAACTGGTACCGGTTGCTATCGACACAATGGCACAAACTACACAGGCAACAACAAGAAAAATAGTTGGATTCAGAATTTGCAGGCCATAATAAATCATCGAGGGGATTATTCCGCTCAAAAGCCATGTCCCTGCCAATGCCCCAATCATAAATAGTATTATAATTGCAGGTGTAGCGGCCCCAATGCTTTTTACTATCCCACTAAGCATCTCATCCCACGTGAACCCAATTCGAAATGCCACTAATGCGGCTACTGCGGCCGACATTATAAGTACTATCTGGTTGGAGCCTTCCAGGGAATCTGCCCCAAAAATCAGCACGTTGAAGGAAATCAGGATTGTAAGAAAAATCAGGGGAATACTTGCTTCCAGCAGACCGGGTTTTCGTTTTTGCCTTGTCATATAAGTGGGGTTTGAGTGGCTTTTGATCCACATCAAAGAAAGGTGTTTTTTTTCAAACAGTCAAAAATACCTTGCTCCGGGATTAGGTTAACTTCCGGCATGTTTTACACCAAGTTTGACATACCTCTCAAGTCCTTCATCGGCTGCAAATGGCTGGCTGATGGCCTCCATTTTAACCTTTCGGTACTCCTCTAATGTCCTTGATTTCCGAATCTTTAAAGAGAACTCCTCAGGTTTTTCAAACAGACCCGCCAAATAAAACCATACAGCTTTAAGGTATCCAAGGAATCGATCTGGTTCAGGTTTGCCAACTATTCCTAAAGTTTCCAGTTCAAATAAAAATTCAAGCAGGAGTTTCCTCTTTAACGACTCTGTAAACCTTGTTCCTCTGATTTCGGAGGCCAGAAATGGGTTAATCAAAGCTCCTCTTCCGAGCATCCATGAGTTTACTCCCGGAAATTTATCCTGAAGATATTCAAAGCGTGCTTTGGTAAAAATATCTCCATTGTAGGCCACAGGAATCCGGGCCATCTCCAGACAATTTTCGAATCCTTTAAGGTTTACAGTTCCTGAATAAAGCTGGGTACCTATGCGGGCGTGGACTATCAAAAGATATACCGGATACCGGTTAAAAACCTCTATTGCTTTTGTTATCTCATCGGAATTGTAATACCCAAGCCGGGTTTTTATGGAAAGCTTCAGTGGGAATTCCCTGAAAACTCTCTCAAGCATACGGTCGAGTTCGCCAGGAAATGGCAGAATGCCGCACCCTTTTTTTTTTAAAGCTATTTTTGTAAACGGGCAACCCATGTTCCAGTTTACGTGTGTGTAGCCATTCAGTTCAAGGGCTTTGCCGATAAGTATTACCTCACTGGCATCGTTACTCAATAACTGGGGTATTGTAGGCGTTAACATATCTGCTTTTGGCATCACATCTTCCAACTTGGCAGGGTTAACCCGCTGCCTTCCGGTACCTGAAATAAATGGGGCGTACATAAAATCGTAACCCCCAAAATGCCGCGCCACGGCATTTCGATACATCTTTTCTGTAAGGCCTTTGAAAGGAGCAAGTAAAAGAGTTGGGTTTTGCATCAACATAGAAAATTTTGCACAAAGGTAAACTTGCACTTCCTTTTTGAATTGGCTGTGCCCTGCTTGAAGAATGAAAATCAAAAAATTTTTTCAGCCGGATAAAACTTTACCGCCTTGACAGCAATCAAACAATTCATAAAATCAGTACATTAACGGACTATTTGGAAAGGGATAATAAGTTAATTCCAGTTCAAAGACAAATGAGTTGGATGTTGGCGTACAAAGTACTTACAAAATTCTTAATTTGGCTTCAGATATAATAGAATCGAGAAAGGTTTTTGAACTTTAAATTTTTATTCAATGAACAAATTTCTAAAATGCCTTTCAATGCTAATAGTTTTATTAGCAGTTTTTTCAGTTTTTCCGTCCAGGGCAGATAGGCCACTAACCTATTTTCTACCTGATGAACCTTACAATCCAGTCATACCAACACCTGAAGCCTTTTTTGGCTTCGGGATTGGAGAGTGGCACCTGCACCATGGAATTATGCATAAATATTTTCAGAAGCTTGCTGAAGTAAGTAACAGGGCCATTATTTATGAATACGCCCGTTCGCACCAGCAGCGGCCTCTGATTCATCTGGTCATAACTTCGCCTGAAAACCATGCCAGGCTCGAAGAGATCAGAAAGAACCATCTTCTACTTGCCGATCCTGCAAGGTCAGGTGGAGTGGATATTACTCAAATGCCTGTAGTGGTTCATCTGGGTTACGGGGTACATGGAAACGAACCCAGCACCCATAATGCAAGTCCTCTGGTGGCATACTACCTTTTGGCTTCCAATAGCCCTAAGGTGCTTGCCATGCTTGATAAAATGGTGATCATAATTGACCCTTCGCTCAACCCCGACGGGCAAGACCGTTTTGCAAGCTGGGTGAACCGTCATCGCTCACGCACTTTAAACCCCGACCCTGAAGGAAGGGAGTTTAACGACGTATGGCCCGGGTCACGGTCTAATCATTATTGGTTCGACCTTAACCGCGACTGGCTGCCTTTACAGCATCCCGAAAGCGCCGGAAGGGTAAGGGCTTACCATCGTTGGTTGCCAAATGTCAGCGGCGACTTCCACGAGTTTGGCCCAAATGAAACATTCTTTTTTCAGCCGGGAGTCCCCTCGCGCATAAACCCTCTTACGCCCAACCGAACTAACGACCTTACTCTTGCAATTGCAAAATACCACGCCAGGGCTATGGATGAAAAAGGTCAGCTTTTTTATATGTTCGAAGACTTTGACGATTTTTATCCGGGCAAGGGCTCAACTTATTCCGATTTGACCGGAAGCATCGGAATATTGTTTGAACAGGCAACCACCAGGGGTCATCGGAGAGAAACCATCCATGGCATAGTTGATTTTTCTGAAACAATCCTGAACCAGGTAACCGTTTCCATGTCAACGCTTCATGCGGCTTACGACAAGCGCATTGATCTGCTTGAGCATATGCGCATGTTTTTTCGCTCGGCAATTGAAGAAGCAGGGCAACTTCCGGTAAAAGCATATGTTTTTGGCGATGCTAATGATAAGGCGCGCAACAACCATTTTTTGCGGGTACTGCTCGACCATCAAATTGCTGTGTATAACCTGAGAGAACCCATTACAATTGCAGATAGTAATTTCGAACCCGGATCTGCCTGGTTAGTTCCTTTGTCGCAACCGCATTCGCGCCTTGTAAGGACTCTTTTCGAAAAAGTCACAACATTCGAAGACAGTATTTTTTATGATGTATCGACCTGGAATTTTCCATTAGCTTTTAATATTCCATACGGGGAAATAACCCGCCCAAGGCAGGCGACTGCCCTTCAGGGCGACAGGTTGTTGGAATTGCCTGCGATTCGGGGAATGGTTTCAGGTGGGTTAAGCAACACAGGGTACGTGTTCGATTGGAAGCATTATTATGCCCCAAAAGCCCTTTACTTTCTTCAGAAAAAAAATATCCGGACACGAGTTGCTACAGAACCTTTTTCTATTGACTTTGGAAACACTTCAAAAGAATTCGGGTATGGAAGCATTTTCATTCCTTCCCAGATACAGGATATAGGATCCGAACAATTGTATGAAATTGTTAAGGAAGCTGCTATGTCATCGGGTATTGAAATATTTGCCACAACAACAAGCTTTACCACACGGGGTATTAATTTGGGAAGCGGAAGTTTTGCAGCGCTTGACAAACCTGAAGTGCTTATGCTCGCAGGTCCGGGCGTTGACAGTCGTGAAGCAGGTGAGATATGGCATTTGCTTGATTACCGTTACCATATTCCTGTTACGTTGGTGGAGCCTGCCCGCTTCGGAAACCTCGACTTGACTCGCTACAACACAATTGTTATGGTCTCAGGTACTTACACCGAAATTTCGGAGTCAGACATTGAAACGCTAAACCTTTGGTTGCGCAACGGAGGAACCCTTGTTGCCATAGAAGATGCCAATAGCTGGCTGCAACGAAACGAGGTAGTAGAGATGGAGTTTGTACAAAGACCCGAGGCTGACGACCCTGTTACTCTTCCCTTTGCAGATCGCTCCCTGCACATGGGTGCAAGAAGGATTTCAGGATCAATTTTCCGATCCGAAATTGATAATACACATCCAATTGGCTTTGGGTACCAAAGGAGCGCCCTTCCTGTTTTCATTTCAGGAACGAGTTTTGTTAAACCAGCAGACAGCCCTTTCGCAAATCCTATGTTATTTCCTCCAGGAAATTTGCTTAGTGGTTATGCCTATGCACCCTACCTTGCTATGATGGAAAATTCGTCGGGAATTGCAATAAACCGAAAAGGACGAGGAAATGTGATCTCGTTCTTATTCAACCCAAACTTCAGGGGGTTTTGGTTTGGCACCAACCGCATCTTTATGAATGCGTTGTTTTTTGGGGAAATTATCAGACCTTAAAAGTATTCAGGGTTTTTCGAGTTTTCCGTCTGAATACTTTGCAAACCGTGCCGGATTGCTTCCGTGAACCTGATCGTGCCGAGGCCAGGGCCATCCGCCGAATTGTGTCTTTCGGTAATCCGAAATCGCCTGCTGAATTTCAACATGTGTATTCATTACAAATGGGCCATATTGCGATACCGGTTCGGCAATTGGCTTCCCCTGAAGAAGCAACATGCAGGCTTCCTGTTGGCCACTTTCGATTACGATGTCCATTTCGGCAAGAAGGCCTGCAGCATGGTGTTTTTTAATTTCAAGCCCTGCTACAGTTATTGTGCTTCCCTCATAAAAGTAAAGGGTGCGATACACTTCGGGCGCTACTGCCGGCAAAGTAAATTGAGCCCCGGGATCCATCCTGATTATCCAAATTGCTACCTCATTTGCAGGGTTTGCAGCCCACGAATGGGGAGCAGGCGCCGGAGCCATCTGTCCTCCGAAAGCCCCGGCAATTAACGTTACTTCTGTCCTATTCCCCTTACTGTCATTATAAGCAACTTTCGGAATTTCGTGCGCCCACAGCATTTTGTAATGTGGAGGCGCAAACTTATCCTTTGCCGGTAAGTTCAACCATATCTGAAAAAGCTCAAGAGGATTTCCCTTACCCCTGTTTAACAGTGGAAACATTTCGCTGTGCTGCAAACCGCTGCCGGCAGTCATCCATTGCACATCGCCATTCCCATAGCGGCCGGCTGCTCCATGTGAATCACTGTGATCAACAAATCCCTCCAAAACTACCGTAACGGTTTCAAAACCCCTATGTGGGTGGGCAGGAAACCCAGGAACAATTTCACCGTGATACATTCGCCACCCGTCTTTCAACGTAAAATCCTGGCCCAAATTACGGCCATCGAGTGGGGCGTCGGGGCCAAATTCATCATTACCAGGAGGATAGGCATCATGATGATGCACACAGAACAAAAACGGATCGCGTGTATCCCACATGAAGCCGAGTGGCTTTACATCCAGAATTGCTTTGTTGTACATGGCTTTGTATTTTAGTAGAAAAAATTTTGTTTAGATTTGGAGCCGCCTTACGACTGAAACCCCAGAGGAAAAACAATTGAACTAAAACGCCTCAGTTTTTCAGGTAACGCTTAAGTTTAAGCTAATGTATCGAAAAATCCTTAAACCATTTTTAAAATTTGTGAATTAAGAACATCATCACATAATTATCTTTCATTCGATGAATTACATTGCAAACCCATCGCGGTACGACAAAATGAAGTATAACCAAACAGGCCGTTCAGGAATGTTACTGCCAGCCATCTCACTGGGCCTTTGGCACAACTTCGGAGCTATCGACAATTTCGAAACCGGACGGCAAATTATTCTGCGTGCATTCGATGCCGGGATTACCCATTTTGACCTGGCCAACAATTACGGTCCACCTCCCGGAAGCGCCGAGGAATTCATGGGTAAGGTTCTCCAGAAAGACCTTGCTTCCTATCGCGACGAACTGATAGTATCAACTAAGGCCGGTTATACAATGTGGCCGGGGCCTTATGGGGATGGCAGTTCGCGCAAATATCTCCTAAGCAGCCTCGATCAAAGTTTACGACGCATGAAGGTTGACTACGTGGACATATTTTACTCCCACCGGTATGACCCCAATACACCGTTGGAAGAAACAATGATGGCACTTAGCCATGCTGTTAAGCAAGGAAAGGCACTCTATGCCGGTGTTTCTAACTATGGAATGGAACAAACCGCCCAGGCTGCCGAGTTACTTCGCCAATTGGGAACCCCGTGCCTCATTCATCAACCCAAATATTCAATGTTCGAACGTTGGGTTGAGAAAGGCCTGCTAAATACTCTTGACCATTACGGAATAGGTTGCATTGCCTTTTCCCCATTAGCACAAGGGCTTCTCACCGACCGTTATTTGCATGGAATTCCATCAGAATCGAGGGCAGGAAAGCCTACCGGGTTCCTCAGGCCAGAGCAGGTTACAGTTGAAAAAATTCAAATAATCAAAAAACTTAATGAACTTGCACGAAACCGTGGACAAACTCTCGCCCAGATGGCTATAGCCTGGCTGCTGAAGGATCGCCGGGTTACTTCCGTGTTAATTGGGGCCAGTAGTCCTGACCAGCTAATCCAAAACATTGGCGCCCTTGAAAACCTGTATTTTGACGAATGGGAATTAAAGCAAATAGCCGGAATCATTGGAAATTAACCAAATTGCTCATTCTTTATGCAAAAGCCTGGAATCAATAACCATACTTTTGCTTCCAGAGCGTCCTTAACCTTGTCCGTATATCATTTTCGCGGGGGTTGTTGCCGGGTTCATAAAATTTGAATCCCTTTAATTTGTCCGGAAGAAATTCCATATTGGCAAAATTTTGTTCAAAATCATGCGCATACTTGTATCCTTGCCCATAGCCAATGTCTTTCATCAATTTTGTTGGGGTATTTCTTAAGGCCAAAGGCACAGGGAGGTCGCCCGACGATTTAACTGATTCACGAGCCTGGTCAATAGCAAGATATGACGCATTGCTTTTTGGGGAGGTTGCCAGATAGATTGCTGTTTGTGAAAGGATTAGCCGGCCTTCGGGCATACCGATCATTGTTATGGCCTGGAAGCAGCTTGTAGCAAGTACAAGTGCGTTCGGATTCGCGTTTCCTATATCTTCTGACGCCAATATAACCATTCGACGGGCTATAAATTTGGGATCTTCGCCTCCTTCGAGCATCCGGGCAAGGTAATAAACGGCTGCATTTGGATCGCTTCCCCGAATGGATTTTATAAATGCTGAAATAATATCGTAGTGCATTTCGCCGCCCTTGTCGTAAAGGGCTAAATTCTGTTGTACGGCCGAAAGTACAGCCTGGTTGGTAATGACCACCGACTGCCCTGCATGCGCCCCTACAGTCAATTCAAGCGCATTATAAAGTTTGCGGGCATCGCCCCCCGAAACCCTAAGTAGGGCTTCGGTTTCTTCAAAAATAATTTCTTTCATTGTTTCGCTTTCAAGAAAATTCTTCCCTCTGTCGAGAAGGGTAAGCAATTCCTGTTTGCCAAGTTCTTTGAGAATATATACAAGACATCGCGAAAGTAATGGCGTAATAACTTCGAAGGAAGGGTTTTCGGTGGTGGCTCCAATGAGGGTTATGGTACCCTTCTCAACGGCACCCAATAGACTATCTTGCTGCGATTTGCTGAAACGGTGTATTTCATCAATAAATAAAATTGCGTTGCTTCCAGATTCACGGGCTGTTTCAATGACTGCCCTTACTTCTTTAACCCCGGAATTGATTGCGCTTAGAGTAAAAAACTGACGCGACATATACCTCGATATAAGGAATGCAAGGGTAGTTTTTCCAACACCGGGCGGCCCCCAAAAAATCATCGAAGGTATGTTGCCCGACTCAATGGATTTGCGCAGCACAGACCCCTTCCCTAACAAGTGATCCTGCCCAAGGTACTCGTCGAGGCTTTTGGGGCGCAACTTTTCTGCAAGAGGAATATTAAGGTTCCCCATGTTTTTCAAATTTTTTTAAATGGTCAAGACGTTTAATTAATGTTGGATGGGAATAATGTACAAATTCGTATGCTGGATGCGGACGCAGATTGCTTAGGTTTTTGACCGACAATTTCTTCAATGCTTCTTGAAGAGTTTTTGAATCATATTGAACTGCAGCATAGGAATCGGCTTCGAATTCATACTTTCGGCTAATATAATTGGAAAGCACACCGAGTATCATTGCAAAAGGTGCATAGAGTAACCCAAAAGCCATTATACCAAGATGGAAACTTGCCTGACTTCCTCCTAAAGCCATCGACAATTCAGGCCTGTTAACAAAAAGTCCGAGAAAATAAAGCATAATACCTGAGGTTAATATCGACAAAAGCATGCCTTTATATGTATGCTTTTTCTTGTAATGTCCAATCTCATGAGCAAGAACAGCAACTACCTCCTGGGGGCTGTGTTCCTTAATCAGCGTATCGAAAAGAACGATTCGCTTTTTTGGTCCCAGCCCGCTAAAATAGGCATTCGCTTTAGTGCTTCGTTTCGAGCCGTCAATAACGAATATATTTCCCAATGCAAAGTTTGATTTCTTTGCAAAGGTTTCGATGGAATCGCGAAGTTCTCCGTTTTCCAGGGGAGTTTGCTTGTTAAACAACGGAACAATCAAGGTGCTGTAGAACATTGCCATAAACACCGAGAAGGCCGTAAGGAACAGCCATGCATACAGCCAGAACAGAGCCCCTGCTATCTCCAAAAACCAGACAAACACTGCAATTACCAAACCCCCAATAATAACAGCCAGCAACCATCCTTTAAATTTGTCGAGCAGGTAGGTCGATGGTTTAGTTTTGTTAAAGCCGAACCTTTCTTCAATAACGAAAGTATCGTAAATATCAAAGGGAGTTGAAATCAGGTCGGAAAACAGGCCAATTATTGCAAAAAACAGCATCGCCATTAAAACCGGATTTGTGGTGAACTGCCTTACCCATTGGTCGATCCATCCAAAGGTGCCAAGGAGGAGTAAAGAAATTATCAGCAAAAAGGAAAATGTACTGGTTATAAAACCAAAGTGCATATTTGTTCGGGCATAGTCCTGTGAGCGGCGATATTTTTCCTCATCGTAAATGCCTTTTAGTGCGTCAGGGATTATATTGCTCCATCGGGTGGTGTTAAGATAATCCAACAGGCGCTCAAATAGGAATTCAAACGAAATGAACAGAAGAATGATTATAAGCAGGGTTTTTTCCATAAATTAAAAATTGATATTCTGAGACCGGTAAAGAAACTTAATATCAAAACGTTAACAGGCTTTGGCCCGAAATTGTTGGTATTAAAACCTGACTAATGTTAGAAAATGTTGTATTATCAATTTAAAAAAGCCGTCTGCTGAATTTTTTCAGCAAACGGCTTCCAGAACATTTCGAAGAAATTTACTATTTGGATGGCGATTCGCCTCCCTTTCCTTTGCTGGTTCCGGAGCCCGGCCTGGCAATCTGATCGCGCATGGTAGTATCAGCTTTTATGTTTTCCATGCGGTAAAAGTCCATAATTCCTAAATTTCCGCTACGGAATGACTCGGAAATAGCTTTCGGAATCTCTGCTTCTGCTTCAATAACCTTGGCGCGTGCTTCCTGAGCCTTTGCCTTCATTTCCTGTTCGAGGGCAACCGCCATAGCGCGGCGCTCTTCAGCTTTTGCCTGGGCAATGTTCTTATCGGCATTTGCCTGATCAATCTGCAGTATTGCGCCTATGTTTTTCCCCACATCAATGTCGGCAATGTCGATCGAGAGAATCTCATAAGCAGTGCCCGAGTCGAGGCCTTTAGAAAGCACCACCTTTGAGATATTGTCAGGGTTTTCCAAAACCTGCTTGTGGCTTATGGCCGAACCAATGCTGGTTACAATACCTTCGCCCACACGTGCCAGAATAGTTTCTTCGCCGGCGCCACCAACAAGTTGCTTTATGTTGGCGCGCAGGGTAACCCGGGCTTTGGTGATCAGTTGGATACCGTCTTTAGCAACAGCGGCCACCGGAGGCGTATTGATTACTTTGGGTTTGACCGACATCTGAACCGCCTCGAGTACATCGCGACCGGCAAGGTCAATTGCAGTGGCGGTTTTGAAGTCGAGAGGTATATTGGCTTTGTCTGCGCTAATCAGGGCATTTACAACAGCCTTAACCCGTCCGCCGGCCAGAAAGTGTGCTTCAAGTTGGTCGCGGTCAAGTTTTAAACCCGCCTTTGTTGCGCTAATCAGGTTGTTAACTATAACCGCAGGCGGTATTTTTCTCCATCGCATAAGAACCAATTGAAGAAGGCTGACGGTTACACCCGAAACAAGCGCCGAGAACCATAGCCCTACCGGAATAAAATAAAAGATCAGCCACAGACCAAGTATGCTGACCAGTGCAATGACAATAATAATTCCAATTTCCATGTGATATTACAATTTTGGTTTAACAATGATTTTATTTCCAATTATCCTTACCACCACTACCGGGGTATTTTCGTTTACAATGTTATCACTCGAGGTAACCTCATAATATTCATCCTTAATTAAAGCTTTTCCCATCGGATTAAGACGGGTTATGGTCATGCCCTCGTCGCCCGGGTTTATTTTATCGGCTTCAATAACATTTACTTTTCCGTCAACCTCAGCATTAAGCATGGCCTTTTTCCAGACATTTGATTTTAAGGCCAGCACAATTGCAATAATACTGGCTAACAAAGCACCGGTTAAAGTAAGTGCACCTTCAACAACTCCAAAGGTTGTAAAAGCTGTAACAACGCCTACTATGATAAGGCCTGCGCCAACAATTCCGACCACCGAGGCTCCAGGCACTACCAAAATCTCGAGCAATAGAAAAATAATACCGATTACAATCAGACTAACAATGATCATCCACGACATAGCAAAATCTTTATTGAGGTTTGAAATATTTCAATGCTTCAGGGACAAATTCGCGGGCTGCTTTAATACGCGAAGAAGTTGCAGGGTGTGTACTCAAAAACTGTGGTGGTTCAGCCCCTCCTGATTTGGCCAACATCCTCTCCCAGAACGAAACGGCAGTTTCTGGATTATAGCCTGCCTTGGCCATAAAAATCATACCGAGCTTATCGGCTTCGTATTCATGCTGCCTGCTGTAGGCCAAAAAACCTAACTGGCCTCCTATACCGTAGCTTAATAGAAAAATATCGCGCGTTTCTTCCGGTTTCTCACTAAGGGCCACATCAAGCCCTATTGCGCCCATAGTCAGCAATAATTGCTGGCTCATTCGTTCATTTCCATGCCTGGCAATAACGTGGGCAATCTCGTGCGACATTACTACGGCAATACCTTCGTCGTTTTGTGTTAGAGGCAGTATCCCACTATAAAACATTATCTTTCCACCTGGCATAGCCCAGGCATTAACTGTTTCGTTTTCAACCACATTAAATTGCCATTGAAAGCCTTGAACCCTGTAGCCTTGATTATTTTCTGTCAAATAGCGATTTACAGCCTCGCCAATTCGGTCACCTACCCTTCTGACAGAAACCACACGGGGATCGGTATCGGGAAGTGGAGGGTTTTGAGTCATAAAGTCCTGATAGCCTGTCAAGGCCATGCTTACAAGCATGGATTCGGGCAATAAGCTTATCTGCCTGCGACCGGTTATGGGAACAGTTGCACAGGAGCCTAAAACAAGAATAACCGCCAGAAAAAAAACCGGATGCGTTTTATAAAAAAGATTTTTAATGGCATTCATCTCTGTTCTTTTAAAATATGTTTCCTCTAAAAATAACCTGAATTCGGATTTTTATCTTTTTTTTCAATGGTTAAATAATACACTCAAAAAAAACGACTCAGACTCAAATCAAATTATTTTCACAAACATCACGCGGATTCTATTCGATAGTGGAGGTAATTCCCCTTTCGATTATTGCATTGTGCATGGGCTGCAACGTCGTAAAGTCGCCAGTACGGGCCACACATTTGCCGTTATTGTGGACAATCAAAGTACACTGCATGGCCTGTTCAGGTTCATGGTTACATACCTCAATAAGGGTCTCAATGACAAATTCAAAGGTATTGAAATCATCATTATGAATGACCAAATCTTTTATTCCCTCCAAAGATTGTTTACCCAGGACAGAAGGGTTGGAAATTTCTCGTGTCATGGTTTGTATAGCCTTAGCATGTCAAACAAAGGTAATCAAAATTCCCTTTAATAAAGCCTTTTAATTTTTGCGAAATGAAATCCTGTTTTCAGTGCCCTTCAAAAGCCGTAAAATATTTTGCTTATGCGAAAGCGGCACCAGCAACGCCACAATGCATGAAAAAACAATCCCGGCAGGACTCGTCGGACCGGTAATCAAAATAATCGCCAGGGGTAAAACTATTGAAGCTGCTATGGAGCCTAATGAAACATATCCTGTTGAAACAAAAAGCGCCAAAAATACTCCAAGGCAAATAAGGAATGCTAACGGAAACATAACTGCTACCACTCCCGTCAATGTGGCAACACCCTTGCCCCCCCTGAAACCTGCAAATACAGGAAACACATGCCCAAATAAAGCAATCATGCCCAGTAAAAGCTGAAAACCGCTAAAAAAATCCGGATTATAAAAATACCCGGCAACAAGCCAGCCTAACGCAACTGCTGCAACCCCTTTAAGCACATCAAGGAGTAATACAATTACACCAGTTTTTACCCCAAGGACTCTTAATGCGTTGGTAGCTCCGGCATTGCCGCTTCCGTGTTGGCGAATGTCAACTCCAAAAAAGATTTTTCCAATCCATACAGAAGTTGGAACGGAGCCCAGAAAATAAGCTCCTATAATGCACAGAAGGATACTCCAGTGAAGTTGCATAGCTCAAAATTTTTGCAAAGATTAGATTAATTATCCTGATATTGCCTCATTCTGTTGAAAAAGTCGAACGGCCTCTCTTCGTAAGCTAAAACAAAGACGTAAGGGGTGGAGCCTCTCGGTGTTGGCATTTTTCTGGCGCTTGGTCTTAACTGGCTTACCGCCTGGTTAAACTCAAGGACTGAAGAATAAACAGCCATCACGTTGTTTTGTTTATGGAAAAAATACCAGCCTGTTCCAAGATTGCTGCCCGCTGAGTCAGGGCCTCTCAACAAAAGGGTAAAGGAATCTCCTTCTCTGGCTTTTCGAACTTCAAGATTACCATTAACTTGCCTGATAATTTGGTTTCCGTCAATGCTGAACAGGCCTATGGCTTCATCAGATACAAAAGATCTTAATCTCTGATTCCATTCAAGACGAACATCGCTCATAAACAGAGTATGTTCCAATTCAGGTGGAAGTCTTGAAAATGAACCCGTTGTTTGCAATAAATTAAAAAACATTGCAGCATCGGTATCGGTTAATTTAAAGGATAACAAATTTCTGAACCTTTCCTGATCAACTGTTAAATGTGGATTTCCGCTGTTTTTCAGACTCTCAGAAAGAGGTTCAAGTGCATTTTCGGCAAAAAAGAAATCAACCCCCATTGCCAGGTTCATTTCGGTTGTTTGCACAACAGGATCATGTTTTACGCTTCCAAAATTCATCAGTTTGAGTTGGCCTAAATCTGCCCCAAAGTCAACCACCCCTTCAGCATTAATAAGACAGGTTTGAGAATGAATGCTTATCATATTATGATGGATAGCGCCGCTATCAAGCCTTTCGCTGGTTGTAACAACAAATTCGCCGGTATCATCATTAAACGAAAGGTAGCCTTGAGCCGAGATTATTTCCCTGTCGAGATGAAGTTTGCGCCATGTCAGAAAAGCCGGGTAAACATGAAGAGAGTCGCCTGCGAGCATAAGGGCAATATTTACCTGACGGCGGTCAATATTCCTTGTTTCGGGCCCGACTCTGATGCGTACGTTTTTAGGGTTGATTGCATTGGAAGTGCGAAACCAATCTACTGGCACGTTATTACAAGCAAGGATAAGATGGCTGTAGCCGTCGAAATCCAGATGTTCGAGTTCAGAATTGAATGAAATTCTGCCATAGAACTTGAAGTGTTCGCTCAAAATAAACGGAATGGAGTCAGGAATTGCTGTCTCAGCTACCACCCTGTTCAGGTGGTCGATGCGAATATTTTTAAATTTTATCGGATTTAAAAATTCTTCATTATCAGTATATCGATAAAGGCCTTCGGCAGTAAACCGGTCTTTTGAAGAAATATTTACGGAAGCATTTTCGAAAAAATGGTGCTTTGTGGCCGAATTGGCTATAATGCGGGCTTGTTCCAACTCAGCAATGTTACCATCCGAATCCAAACTTACACTTTGATTATGAGGGAAAATAGCTGCACCTGCTACCCGTATTAAAGGAACTCCAGAGGTATTAAGCTGGTTGGTCTTTACGTTATAAAATGCTTGTGGTGCGAAAAACTTTAATGAGTCCTTTTCTTGTGAAGTAAAAATCAGTTCATTGCCTGAAAAATCCAGATCGAGCAATTCACTGTCTGTAAGATTTGGTAATTCCGGAAAATTGAATGCTGCCAGTGAGTTCATTTCAACCCAACCGGAATTTAAATCCCAGGTGTAATTATAGTTCGGAGCTGATGTGCCTATGCCCTCCAATTTTATCAAAGATTGTGAATCTACCGAAGTGAAAGTACCTGTTCTCGTTTCCATATTCACAACCGAACTGAATCCGCGGTGCGAAAAGGTTGGTCTCCCATTTGCTCCTATTGCAACTAAATCGGATCTGTTACTAAGCAAGGTATTTTGATAAAAGGTAAAATCCGAAGCCGTTATGCTTGCCTGATCAATCATCAGTGTTCCCTCGCCGGTAAGGCCCGATGCATCAAAGTTCAAATTTCCGTCAAGACTTGCCTGGCCCCTATACAATAATATCGGTTCTCCTGTGCCTGTTATTTTCATGCTTTTCTGGTCGGGCAAAATAGAAACCGCTACATTGGTGGCACTTACGAGCGGATTATTCCAAAGGGTTCCTTCAGGTATCGTCAGGTGGTTAACCATGCCCCTGGCCTCATGTGGCAGAATCTGCAATTCCCTGGTATTCAAAACCGAGCCCTGGTATTGAAGTGTTCCGGTAATTCCTATACCCCGGCTATCCATAGAAATGTTTCCCGCGAATGATGCTAAACCTTCGTATATGGGTATTCCTTCGGGCGGGGTAGTAGTGCTGAAACCCAGGGTATAATCATTCTGCACTATCAGGTAATCATTTATTTCTGGAAAGACGCCTTTTGCAACAAACGACCCGCTGAATGAAATATCGCGGGCAGCGAGGTTGTTGAGGCCTTCCAGTGTAAAAGGGTCAATCCGGAAATAGAATTTTTCGCCTGTACCAGCTCCAACCTCCGCTCTGCCTTGATCATAAAAAAGAAACGCTTCGTTAATACTTGAAAAGGCCGGAAATTCAGGCAAAGGTTTCATTCCTGACCGGTTATCCCTCCGGTCAATTTGCAAGGTTCCATTAATTCCTTCGAGTATATTTTCCACTCTGGCCAGATTTCCAATCCTTTCAGAATCATTTTCAAAAGGTGTTACCCGAAGGATAAGCGAATCAGATTTGGCGACGTTTAACCTGAAATCATTATAATTAAAATAAAACTCCCTTCCGAAAAAAGTAACGAATCCTGCCTCGACCCGGCCGTTGAAAACAAAATCGCGATTTTGTGACATCCGAACAACTTGTTGATTGGGAAATACAACCACATTACGCGGCTCACTTAGTGGAATTTGAGCAACACCATTAAACTCCAACTGATTGTTCCTCAGAAAAAGACGCGCATTAACCTGCGCAAGCGAATAGAAGCTAATGTGGTCGTGGTCTCTCCTTCGCGCGTTTACAGCCAGGTAATGGAACAGTTTAGGCATTAATAAAATCCGTTCTTCGTCTTCGAAAAAACTTACAAACCCTTCAACCTGCAAATTAATCATTTCGAGCTTAATCAAATTCGCAGAGCGCCTTGTATGCCGGCTGAAGTCATTTACTGAAAATTCGGTACTGCCCAAATTCCTTGAAAAAGATGCAAGAACCGAAAGCGGATGTATGTCGTTTATTCCCTGGAGACGGTCGTAACTGGCCTGACTGAAATAATTTATGGATTCAAAACGTATTTCCATTGGCTGGCTTACTCCTCTCATCATTTGGAAGCTGATATAATTGGTATCAAGTTTCCAATAAATGGCTTCATTGTGCATCAAAATACCATGATAAGTATTCAGAAATGGAGTTTCGGAAATCCCGCCTCCTGTCCTTAGGGCAGAAAGTTCATGTTGCTCATTTAAATAACGCACAACCAGGCCTGGGTGCCATATGGAATCATTTTCGATATATAGGGTTATGGAGGCTTTCTCGGCTAAAATGGTGGTGGGTTTCAAAAAAAAATTCAATGATTCGGTTTTTGCCAATTTCAGGGTATCGTAGTAAAAAACAATACTTGCAGGTTGATCAGAGGTTCCGGTACCACGTATGCTGTTACCATGCAATGCAAACCCGCCTGAAAAATGAACACCGGGAAAAATGTTTCGGAATTCGTGCCTGTGCTGGGAAGAGTAAAAAACAGGGAAACTTGCTTCGCCGGGTTTAATGTCAGATTGTATCCGGTCAACAACCCTCCCTGAAATTGGTTTTTCGAATAATCCGCTATGATAAAAAAACACAGAATCAGCCTCGAACATTGTGCGAGATAAATCTATGTGGTACCCGTTCAACTCTGCAAATACCTTTGCAGGATCAAGCAATACTCTCTTCCATGTGAGCCTTCCTCCCTTCCCCACCCATTGACCATTGTTAAAATCTACGCGTCCTGAAGTCCGGAAAATAACAATGCTGTCGTTGAAGGCAAGGCCGACCAGATCGGCTCCTGAAACATAAACCACCGGTTCATTATTGCGAAAATCATAAACCAAATTTCCGTTACGGGCTATCCATCTTATTGCCGGAGAGTCGTAAAGTACGTTTTCGATAAACAAATTACGGCTTTTTTGTAAAAACCTGCTTGTTCTTGTCGGTAGCTGGGCATGTATTGAGTGAGCCAAAGAAATATGCCAAACGGAGAACAGCCGTTCTGCATCAGCCTGCTGCCCGAAATACTCGACAACCAGTAAATAATTGGTCAAGTCGGGCAAAAGCCTGTACTGACCGCTGAGCAATATGTCGAATACCCATTCAAGGGTATCCTTCTGTTCTGTGGAAAACCTATTTCCTTCCCAGAGTTCTTTTACCCGCAAGGCAAGTTCGGAGGCTTGAAGTCTTTGTTCCTTTTCAAGACCTTCAATAGCCTCCAATACCTTATCGGGGAAAAGTCTTGGGTTTAATGGCAGTAAAACATCCTGCGCAAATCCTGCCAAAACAGCCATAAAAAAATACAGCCCACAGAGCAAGTTGCGAGTCATTTTAAACTGGATTAAAACCTATCTACCGGACGAATTTAAGGGCCAGCCAGCCGTTTTTATTTTTTTCTCCTGCAAATGAAAGCCCAAATTTTTCAGCACAATTAATTAGTTCTTTGCGGTCTTTTTTCAAAAAACCACTTAAAAAGATGATACCTGAGGTTTTCAAAACAGCAACATACCTCTCCATATCTTTCAAAAGTACGTTTTTGGTAATGTTGACAATGATAACATCGAATAATTCCTTACCCAGTGAGCAGGCATCACCATTTATAACCTTAATCTGAGAAAGATTATTGCGTTCGACGTTCTCAATTGTGTTTTCGTAGGCAAAAATAAAGTTATCAACAGCAAAAACGGGCTTAGCGCCCCTGCGGGCAGCAATCATGGCCAGCAAGCCAGTGCCACAACCCATATCCAGGGCAGACTTGTTCAGCAACTCAGTTTCAAACAGCCATTCGGCCATCAGGGCTGTGGTTTCGTGATGTCCGGTGCCGAACGACATTTTGGGCTCAATAATTATTTCCATTTCAAAATTTTCCGATGGAGGGTGAAATGGAGCTCTTACATAGCATTTATTGGCCAAAACCACCGGGTCGAAGTTGCTCTCCCAAACCTGATTCCAATTGCTGCTTTTAATAACCTTATGGTCAAACGTAATTCTAACCTTGCCTGATTCTTTAAATCTTGTAAAAACCTGACTAATGGCTTCAATGGTGAAAGCCCCGGCAAAGGCGTAGGCTTTAAATCCGTTGGGCAAATCTTCAAAGCTATCGAATCCAATGTCGGCAAGTTCGGCAATAAGAATTTCGCGCCAGGGA
>DATIKK010000142.1:0-2773 GCA_035477635.1 Bacteroidales bacterium | reverse complement strand
TCAACATGGCCGAGAACAATACGTTTTCGGCTGCGCGGCCCTGATGCGCCGGAAGAAAATAAGGCATCCCCAGCAGGGTGTTAATGGTATCTTTCAGTTTAAAATAAGATAAAGAGCCCGCATAGCTCTCGTCGCCAAGCATGATTTCCGACCATTGCATCTGGCTCAGCGCCCCGGTTCCGGAGTCGGTAAGCAGATCAATAAACACCTGATCGCTTCGCAGATTGAAGAGATTGTAACGGGCCTGGGCAATCCATTCTTCGCGCTGTTGGCGGGTGCTGCGGTAAATCGGCTCAACTACTTTAATTTTATAGGGCTCTGAATACGGAAGTTCCATGGTTTGGAAATAATTAATAGGGAAAGAAAAATGAATGAAGGTTTTGTAGGGTAGAAAAGCCTTTAACGAGGCTTTACCGGCTGTCAAAACCGATAATCGTCGCGCTGCTTTATATTGCGATAAACCTTCCCGTAAATCATGGTGGCAACCATAGAGAATGCTGTTGTGATGATGCAAATTTAAAAAAATTTGAACATTGCAAAAAAATACTAATTCTCACGAGCGAAAGATTGGAATTCAAAAATCGCAATTAAATATCCTTACATTTGCAATACTTTTTTGCTCACTTAACTATCATTAAACAGTTAAGGATGCGAACGGAGTGCGGCGTTAAGCGCCAGGGTTTGGCCTCAATGATCACGCTAATCCCAAAATAGTTTCGCAGAGTTTAAATTTAGGCCTTAGGTTATTATCAAAACTCAAAAAACATGGCTTGGTTAGCAGGTTTTATTTTAAAACTATTTGGCTGGAAAGTGGAAGCCGACGACATTACACCGATAAAGAAAGCGGTGCTTGTTATGGCTCCCCACACAAGCAACTGGGATTTTGTCATCGGCAGGCTCGCCCTGTTGTCGCGGAAGGTACCCATAAAGACCTTGATCAAAAAAGAGGCATTCAGGTTTCCCCTGGGTTATGTGCTTAATGCCCTTGGATGTATTCCGATTGACCGGTCAAACAGTCCGCGCACCATCAAATCCATTACCAAACAATTTGAAAAGTCTGACCATTTTATATTGTTGATCACCCCCGAAGGAACCCGTAAATTTGCAAGACACTGGAAAAAAGGGTTTTATTTTATTGCCCAGGCCGTTGAAGTGCCTATCATTCTGGGCTTCCTTTGTTACAAGAAGAAAATAGCCGGACTTGGGCCTGTTATTTACCCTACCGACGATTACGGTTACGACCTGAAAAAAATCGAAACTTTCTACCTTGACAAAACCGCGCGGTATCCAAAAAACTTCAACCTTTCGCCCATGTACAGGCCATCCCCCGAGATCAAAATTGAATAGGATAAACCTTTTCAGGTTTTCCCTTTTGGATGCTTTAATTCAAGGTGGCCGAAATACTTCTCCAGCAATTTGCTAGCGGCCTGATACGAGGTAAGATGGTTGTTATGTAGCTCTTCTTCAATTTTAGGTAAAATGCTCATAACAGCGGCATTCTGGTAAAAACTACTGACAAGAGCCTGGTTTATGGTTTCGAGCATCCGGTGCTTTTGCTGTTTTGACCTTTTCAATTCAAAAAACCCATTGGCTTTTACATGGGTGTTGTAATTCCTGATCATTTCCCAAACCCTGTCGATACCCGTGTTCATCAATGCCGAGCATGTTTCGACCTTTGGCCGCCATCCGCTCGGCGGTGGAGGAAAAAGATTCAAGGCACTTTGGTATTGGGCCTGGGCAAGGGTGGCTTTATGGAGGTTGTCGCCGTCGGCTTTATTGATGGCCATGCCATCGCACATTTCAATGATCCCTCTTTTTATACCCTGCAGCTCATCTCCGGCCCCAGCAAGCATAAGCAGCAGAAAGAAATCAACCATGGAGTGGACGGCGGTTTCCGATTGGCCTACGCCGACCGTCTCGACCAGCACGATGTCAAAACCTCCAGCTTCACACAGGATAATGATTTCACGGGTTTTTCGGGCAACCCCTCCCAGGGTGCCCGCCGATGGCGATGGCCTGATGAATGCATTGGGGTCGGACGAGAGGCGCTCCATACGTGTTTTATCTCCCAGGATACTTCCCCTCGAAATTTCGCTCGATGGGTCGATGGCCAGCACGGCAACCTTATGTCCACGACCGGTCAGAAAAACCCCAAAAGTTTCGATAAAAGAACTCTTGCCCACACCCGGCACACCCGTAATGCCTAGCCGCATGGAATTACCCGAATAGGGGAGGCATTGTTCAATGATCTGTTGGGCCTGCACATAATGGCACTCCAATGAACTCTCGACCAGGGTAATAGCCTTGCTCAGCAGCATGCTATCGCCCCGTAGAATACCCTCAACATAATCGCCCACAGCCAAATTGCGAGGCTTACGGCCTTTGTAAGCCTGGGCTGCCTGCTCATTAATACTTGGCGGCTGCTCAATGCCCGGATTTACTTTCAAGGCAGAAGGCTGCTGAATTTCTTTCTTTGGATTTTTCTCCGGCATTTACTGAATGTTTATCCGAAACAAATTTAGTCCGAAAAATCTACGTATCAAACCTTCGTGACAGATTCAGGTTTTATGTAATGTAAAATTCAAATGGATATTTAAACACGCAATCAATGCTTTTTTGCTTGACTATCAGATTTTTAGATTTGGTTTTTGCACCAATTCCTGCTGCCGTCGGAAGCAGGTTTGCAAAAGTCACGTATTTGGTTTTACTTTTGTGAAAAGGCATATCATTTTTTTCACCTGTTTCAAAACTGAAAACACATTCACACATGAAT
>DATIKK010000141.1:0-10822 GCA_035477635.1 Bacteroidales bacterium | reverse complement strand
CATGCTTTCGATGGTATGGTGCCCACTGTTGTGTGGACGAGGGGCTATTTCATTTACAAGCAGGTTTTGGTTTGCATCCACAAAAAATTCCACAGCCAGCAAGCCCACAAGATTGAGCGATACGGCCAGTTGCTTCGCGATGCTATCGGCCTGAGTGGCCAAAACCGGGTCTATCCCTGAGGGACAAATCAGCTTGTCAACCAGGTTGGCAGCGGCATCGAAAACCATTTCCACCACCGGGAAGCACTGTACCTCTCCCTGTACATTTCGGGCTACTATCACCGCAACCTCCCTGTCGATGGCGATCTTAGGCTCTATCACCGAAGGGCCGATGAGCATGCTGCTTATGTCATCAGGCGATTGAATCACCGCCACACCCCGGCCGTCGTAGCCGCCTTTGCGCAACTTTTGAACAAATGGCAACTGCAACGCCCCGCTTGCAATATCCCTTTGCAGGCTCTCAAGACTGCCAGCAAGCGAAAAATCTGCGGTAGGAATATTATGCTTCCGGAAAAACTGTTTTTGCAGGCCCTTATCCTGAATCAGTTCAAGCACCTCAGGGTCGGGAAAAATCGTCAAACCCTCAGCCTTGAGTTTTTTCAGGGCGGCTACATTGATATGTTCGATTTCGTAAGTAAGCAGGTCAACAGTTTTGCCAAAAGCATACACATGTTCAAAATCGTGCATGCTGCCCTGGGTAAATCCGGTTGCTATTGCCCCGGCCGGGCAGTGATTGTCGTTGTCGAGTACGAATGTATCAATATCCCATTTGCTGGCTTCCTGTATCAGCATTTTTCCCAATTGTCCGCCTGCAATGATTCCCAGTTTCGTGTGGGGCTGAAAGGTTTTGCTCATATGTAAAATTGATTTATAGCACTTTACTCGATTCACCAGACCCCGGAACCTTCGATGCAAAGTTAGGATTTTTGCCCTGAGTAAGCCCTAAAAAGATGGTATCAGTTGAATAATATGCAGGGCGGTTAACAGACAAAGGGAACTCCTGCCCGGCAAACATGAAGGGCAATACCCCACAATCTTATAGATAGATTTTATTTGATTGCCGAACCTCATTGCACACATTGCCAAAGCCCCACACCTTTACTGAGCTTGCCGAAAGAAGTCAAGGATACAAGCAAAGCTTTGTCAAAGAGTGCAATCATCCTATGCTATTATTTTGTGATGCGTCTTTGAATTATTTTATTGATAATGTTTAAAGGATTTGGTGGTTTAAAAAAATAGTTGTTAAATTTGTACCGCAAAACAATTTAAGTACAAAAAGAACATGAGTATTGACGAAACCAAGGATACAATCTTAAGCGTAGCAGCAAAGTTGTTTAGTCGTTTTGGGTTTCATAAGACCTCAATGGACGAGATTGCAAAAATTGCACGGAAAGCGAAAGGTTCCTTATACTATCATTTTGCAAATAAGGAGGTATTATTTAAGGAAGTTGTGTCGGTTGAAATAGTAAACCTTAAGAATCAACTGACAATTATTGTTGGTAATCCTGGCTTAAATGCATCGGAAAAAATTAAGAAATACTTTATTACCCGGATGGAAATTTTAAATAGTGCCGCAAATTACCATGAAACATTAAAAGCTGATTTTTTCGAACACTTTCATTTCATTGACGATTTGCGAGCCGAGATGGATGAATGGGAAAAAGAAAACCTGAAAAAGATAGTATTACAAGGAGTTGATAAGGGGGAATTTGCCATCATTGAAGATATGAATATGGAGGTTTTACTAGATATTTTAATTATGGTAATGAAAGGGCTTGAAATACCATTTTACCTACAAGGTAAATACACAAAATACTCTCCTCATTTTGAGGGTTTAATGAGCATATTAACAAATGGACTTAAGGATGATGATTTTACAGTAAGGATATTGAAACAATAATAAACCAAATGGGAAAATCTGTAGCATTGGTATTGTCAAGCGGTGGCTCAAGGGGACTTGCTCATATCGGCGTTATCAATGAACTGGTAAAACAAGGATTTCAGATAACTTCAGTTTCAGGCTCTTCTATCGGTTCGGTTATCGGCGGCCTTCACGCCATGGGCAAATTACAGGAATATACCAAGTGGGTAAGCGCCTTTAACAGAAGGGATGTATGGGGTTTTATGGATTTTACGGTTACTAATCACGGAATTCTTAAGGGAGAGCGAGTTTTCGACAGGATGAAAACGATTATACCCGATATAAACATTGAGGACATGCCAATCCCTTTTTCCGCTGTTGCTACTGATATAATCAACGGAAGGGAGGTGGTTTTTACCAAAGGGAGTTTTTATAATGCAATCAGGGCATCAATTGCGATTCCAGCTGTTTTTACACCCGTAAGGTACAACGATACAATTCTGGTTGATGGGGGAGTGCTTACCCCAATACCGATAGATCAGGTGGAAAGAAAAAAAGGAGATTTGCTTGTGGTCGTTAACTTATATGGAGAGAAGCCATTCGATTCCCCAAAAGAGAAAGATGCAGATAAAAGCAATTTGAAGGGATTGATTAAAGCCATGTCAGTCTTAATTTCAACTGGTGATAAATATAGCATGGGCTACTACTCCCTCTTAAGCAGATCTACGTCGATAATGATTCATAGAATAGCACAAATGAGTATCGACAAGCATAAGCCCGATTTGGTGGTAAACATACCACACAATTTAGCAAGTACTTTCGATTTTTTTAAAGCAAAGGAACTGATTGAACTTGGAAGTGTTTTGACAAACGAGGCTTTAAATAAAAGTTCACTAATAGAAGTATAATAAATGAAAATGGAGATAGAGTATATCAGTATTAGCAAACTCATTAATAAGAGTGATTCGCAGTTTTTAAGGTCTTTACCCAAAGTGGTGATTCGCTTAATTAAAAGAATAGTTTGGGAAAAGGAATTAAACCGCATTCTAAATTATTATGCCGATTATGAAGGCATTGCCTTTTTACCTAAAATAATTGATGAGTTTAATATTAAAGTCGAAATTATTGGCAAGGAAAACTTGCCTGAAAATGGAAAGTGTTTTTTTGTTGCAAACCATCCATTTGGCTTTGCTGACGGACTAATCCTAACAAGCACTGTGGCTGATAAGTATGGCGATTTTAAAGCAATAGGGAATGATGTTTTTATGCTTGTCCCTCATTTAAAGCCAATTATTGCCGCTGTAAATGTTTTCGGCACTAATTCCAAGAAGTATTTACAAGAATTAGAAAAGGTTTTTGCATCCGATTTACCTATAACTCACTTCCCTGCTGGATTAGTTTCAAGGGTAGAAGAGGGCAAGATTATAGATAGTGTATGGCAAAAGTCGTTTATAACTAAAGCAGTTGAACACAAACGAAATATTGTTCCGATATATTTCTATGGCAAAAATTCACGCCTGTTCTATTTCATATACTTTATGAGAAAAGTTTTAAAAATAAAAGCAAAACTTGAACTGGTGCTTTTGCCACATGAAATGTTTAACAAGAAAAATAAAACGATTAGGATTAAAATCGGCAGTCCTATTCCTTTCCAATCATTTGACAGAACTAAAACACATTTTGAATGGGCTCAATATGTTAAGCAACAAGTTTATACCTTAAAAACTAACTAAATGAAAAAAGTATCGGTAATTATTTGTGCTTTCAATGAAGAAAAAACCATCAGAGAAGTTATCCTTTCAGTATCTAAGACACATATAGTCAACGAAATAGTTGTTGTAAATGATGGTTCTACTGACAATACCATGAGCATAATTGAAAGCCTAAAACAAGATATTGAAATAACAGCCATTCATCTGGAAGTTAATATGGGAAAGGGTTATGCAATGGCAGTCGCTGTTGAGTATGCCATTTATGACATAATGGTTTTTATTGATGCCGATCAAAGAGTTACACCCACCGGCTACATCACTCAATTGGTATCACCATTGGAAAAGAACGAGTGCGATATGGTTTTAGGCTATTCTACTGTAAATATTTTAAGCCAGGATGTAAATCCCTTGAAAATATTAACTGGAGAAAGAGCTTTATATAAAAAGGATGTTACTCCCATACTCAATAAAATGAAGGAATCTCGCTTTGGGGTCGAAACGCTCCTTTACTTCTATTACATGGCACTTGGTAAATCATTAAAATTCATTCGTTTAGAAGGAATGAAACACAATGATAAGTATAAGAAAATGACCCGATATAAAGCCACAATAGACTATATAAACCAATGTTTGGAAATTTCCAATACTGCCATGAAAAATTATGATTTAATGCTTAAAACCATTGAAAGTCAAGTAAAGAAAGGGCTTAAATTATGATAAAGATTTCAGCAATAATTTGCGTTTATAACGAGGAGAAAACGGTCAAAGAAGTAGTAACAACCGTATGTGATTACTTTTTTGACGAGGTAATTGTCATAAACGATGGTTCAACAGATGCTACGGCCAAAATTTTAGGCGAACTTCAGTTTTTGCCATCACTTAAGTATATCGCACTTCCCAAGAATAAAGGTAAAGGGTATGCAATGGTAACCGGGGTAGAAAATTCAACAGGAGAAATTATTGTTTTTGTTGATGCCGATTTGTCTAACCTAAAAGAGGAGCATTTTGAACAGCTAATAGCTCCTATTTTAAGTAAAGAGGCCGATATGGTTTTAGGGCAGGCAACAGAGACCTTGATTAACTATAAGATCAACCCGTTCAAATCATTAACTGGCCAAAGGGCACTGTTAAAGAAGGATGTCCTGCCAATTTTGGAGAAAATGAGAACCTCAAAGTTCGGTGTGGAAACCTTAATCAACCTACACTATCAAGCTCAGGAAAAAAGGGTTAAATATGTGATGCTCGAAGGACTAATACATCCAACCAAATTTGATAAAGCCAGTAGTAAATCACGGGCAATAAAAGAATTTGTTTTGGAAGGACACCAAATTGCTTTAGCATTGTTTAATAGCTTTAATTCATTAACAAAAATCACACGAAATCAAATTAATAAATTGTGAATACAAGAAAATTAATTTTTTCACAACATGGTGTGAATACAAAATCAGCGGCTAAACTTCGGGGGGTAGCTCCTGATTTTAATTTTTTTAGTCGTTCGGTAGTGTTTATTGACATTTCATTGGGCTGCATGGTGCGATGGCTGCGCTGGCTATGGGCAGCCTGATGGCAATTCCCTTCTTCCCCTACCCGAAAAGTTGCTTCATCCCCGAAACAATAAAGGGCAATTGAGGCACGCTGTTGCGTATTTTAAACTCTTCCCGGAAACTGCTTTCGTTGGCCAAAAATGCCAGAATCCGCTCCGGCTCTACTTTACTGAAGAGACTGGAAAAAATCTGCTCTCCGCTCTGGCTTTTGGTTAGCAAAACATCCAATAATGTCCTGTCGTACCATGCAAACATCTTTTCCCTGAATGTGGGTATTACCACAGGAGACTGGTTTAGCCTGAGGCGTTCGAGTATGCGGCCAATGTGCTTCTGCACAAACTGGAAGGTGTAACCTGTGCTGGGCTTGGTTTGGCCCCCGGCCGTTCCTATGTGTATGATCCGTTTGCTTTTTCCTGAGTATGAAGGGAATCTGGCCAGCGACATGGGAATAACCCCAAATTCTGAATGGGCAACTTCATAGTTATCTATACCCAATTTGTCCTGAATATAACTTTGTAGTGCTTCCTTATAATCCTCCTGCTGCAGCACCCTCTCGCTAAACAAGGTATACTCTACCAGGGCCTCCCGTTCAGAGACAGGCAGCACATACATAAAGGTAGTGCCATGGGTCTGAGGCAGAGTGAAATCCATAAGTGTAGCTACGCCGGGATGAAAGATGGGCTTTTCCGCCCGGATATACCATCCCATGAAATGCTGAAGCAAGGTATTGTTCTCTCCCATTTTGGGGTAAAAAAGCGTAGTGGAATTGAAAACAAATGCTGCTGAAAAGTCCCCTTTGTCGGTTTTTACCCGGGCATTGTTACCCTCATCCACAATTACAGAAATATTCGCTGTGAGAAATCTTACATTTTGAAATTCCTGCACAAATGCGAGCACATGGGCATAAAAATCTCCAAAGCTAATCATTTTGTACCGGTAGTTCTTCATCTCAAACTCTTTGGCAACCCGGGGCGAAAAAAACTGCAAAGTACTCCATTGATGGCTTACTAAGTCTTCAAAAGGACCCTGCTCTTTTTCCCAAAAACACCAGGTTCGGTCGTTTTGACTTTTTTGCACACTGTCAATCACCAAAATATTTTTGTTCTGCAAGGCTTTCTCTTTCAGAATGCGGTATAAGAGCGATAACCCGGCCAATCCGGAGCCGGCAAGAATATAATCGTACGAGGTGGTCATGATGAATGGATTTGAAAGCATTTACTTTGCGTCTATAATAATACCACAAATCCGGGATTGTGTTTAGTCTTATCCAAAATAATTGTTGTGCAACTGTAAGAATCTAATCAGAAGTATTTTAATTATCAGCTTGCTTCTCGTTAGGTGATATGACAAAGGTAAATTATGAGTGAATTTCAGAAGGATTTTTCTGTAGGTTACTCAATGTATGCAATGCAGAACCCTTCGCGTTGAATTGACAAGGAGCTTATGATCTTACCAAGCTTCTATCTTTATCATTCCGGGCAAACAGAGGATATTAAGGGCCGGAATCACCAAATCGCTAAGCCGTATCACGGCTGGATGTGGAAACCTTAAAGTTGGCAACCTGTTCACGAAATCTTTTCAATGACATCCCTTCGGATGCCAAAAAAGCGCGTTGCATAGAACTTACCGAACCAAAACCTGCAAGTTCGGCAATCTGAGCATTAGGCAAATAGTTTTTATTGCTTATCAGGTCCTTAGCGTAACGCACCCTGTATTGGTTCACAACGGAGCAAAAATTATTATTGAATAACTCGTTGATAAGCCTCGAAACGTAGGTGCGATTTGTCCCCAGCATGGCGCATACATCCCAAATTTTCAGATCGGGATTTTTAAATATCTTTTCATTTTCAAACAGCCTAACAAGGCTTTGCTTTAAACTCAAAAGTGATTTATTGTCATACAATAAATCATTTTCAAAATTCCGGCTTTTGTCAACAACTTCATAATCTCTCCCCGCTGCGTTGTCTTCTTCATGGGGGTCGCTAAAATGTACAGCCTTTTGGTTGTTGCCCATCAACCCAAGGAAAAATAACATCAGAGCAAACACCACTGAGGGCACAACAAGAGGTAATTCGCCCTTTGTAAAAGTATCACGCCCCAGTATGGCAACTGTAGCGCTCGATAGTGAAATACAGGCGATAATCACATTAAACAACTGAACCCAATATAATTTTCTGCCCTCAGGGCTGGAAAAATAATCGTGAAGTTTGCTGTTGTAAGCGCTTACTAACCGAAAGTTATGAAACAAGTAATAGAATACCTGCACAACAAAAACCACTCTGAAAGACATATATGCATAGTACAAAAAAACCTGCCTGCCTGTGGCAACCTGCAAATCGGTGAGTACATAACGCAGGTAGTTGTCATACTCCTGCCGGCTAAGCAGCAATACCCCTGTAAGGTGAAGGAAAAACACCACAACTGGCAAAGCGAGAAAGTGGAAGTGCTTTCTGAAGGAAAACTTCACCTCAATAGTCAGCAGCCTGATGTAAATATGGTATAGCGGATATACAAGCAGAGAGGCTAAGGTATATATACTATCGAAGTAGCTATAAATATGTATTTGCCCCAAAAAGAACAAAAAGTGTGAAATGTACACCAGAAAAGCCACTGCCATAAAGACTCCCAGAAACGATTTAGGGGCATCGGTACGGCCAGAATTAAAATTGAATACCAATGCCCAGAACAGAGTTACATACACAGGATTAAGTAGTATGATGTAATCTATCATATTTCATTTATTAGGGATTAATACACTACTGAGGGTCGTAATACAAATTTATACTAACTTTTTACCTTTTGGATGCTTTTTTTTACGATTTGAAGAGTTGATTCATTTTGCTCAGTGTAATTTTACCGCACACCGAAATAAATGGACATTAAATGGTTTCTCGTTCAATGAAAAGTACCATAACAACGGAAAACATTGTTTTCTCAGTTTTTGGTAATTTGCCGGGCAAGCTGCTTGTAAAAGAAACCTTAGACCAACTGCCAAGGCGCAACAGGGCGGAACTTTTCAATTCCGCCTTCCTCTTATCTCTCTGTATAGATTTATTTCCGGGGCTTGGCTTTACCTAAACGCAGTATGAAATTGACGGTTCGATGAATGTGTCGTTGGCAATCCGGATAAGCTCCACAGCGCCATGAATAGCATCATCTATTATGAAGTTCATACTTAGAAAATTGGTCTTTCATGATAGCGCAACGGCTGATAAAGGCTCAGGACAGAATTAAAATTTCCCCGGTCTTTTGCAAACACTTTAAATACAAATATTTATGTTTTTTTTAACCTTCTAAAAACTCACAAACATGAAAACCAAGCAATTTATCACACTTTTTGTCTTTGCCCTTGCAATGGGAGCAGGCTCTGCCATGGGGCAGACAACTGTGGCGCTGCACGGTGCCACTGGGGTAACAATCTTTACGGGCAATGACTTCGCCACGGCGGTGCAGCAGGCTCAGGCAGGCGACACCATATACCTATCGAGTGGCCTGTTTACGGTAACCAACCTTGACATCAACAAGAGGCTCATCATTTTCGGTGTAGGTCACTCGCCTGCACAAACCCTGGCAACCGGCCATACCCAGGTCAATGGTGATATCCGTTTACTCTCAGGGGCAGACCAAAGCCTTATTTCGGGCATTTTCTTTGCCGGAAATATCCTGGTTGGCACCACCGCCGCCAACCAGGTTGTTACAAATGTTACCATAAAGCGGTGCCGAGTTGGGGGAATGCTTCGGTTAACGGCTGATCCGCATGTGGCTAATCGTGCTTCCAACTTCTACATTACCGAAAATATCATTCACATCCTCGATGGAAACTTTACCCGAAACCACCTGATCCGGCAGAATGTCATTCTGAATGAGATGAGGCACTTCAGTGAGAACAACTTTTTTCAAAACAACATAATTGGGCGTACTCACCATATTACAGGGTCAACTTTTAGCAATAATGTGATTCTTGTTGTAAGTGCCTGGAATAGTGCATTAGAAACTGACCAAATAACTTCATCAATCTTCAACAATAATGTATTCGTTCCCAATGTAGTCTTTGGAGCCAGCAACCAAGGCGCCCACACCAACCTGATAAACCAGCCGTTAGCCAACATTTTTGTGAATTTCGCCGGACAAACAACTTTTTCTGACGAGTTCAACTTTAATCTCAAGCCGGAGTTTGCAGGCAACAACTTCGGTACCGACGGCACCGATGTGGGGATTTTTGGCACATCCACACCATTTAAGGCAAACTACCTGCCGGTGGTTCCGCATATCAAAAGCAAAACCATAGCCCCGCAAACCGATGCGGCAGGGAAACTGTCGGTACAAATAGAGGTGGAGGCCCAGCGAAACTAAGGCCTTCCCTGGGAGCAGATCGCCCTTAGGCATGCAACTACGCCAAAATCGCTGCAGGAGCCTAATCAGCGGGCAGTTCATAAAAAAAAGGCTCAGACTAAAAGAACCGGAGCGAATGAAAAATTGTATTAAGATGAAAACTACTTGTAATTCAAACACAAACCCGAATGAGCGGGCTCCATAAGCGTCTCGTTGGCAATCCGGATAAGCGCTTCAGCACCATGAGTAACATCATCTGCAAGGAAGTTCACCCAAAAAAAAGGTCTTTCATGATTGCACAAATACAAATAAATGCCAAGGCTGGGATGATTTTCTCCTTTGCTGATTACAAATTCTTTACAAACAAATACTTCTGATTTTTTTACATTAAAAAACCTCACAAACATGAAAACCAAGCAATTTTTCACACTTTTTGTCTTTGCCCTTGTAATGGGAGCAGGCTCTGCCATGGGGCAGACCACTGTGGCACTACACAGCACTACAGGGGTAACAATCTTTCAGGGCAATGCCTTTGCCACAGCGGTGCAGCAGGCCCAGGCTGGCGACACCATATACCTCTCGGGTGGCCAGTTTGGGGTAACGAACCTTGATATCAACAAGAGGCTCATCATATTCGGGGTAGGACATTCGCCCGCTCAAACAGCGGCAACCGGCCATACCCAGGTCAACGGCGATATCCTCTTACTCTCAGGTGCCGACCAAAGTTTTATTTCGGGCATTTTATTCAACGGAAATATCTTCGTTGGCACCACTGCCGCCAACCAAGCTGTTTCAAATGTAATCATAAACCGGTGCCACATTGGGGGAACGCTTCGGTTAGCGCATGATGGGGCGGCGGCCAATTTGGCAGCCAACTTCCTTATTACCGAAAATATCATTCACATCCTTGATGGAGGCAATACCCGAAACCACCTGATCCGGCAGAATGTCATTCTGGGTAATATTAATAGATTCAGGGAGAACAATCTTTTTCAAAACAATGTGATTATGCATGCTAGTTGGATTACAGGGTCAACATTTATCAACAATGTGAACCTTCAAGGTTGGGGTCATTTAGAAAACCATGCTATAACTTTATCCATTTTCCACCAAAATGTATTCGTTCCAAATGTCTTCATTGGAAATACCAATACGGCGGGCGCCCACACCAACTTGGTAAACCAGCCATTGGCCAATATTTTTGTGAACTATACCGGTCAACTAACTTATTCTGATGCGCTTGACTTTAATCTCAGGCCGGAGTTTGCAGGCAACAACTTCGGTACCGACGGCACCGATGTGGGGATTTTTGGGACATCCACACCATTTAAGGCAAACTACCTGCCGGTGGTTCCGCATATCAAAAGCAAGAC
>DATIKK010000140.1:0-8485 GCA_035477635.1 Bacteroidales bacterium | reverse complement strand
TGAGCGAACCAGTAAGGCCGGCACAAAGCGCTACTACATTGGGATTGCGTTTGCCCACTTCGAGCAATCCAACTCCAAATCCTGAACGGGTATCTTTCTTTTCTGTATAGGTGTATTCTTTCATTTTTGCTCTAAATCATATGTTTTTATTGTACATCATGGGCAACATCAATGACAATTACAGGGATACAAACTATTCAAAAACCTAATAATCGCCCAGAGTTTCTTCAAGACTCTGCAATGCGCGTGAAAGTTGTTCGTCGTTTGGCGGACTACCATGCCATTTATGAGAACCTTCCATAAAGTCAACTCCTTTTCCCATTATTGTTTTCATCAGTATGACCACAGGCTTGCCGGATCCGGTCATACTTTTTGCCTTTCGAAGGTTCTTGAGCAGGTCATCGATATTATTCCCATCCATCTTCAGAACCACCCAGCCAAACGATTCCCACTTTGCTTTCAGGTTGCCAAGCGGCATTATTTCTTCTACCGGACCGTCGATTTGTTGACCATTGTCATCGACAATTGCTATAAGATTGTCAATATTTTTGCCAGCCGCAAACATGGCAGCTTCCCAAATCTGTCCCTCCTGAAGTTCGCCGTCGCCCAAAAGGCAATAAACAAGATAAGGGTCGTTATTCATTTTCTTGGTGAGTGCGGCGCCACATGCCACGCTTAAACCTTGGCCAAGCGAACCGCTTGCAATCCTAACTCCTGGCAGTCCTTCTTCTGTTGCCGGATGCCCCTGAAGACGGCTGTCGATTTTACGGAAAGTGGCCAGTTCCGACACGTCAAAATAGCCGGTACGCGCCAAAACGCTGTACCATCCTGCCGATAAATGTCCGTTTGAAAGAAAAAACAGATCCTGACCTTTCCCGTCCATATCGAAATTGGGCGAATGACGCAGCACCGAAAAGTACATTGCCGCAAAAAATTCTGCACATCCAAGAGGTGCGCCCGGATGTCCCGACTGCACCGCATGAACCATCCTTAAAACATCGCGCCTCAACTGCGTGGCAGCAGCCTCGATAATTTTCACTTCACTCATCAATTTTTATTTTTTTAGCAACCAAAATAAGCTTCCGAAAAGCAAACTGATTTTGTCACCAAATCCTTTCAATTTGAGTTTTGGAGCTTGCAAACCCGCAAAAATACAAATTTTCAATCTATCTTAAGCTTGCGGTATTTTATTCTTTTAGGACCCTCAAAGCCAAGTCTTTTTTTCTTATTTTCTTCGTAATCGGAGTAACTGCCTTCGAAAAAGTAAACCTGCGAATCGCCTTCAAAGGCAAGTATATGTGTAGCAACCCGATCGAGAAACCACCGGTCGTGGGTAATTATCACAGCGCAACCTGCGAAATTCTCAAGCCCTTCCTCAAGCGCCCTGAGTGTATTAACGTCGATATCGTTTGTTGGCTCGTCGAGAAGCAGCACATTGGCTTCTGATTTGAGTGTCATGGCCAGATGGAGCCTGTTACGCTCCCCACCTGAAATTATGCCGCATTTTTTACTCTGGTCAACTCCACTGAAGTTAAACCGGGCCACGTATGCACGGCTGTTCATCTGCCTGCCCGACAAGTTTATCAACTCATTGCCACCTGAGATTACCTCCCATACGCTTTTTTCGGGGTCAATTTCGGTGTGCGACTGATCCACGTATCCAATTTTAACCGTCTCGCCAAGGATTATACTGCCTTTGTCAGGTTTCACCTGCCCCATAAGCATGCGGAAAAGAGTAGTTTTACCTGCTCCATTAGGCCCAATTATTCCAACTATGCCGGCAGGAGGGAGGGAAAACTCCAGGTTTTCAAAGAGAAGCTTATCGCCGTATGCTTTGGTAAGACTGGTTACTTCAATAACTTTATTTCCCAATCGAGGTCCGTTGGGTATGAAAATTTCGAGACGCTCCTCTTTTTGTTTAACATCTTCGTTGAGCATCCGGTCGTAGGCGTTTAGCCTTGCTTTAGCCTTGGCGTGTCTGCCTTTTGGGCTCATTCGCACCCATTCAAGTTCGCGTTCGAGGGTTTTTCGGCGTTTGCTCTCACCTTTTTCTTCAATCTCAAGGCGCTTGGTCTTTTGGTCGAGCCATGAAGAGTAGTTGCCCTTCCATGGAATGCCTTCGCCACGGTCAAGTTCCAGAATCCATCCTGCCACATTATCGAGAAAATAGCGATCGTGAGTTATGGCAATTACCGTTCCCTTGTATTGCTGAAGGTGCAGTTCAAGCCATTCAACGCTTTCGGCATCAAGGTGGTTGGTTGGTTCGTCAAGCAAAAGTATTTCGGGTTCCTGCAGCAAAAGCCGGCACAAAGCCACTCTTCTCCTTTCGCCTCCACTCAGATTCTTCACCGGGGTGTCGCCTTCAGGACACCGAAGGGCATCCATAGCCCTCTCAAGGCGGCTGTCAAGCTCCCAGCCGTTGTATTGTTCAATTAAATCAGACAGTTCTCCCTGCCGGGCAATGAGGTTTTCCATTTCCTGGTCGCTCATAGGCTCGGCAAACTTCAGGTTTACCTCCTCATATTCCTTAATAATGCTTACAAGCTCCTGTACTCCTTCTTCAACAATTTGTTTTACCGTCCTTGTATTGTCAAGCAAAGGCTCCTGGGGAAGATAACCTACTTTGTATCCCGGCGAAAAAACAACATGTCCCTGATAGGATTTTTCTTCACCGGCAATTATACGCATCAGGGTACTCTTTCCCGAACCGTTTAACCCTATAATGCCTATTTTGGCTCCATAAAAAAAGGAAAGGTAAATGTCCTTTAAAACCTGCTTGTTGTTTGGAGGAAACACCTTGTTTACTCCCACCATCGAAAATATGACTTTCTTATCGTCGCTCATAAAGCTGTAAAATTTTGTGTGGTGCAAATTTCCAAAAAATCCTGATTGGAATTAAACAATAAATCTCCACTCTATTTTTTATATTGCAAAACCTTGTTAGCATGGCTTTTCCAAATCGTCTTACCTTTGCCTGTTAGTTCCTGCTATTTTGAAAAAAGAAGTCGTTTGTTATAAACACAATTTAGTATTGAAGCGCTTCTGGGTTAATCCCTCAAATGAACTTATTAGTTGAAAATACCAGACAGTTTTCCAACCATAATTTTAAAAATATTTTCGGATGCAATTCCAAGAAATAAAAAAATTCCTGAAGGAAGTAGAGTTGTTTCGCGAACTTAGCGATGAGGAACTTACTCATTTTTGCGGCGAGATAGAAGAAAGAAATTTCCGGGCGAGAGAATTTCTTTTCACCGAAAATGAGCCCGGAGAGCGGTTTCTCTACCTGATTACCGATGGAGAAGTTGAATTGTTTAAGCGGACTCCACACGGGGAGGAGAAGCGGTTGTCGTATTTTGGAAGGTACGATTTTTTGGGCGAAGGAACAATGATTTCTGAGGCTCCACACAGCACCAATGCCCGCGCCATAAACCAAACGACAGTGCTACGCCTTGCAGGGAAGAAATTCAAGTCGATATTTGAAACCCAACCGCAGGTAGGTCTTAAAGTATTTATGCGCATAGCGCAGATAATATCGCGCAGGATGCGTCAGAGCAATACCCGGCTGGTAAATGTTGCGGCGCAGTACGAGTCGGGACGAACCCGACGGGAGTACGACTTGCTTGGCAAACGCGACGTGCCACACGAAGCGTATTATGGAATACAAACATTGCGGGCAATTGAAAATTTCAATATCAGCGGTGTAACGCTAAGCTTTTTCCCATTGCTTATCGAAGCCCTTACAATGGTTAAAATGGCAGCAGCCCGTGCAAATCATGACCTTGGGCTGCTTCCAACTCCAATCACCAATGCTATAGTCAGGGCTTGTCATGAAATTATTAACGGTAATTATCACCAGCATTTTGTGGTTGACATGATTCAAGGCGGAGCCGGAACCTCTACAAACATGAATGCCAATGAAGTGATAGCCAACCGTGCCATCGAAATTTTGGGACATGAACGCGGCGAATACAAATACTGCCATCCGAACAACCATGTTAATCTTTCGCAATCGACCAACGACGCATATCCCACAGCCATTAAACTGGCTCTTATCAACAGCAACACAAAGCTGGTAGAAGTCCTTCAAAACCTCATAGCAGGATTCAGGGCCAAGGAAAAGGAATTTGAACATATTCTGAAAATGGGACGCACTCAGTTGCAGGACGCTGTACCTATGACTCTTGGACAGGCTTTTGGCGCCTATGCAACTACCCTCGAAGAAGAAATAGACAGGCTTAATGAAAATGCCCGTCTGTTTCTTGAAGTAAATATGGGAGGTACGGCTATTGGAACCGGCATTAATGCCGAACCCGAATACAGCGATAAAGTAATTGATCAACTTCGAAGGATAAGCGGACTCGAAGTAAAATTGGCTGCCAACCTGGTTGAAGCCACACAGGATACCGGCGCCTTTGTTATGTATTCGTCGGCTGTAAAACGCCTGGCTGTGAAGTTGTCAAAAATCTGCAATGACTTGAGGCTGCTCTCATCGGGCCCTCGGGCCGGACTGGGCGAAATTAACCTTCCTCCGATGCAGCCTGGTTCATCAATTATGCCCGGAAAGGTGAATCCCGTGATTCCGGAGGTAGTAAATCAAATTGCATTTAAAGTTATTGGAAACGATCTTACTGTTACCCTGGCCGCAGAGGCCGGACAACTTGAACTGAATGTTATGGAACCCATTATTGTGCAAAGCCTTTTTCAGAGCATTGAAATGCTGAAAAACGGCATGACTACCTTTTTGCATCGCTGTGTGAAAGGAATTACCGCCAATGAGGAGCGCTGCCGCAGCATGGTTATGAATAGCATTGGCCTGGTTACTGCTCTTAATCCGGTGCTTGGATATGAGGTTTGTACCCAGGTAGCCAAAGAAGCTCTTGAGAAAAACAAAGGAGTTTATGACCTGGTATTGGAAAAAGGTCTTCTTACCAAGGATGAACTTGATAGGTTTCTCCTCCCGGAAAACATGATCAGACCATCAAATACCAGTTATAAAAAGCAAAAATAGACCTTCGGAAAAAATTTTCCTTATAATTGGCTTTTGCCATCATTGGTTCGCAAATCAAATTCTAAACAGGTACCTGTCTGAAAAGCAAAATGAAGGATTCGTGCGTTCCTGCGCCATTCTGGCTCAACGGATGGAAGCACCATATGGGATTCCTTTGCTCTGAATTAGCTTCATTACCTGTTGGTGAAATAAACCTGCAATCTTTTTGCAAGAAATTAAAGAGCATGGGATCATCTGTATCCGATTTATATACCGGAAGTTTATCGCCTTCAACCATTGCCGGGCAGATCGGAACCCAACTTAAAGCTATAGGAAAATTTGAATACCTCCCGTACCAAAACTGGATTCAACTAAGTCCGGGAAAATATTGCGAAATATCCCTATCAGACAAATCAAAATGGACCTTGCTGACTGGCAATGAGCCAGACTTTTACCTGCACTTGCATCCATCGCGATACTCAGAAAATACTATCAGGGTTAAAGCAAATCTTTTGAAGTCGGCTGTTGCAATGCTTGCTTTCGAAAAAATCAACCCGGTCAGCCTGCAGAACAAGTCAGACTTCGAACTGATCAACCAACTGAGAAAACAATTTTTAGATCTTTCACCTGTCAATGGAAAGAACATAACGGGTATTGTAACCCTGGCAGGAAAATTAAGGGATCGTTCTCTTACCGGAGGTAATCATCCGTTAAAGTAAAGGAACAGCAAAACTACTGGTATAATTATACCAACTGTGGTGATCCAGGCGCCCCTTCTGGTTATCCCGTTCTTGCCCTGCAGAACAAACAATCCGCTGATTGCAAGGATGATTAACCCCGCGGCAAAAGCCGAACTGAACCAGGTCCAGAGTTTTTGCGGGGTGTTGGTATGAAGAAAATTAACCTGATAAAAAATAGGTCTTCTCCGGATGGTTTCCAGATAAGCGGTTCCATCATTCATATTTACATTCATATGACCACCCTGGACAAAAATCCTCAGATTACCTTCGCTGAATATTTGGGTACGATAATTATCTTCCTGGCCAATCTGCTTCAAAAAATACAAAGACAGGTCTCTTCCCTCGAGATTAGCATCAGGTAGGGTTAGCGAGTGTGTTTGCTGGGTAATTAAATAGTTGGGGTCCCAATGCTCCCGAAAGTTTAGAGCTATACCCGAAACACCATAAATGATTGCCATTCCGAAAAAGAAATACCCTAAATCACGATGAGTTGCCCTGTTTAGCCTGCGTAGTTTCATCCGCAAATAATTTTTAGATTTAATGCAGCCCAAAAAACCAACAAGTAAGTACTAATGTCCTCTATTATGGATTACGAGCGTTAATCTTGCAATACCAATGCGTAAATGCAAAAAAACCGGCTGAAGAGCCGGTTTTTTTATGAGTTCACGTGAATTAGTTCAACTCGAATGTGGCCAATTCTATGATTACTTTTTCCTTCTTTTCATGCTTGGCTTTGTCAGCACATGCGTGGGCTGCATCCTTAACCTTTACTGTATCGTGTGCACAGGCAGCGGCAGCGGCGGCTGCTTCGGCTTCTGTTTTTTGCTTGCAGCAACCTTCTGCAGGGGCTTCAGCCTGACAGCAGGCAGCTTCGGCTTTTTCAGCGTGGGCACAGACCTGAGCCTTATCGACGGCTCCTGTAACCAAACCGGTTAGTGTAATTTCCCTGCCTACCATTTCTGCATTGAACTGAGCTGCATGTTCGCCAAGCATTACTATAATACCTTGCCCACCGCAACCTGCGGGCGATACCATAATTTTATCTCCGGCATGCACGCAAAAATGACTTATTACACCTGTAACCTGAACTTGCTGGTTTTCAAATTCTGCCGGAGCAGCAACCAATTGTGCTATTTCTACAGGTGTTGCGTCCTGGTTTGCATTACGCGGACCGCATGATACTGCAATAAGTACAACAGTTAAAAGAAGAAGATTTTTCATTTTTTTTAAAATTTTGATAAATAACAGAACTAAAAATTTGCCGCAAAAATATTAAAAATAATCTTAATTCATAACAGTGGACACACTAATTTATTGTTCAAATTTGTGAGTTCAAACACACTTTAGCTAAACAGGTTTTTATATAAGGAAAAGCCGTCTCAGATTTGAGACGGCCTCAACCTTCCGTTGCTAATGAAAATTCAGGATTTTTTAACGTTTACAGCTTTCTGGCCTTTTTCATCTTCTGCTAAATCGAAAGTGACCTTGTCGTTGTCGTTGATTGGATCTAAAAGTCCCGAATGGTGTACAAAAACGTCTTTTTTGGTTTTGTCGTCGATAATAAAACCATAACCCTTTTTTTCATTAAAAAACTTAACAATCCCAGTTTCCATAAACAGAAAAATTTGAACTGATAAAATTAGGAACAATCAAATGTACAATTTTTTGATTTATTAACATTCGTTTAGAAAAAAAAACCTCAATTACAATTGCTTATTTTGAATCGAAATATGTGCGATGTAGTAAACAAGCTTAAAAGAACCGGCAGCCCTTGTTTCCATTCTAAGGCAAGCAGAGAGATTCACTGGAAACTATGAACTGCCGGGTTAGTTTAAGTCTGGTCAGAAAAGGTTTATTTCCTCCAGCAATCGTTTTGGGTTTTGCAGGAGCCAGGAATTTTTATCAAGATGGATTAGACCGCTGATAGTCAGCCTGCGGGTGATTACCATGGGTTCATCATCGGGCGCAACCCTCATCTTTAAAATCAGCATATACCCGATTTTAATTGCAAAGGTATCAATATCTGCCGAAGCCTCAGCTAGGGAATCTTTCAACCTGTACATGTCGGGGTTGGGGCACGACTTACCCTCAATACAGCCTGCAAGGCTCCCGATTTGCTCAAAGACTTCGTTGTGGGTTAGCAAGTTGACCGATTTCGACAAATATTCATATACTCCGGGCATGGTTTGTTCAGGTTTGCCAGGTTCGAAACCTGCGGCCTTGATCAGGTCAATCACCGCAGTATGACATTTTTCGAGTGCTTCTTCGTTTGATGTGCCAAAAAAAGCCACAACCGGCACATATCTGAGCAGGGGTTTCCGTTTGTAATCTGTATTGATGCTGTTGAAGGTTATATATTCATTGAATGAGTTCTGCAGGATATAAATCTGGTCTTTGAGGCGGGATATTGCTTCCTTGTGTTTTTGTTCAAGCTGGGCTATTTTATTTTGGTAGTAGCCGTAGTATTGTTTCATGAACTTGTTTTGCGGCCCCGCAGCAACCAACCTCTGGCCTTCTTCCGTATCGGTAAAATTGTTAAAATTTTCAATAAATTTTTCGGCAAGCATGTCGGCTTGCTTTTTATATGCCGATTCGTACTTCCACAGGCTGCGCGGGTTTAATATCCTTGGATCGACTCCTTCGATATATTTTGGAATTTTCAACCCGAACGGAGCCAGCTCTTCAAATTCAGCATCTTCTATTGAGCCGACCAGAATAGCCTTAATGATTTTTCTGGTACTTTGAATGTCAATCCTTT
>DATIKK010000139.1:0-6542 GCA_035477635.1 Bacteroidales bacterium | reverse complement strand
GTCGAAACTACGGGGGGTAATCCTTTCAGGGACAAGATTACCGAGATTGCTGTTTTAGTGCATGATGGAAATCAAATTGTTGAGGAATTTGTTTCATTGATTAATCCGGAGCGAAAAATTCCCGGCTTTATTAGCCGGATGACCGGGATTACCGACGAAATGGTGATGCGGGCACCCAAATTTTATGAAATTGCCAGGGAACTGGTTGAGATTACCCGCGATAAAATTTTTGTTGCACACAATGCAAGTTTCGATTACCATTTTGTTCGAAACGAATTTAAAGCATTAGGTTACGATTATAGCCGCCAGCAATTATGTACCTATAAACTAAGCCGCAGGCTTCTTCCAGGAAAGGCTTCGTATGGTCTGGGAAAGCTTTGCAGGGAACTAAATATTGAAAACCACAGCCGTCACAGGGCTGCAGGCGATGCTATGGCTACAGCAAGGCTTTTCGATATTCTGCTGGAAAAACATCCTCAGGGTTTTCTTAACGGCAGTGTTATTGCAATATCAAAACTGGTCAACGAACTACCTGATTTTATTCAAACCCTTCCAGAGAAAACAGGAGTATATTATTTGTATAATCTGACCAACGAGCTCATTTACATTGGCAAAAGTAAAAATATCAGAAAAAGGGTTGCGGGCCATTTTGTTTCACAATCATCGCGCAAAGCCGTTGAAATGGCAAACCAGATAAAAGGGGTTAATTATGAAATAACCGGAAGCGAAGTTGCAGCCTTGCTTCTTGAATCGGAAGAAATAAAAAAACACCAGCCAATTTACAACAGAAAGCAAAGACGGCATTTTTTTAATTATGGGCTATATAGTTTTACCGACGAGAATGGCTATTTGAACCTGCGCATTGACAAAACCAGCAACGAAGGTTATCCGGTTGCAACATTTTCTAACAAGGAGCTTGGAAAGGAATTTTTGACAAACCTGATTGTATCCCACAATTTATGTCAAAACCTCTGCGGATTGTTTGGAACCAGCGGCGCATGTTTTTATTACAGCGTAAAGCAATGCAGAGGCGCCTGTATAGGCCTGGAGCAGGCTGACGAATATAACGAGAGGGTAACAAATGCCATTGAAAAAGCTGCGATGCCCTATCCAAACCTCCTGGTTATTGACAAGGGCAGAACCGATGATGAAAAATTTCTAGTTTTGGTTTTGTCCGGTAAAATTCATGCAATGGGTTATGCCCTGCCCGATCAGATTCAGGCCATGACGCCCGGGCATATCGAAAACATGCTTCAACCGGCTTCCGATAATCGTGATGCGCGTTTGATAGTAAATAGTTTTGTGCGGAATAAAAGGGTGGAAAGAACAGTGCCGTTCTGAACATTTAATGCGAAGTATTGAATAACCCTAAAGTCAGAAATATTTGATCTTACTTTGATTATGAAAAAGGCTATTAGTATAAGGGTCAGGGGCAGAGTTCAGGGGGTGGGGTTCAGATACTTTACCAGGTCAAAGGCAAACGAATTCGCTATTTCGGGATTTGCCAGTAATATGTCAGATGGGAGCGTTTATATTGAAGCCGAAGGAAATAAAGAAAACCTGGAAGCATTTTTAGAAAGTTGCCGGAAGGGGCCGGCCTCTTCGCTTGTAACCCAATTAGATGTTGTATCAATACCCGTATGTAACTATAACGGATTTGAAATCAGGTAGCTTTTCAGGAAAAACCTGCACTGTTTCTTACTTTTTTTTGTAAGTATCGGCAATTTGAAAAAGGGTTCCTGGGCCTAAGACCTCAAACCCATGTAGCGCATATGCGGCTGAAATTCGCATTACATTTGCCACCTGCTCATCTGAAATAGGTTTGTAGTCAGTAAAAAAACCCACCTTGTTAAAAAGACGCACTAACAGAATTCCCAATCTCTCACCGAATCTGAATTCTTTTCTTTTCCCTGTCAGCGGTCCTGGCCTGAGCACAACACACCCTGAAAATTTCAAGGTTTTGACAGCTTCTTCGAGCTGGCCTTTCATCCGCAAATAAAAAATCTTGCTTTTTGGGTCAGCCCCCACCGAAGATACAAGAACAAATACCGGCAAGTGATTTTCTGCCGCAGCCTGAGCAAACCGAAATTGATACATGAAATCAACGAGATACTGTGCCTTTCTGCTTCCGGCCCGGGCAAGGGTGGTACCCAAAGCCGAAAAAAGAACATCGCCCCTAACGAGGTTTTTCCAGGTTTCGATTAAGTCAAAATCAATAATATGTTCTTCAAGCTTTTGAGACGTAATCCCGGTAGGACGACGCACAAAAACTTTTACCTTCACGTAAGTGTCATCATCCAAAAGCTGACTAACCAAGGCTTTTCCGACAAGGCCCGTAGCTCCAATTACCAACGCAGTTTTTCCCAAACTTTTAATAATAATGTTATAAATCCGGATTATCCGCATTAATCAGCGCTTTCAGCGGGAAAAAACCTCCCGCAGATAACGCTGAACTTCGCAAAAAAATAAGTAGCCCCCTGTTGTATTGAAGCCGTTCATCAGGGCAAACCAGAATAATTAATGCAATAAAAATCCTCTTACCAATTCTAATTCAGCCGGGGTAACCTGATTGTCGAGCAAAGAATTTTTTACTGTGGTAGTGAAATTCTGGAAGTTTTGAAAATCAATGGCAGGGTTTGTTCCGAGTTGCTCAAAATACTGGTTGACCAGATTCTGCATTTCAGCACCATATGGATTTGCGGTTAGTGGCTGTAATAATGCATTAATGTCATGTAGCATAAAGGCGCTGGCAAATTCGCGGGCAGTGTTAAAAACCATTTCATAGACTGCTGGCGCATGGGTATATACCAGTCCGATAATTGCAGAAGACAAAAGAATTAATCCGACTACACCAACAGCAACAATTAACAGCAATCCTACACCAGCCAGAACTACGAGTTTCTTCATCCTTTTTTTAAAACGCTGATCTGTTCGTAAACGGTAACGAAATTCATCTAAGTTAATTTTCATTCGTAAATAATTTTAGGGTTAAGGCCGGATGGAACTCGCATGATAAATTTTCATCCGTGTTTGTGTTTTGCGAATCATGCTCGTTTCATGGTTTACTCCTTGTAAGTTTATTTTAAGATGGGCATTTTGAGTAGGATATGCCAAAAACTTAATTAACGCTGTTAAGCGCATCTAAAAGTAATCATTTATCATCACTTTCAGAAGAAGCGATAAAAACTATCATCAAACCATCTATTACATAAACCATAGCAACCCCACGCCATCAGGGTGCAATCCCCCTACAGGGGCAATACCTAAAACCCACCATTCCTGAATGTTACTGAGGCGAACGACCTTTTTATCCCCTTTTGAAATTGTATAGCCCGATAGCCGAAAATCACCATGATGCCGCTTTTGCTTTTGTGCTTGATTCCGTATTTTTCACGGAACTTGGCTGCCTCTTTACCGTTTTGAAGCATGGGATGAACCAATCCGATACAGCATGTGCCCAATCCCAAGGACTCGCCGGCACACATAGCAAGGGTTGCAGCAATTATAGGATCGGCCGTGTCTGTATATGGCGAGCCATAAAAATACATGGAGAGCGGTGCGCTGTAGGTCAGCATGTTCTTACCATCCTGGATTTTCTTAACTATTTCACGAAAAGCCGGCCCCGCAAAATTTTTGAGCATTTGATAGTCAGTCTTTGCAATAAATGGCCGCATCAGAAAAAGCATTGGGCCTGAGAAAATCCATTTCTGACTATTGACCAATTCAGCAAAATTATCAGCAAAATCTGCATTTGCCTTTGCTCCCTGAAGCACCAGCACTCCCACATCGGAGGGGGGAATACCCATGGGGGCTGTGGCTGCAGCTTCAAGGATTTGGTTTACAATTTCGGTCGGTACCTCTTTTTCAAGGAAATCACGCATGCTGCGCCTTCTTTGCAAAAGTCCCAAAAGCTGCCCGTAATCTGCTATTTTTTCCGACCTCCCTAAATCGAAAACATGCGCGGGGTCAAGAGTTCTTCCTGAAATTTCAATTGCTCCATGCGGGCACACGGCCATGCAGTGCCCACAGGCAATGCAGCCAAATAATGCATTGTCGGAGGCTACAGCCTTTTGCTCCTTTATTTCCAGGCTTCCATCCTTGCAAACTATCGCACAAGTTCCACAACCTGTGCATTTGCTGTCATCAATGTGTATATCGCCTTTTTCAACTGTCCTTGATGTGGGTATTGCCATTTTTCTTTCAGTTTAATAGTCATGAAGGCTTTGCAAATATAGGGTGATTGTAGCCATCGGCGCAGTACAAACTCACTTCCGCACCAAAGGTTTATTCTGGCGGGTAAGAGGGTTTCCTCATTTCACAACCACTGCAACCATATTGATGTTATCCGTTATTTCCAGCAATGTTTCGATCAGAGACTGATACATTATTCGGCTTCCTGACGCGGTGGATGGAAAGAGATTCCGTATTCCGATGTGATTCATTACTGCTTTGCCAGCAATATCACGCTCTCCACATGGTGTGTCTGGGGGAACATATCCACGGCCTGCACCTTTTCCACGGCGTATGTGGAACTGAGCATTTCGACATCGCGTGACTGGGTGGCTGGGTTGCAGCTTACATACACAATTTTTCGGGGTGCGAAATCAAGCAGGCTTTTTATTACTTCCGGGTGCATGCCTGCCCTTGGCGGGTCGGTAATAACCACATCGGGACGGCCGTTTTTCCGGATAAACTCCGTATTGAAAACCTTTGCCATATCCCCGGCAAAGAACTGTGCATTAAAAATATTGTTTCTCATGGCATTTTCGCGGGCGTGGGAAATGGCTTCGTCAACATAATCAATACCTATAACTTTAGAGGCCTGGGAAGCAACGAACAAAGCTATTGTTCCGGTACCGGTATAGAGGTCGTAAACCACTTCATTGCCTGTAAGGGAAGCAAAACCTCTCGCAATAGCATACAACACTTTTGCCTGTGCCGAATTGGTTTGGTAGAACGACTTGGGCCCTACGGCAAATTGAAGGCCTTCCATCTGCTCTTCTATAACCGGGCTGCCATGAAAGATAACAGGCTCCAGGTCGTTGTAACTGCTGTTTTTTTTGTTATTGACAAAATATGCCAGCGTGGTAATCTGAGGAAACTGCTGCACAAGGTAATCGAGCAGCAACTTGCCTTTTTCGGAAGGGTGGTTGCCAAAAACCACAATCACCATAACATCTCCTCTTGGACTGTTGCGAATGAGAAGATTGCGCAGCAAGCCGGTTTCCTTTTTAAAATCCCAAAAACTGAGATCATTTTGTTTGGAAAACTCTTTTGCGGCATTTCTGATGTCGTTGGATGGCTCGGGCTGTAACCAGCATTTTTCCAAATCAAACACCTTGTCGAACATGTTGGGCACATGAAAACCCAGCCCATCCCGCTGAATTTCATTATCAGTAGTTTGAAAATCCTCTGTAGTAAGCCATTTGCGATTTGTGAAGGTAAATTCTAATTTATTGCGATAGAAATACGGATCAATTGCTCCTGCAATAGGAAAGAGCTCGAAAGTGTCAGGGGGCACTTTTCCAATGCGCATAAGGCTGTCTATCACTTGTTGTTGTTTATTGGCAAGTTGCTCTGCATAGGAAAGATGCTGCCACCGGCAACCCCCGCATAGTCCAAAATGCTTGCAAACAGGTTCTACGCGATGTGGCGATGGTTGGTGCATTTTCACAATTTCGCCCTCGAGGAAGTTTCTTTTGGTCTTTTTTATCAGAATATCAACCACATCGCCCGGCGCACCCCGCTCCACAAAAACCACCATATCGTCAACCCGGCCTATGGCTTTGCCTTCGGCGGCAAAACCGGTGATCTCCACTTTTTCTACGATTCGCCGAAACAGTTTATGAACAGCCATTGTTAAGGGATTTTCGTATCACAAAGGTAACTAACGAGGGCAACGAAATGCCATATAAGGCGCAGAATGCATATCTTTGCAGTTAACTACATTTCTAATTAACAGAATCGAACTATATTAAACAATGAGCATTGTAACCAGCGAACAGGAGCAAATGCGAAGAGAAGCCCTGAAAGAATTGCTCCACATGGGGATAAACCCCTACCCTGCCGAAAGTTATGAAGTAACAGCCACTTCCAAAGATATTCTCGAAAACTTCTCAAACGACCACAGCCTTTATCAGGATGTAAGCCTGGCAGGTCGCATCATGAGCCGCAGGATTATGGGCAATGCTTCTTTTGTGGAGTTGCAGGACGATCACGGCCGTATTCAACTGTACTTCAACCGCGACGAAATTTGTCCGGGCGAGGAGAAAACTTCATACAATGTGGTTTTCAAGCGGCTGCTCGATATTGGCGATATTATCGGCATTAAGGGTTTTGTGTTTGTAACCCGCATGGGCGAAATAACCGTCCATGTAAAGGAGTATAAAATCCTGTGCAAATCCTTGCGACCTTTGCCGGTTGTGAAGGAGAAAGACGGGGAGCTGTACAACGCATTTACAGACCCTGAGCAGCGTTACCGCCAGCGCTACATTGACCTGATTGTGAATCCTCAGATAAAGGATACTTTCCGCAAAAGGGCT
>DATIKK010000138.1:0-4896 GCA_035477635.1 Bacteroidales bacterium | reverse complement strand
GCGGCGATCACCAAAACCTGGAGCTTTAACTGCGACAATTTTTAAGGAACCCCGCAATTTGTTTACAACCAGAGTAGCGAGAGCTTCTCCATCTACGTCTTCGGAAATGATAAGAAGGGGCTTGCCGGTTTGTACAACTTTTTCCAGCACAGGCAGGAAATCCTTCATGGTGCTGATCTTCTTGTCGTAAATCAGGATGTAAGGGTTTTCGTAAACGGCCTCCATCTTGTCAGTATCAGTTATGAAGTAAGGACTGATATAGCCACGGTCGAACTGCATACCTTCAACAACTTTTACGCTGGTTTCGGTTCCTTTGGCTTCTTCGATTGTGATTACACCCTCCTTTTTAACCTTTGCCATTGCTTCGGCGATCAGTTTGCCGATTGAACTGTCGTTGTTGGCCGATATGGTTGCAACCTGCTCAATTTTCTCGCTGCTGTCGCCTACCTCCTTTGATTGTTTCCTGAGGTGGCCTATAACCTTTTCAACAGCTTTGTCGATACCACGCTTCAGGTCCATTGGATTGGCGCCTGCTGTAACGTTTTTCAAACCATTGTTAAAAATTGCCTGGGCAAGAACTGTAGCAGTTGTAGTTCCATCGCCGGCAACATCAGCCGTTTTGCTGGCTACCTCTTTCACCATCTGAGCGCCCATGTTTTCGACGGGGTCTTTCAATTCTATTTCCTTGGCAACCGTAACACCATCCTTAGAAATGGCAGGTGGGCCAAATTTTTTATCGAGAATAACGTTGCGCCCTTTGGGGCCAAGTGTCACTTTGACAGCATTAGAAAGTTTGTCAACGCCGGTTTTAAGCAAACCGCGTGCTTCAAGACCGAAAATAATATCCTTTGCCATATTTCAAAAAAGTTTAAAATCTTGTTGGGATTGAATGTTAGGTTTAAATAATTGCAACAATGTCTGATTCGCGCATGATCAGGTAATCTTTACCTTCATAGCTTAGCTCGGTACCTGCATACTTCCCGTAAAGCACCTTGTCGCCTACCTTTACGGTCATAGGCTCGTCTTTCTTTCCGGGACCCACAGCCTTTATGGTGCCTTTCTGGGGCTTCTCTTTGGCAGTATCGGGAATAATAATGCCTCCTACTGTTTTTTCTTCGGCTGGCGCTGGCTCAACCAACACACGGTCTGCTAAAGGTTTGATTTGGATGTTTGCCATTTTTAAAATTTGGTTTATTGTTAAACAATCGTGTTTTAATTAATCAATGTTTGCCTCAACCCTTACCATAATTTGTGCCAAATGGAAAATTTGCCTTTTTTTCAGGTTGATTCCTTTCTTTGAAGGGGTAAAAAAATAATAATGCCAGAATGGACTGACATTCTGGCATTATCCGACTCAAAAGTTATTAATTTGCTTCTTCAGTATCCTGTGGTTGCTCGGTAACCGGAGGCATCTGCATTGGAAATTCCTGTGCCGGCACCAAATCACGAACCTCACTTTGTGGTACCTGATTTACGGTTGCTCTCGGGATAACAAAAGTTGAAGTAAGCGTCAACATTACCAGGACAATTGCCAGAGTCCAGGTGGCCTTTTCGAGAAAATCGGTGGTCTTTCTGACTCCCATAACCTGGTTGCTCGACGAAAAATTAGCAGCAAGGCCGCCTCCTTTGGCATTCTGAACCAGTACTATCAGAACCAACAGCACACAGGTGAGAATAATTAAGACCGAAATTAAAACATATGCTCCCATTAAATGTAATTATTAATTTGTTGGCGATTTTAGTGTGCTTATTTTTTCAGCAAAGTAACTGCTTTTTTCCGGATATTTTACCGATAATTTCTGATAAATATCAATGGCTCTTGAATAAAGTCCCTGCCGGACAAATATTTGCGCAAGTGTTTCGGTTGCGAATTCATCCACTCCCGAAAATGGTTTTTCGGCAAGGTTTTCTATCGGCATATCTTTTTTCGGCAATCCTATGCGCGGATCCTCATTAATGAATTTTTCAATCAGAAGGTCATATTTTCGCCTTGGAGGCCTGGTTTCGATTTCTGGAACATTTACCTGGCTGAATAATTCTTTTTCGATAATTGCTGGCTTGCCCAAGTCCTTTATTGTTTCGAAACCTGAAAAATTATTGTCAGAAGAAGGAGTAAATAACTTAGATGCTTTTTTCCTTGATAGAAATTGAAAAATCAAATATGGCCACCCACCATTTTTTTCTGACGAACGGGTTTCCTTTCTGGTAATAGTCTCAGATGAAACTTTTGGCCGGCCTGACATAAAATTCTGAAACCTTCGGCGGTCCACTGCCAAAGCAGCAGCCTGATTCACCTGCTCTTCAAAATCTACACTATTTATTCTCTGAAGGTTCTTTACCAGCAAAAGCCTCAATGGCTGGCAATAAGGGTAGCTGATAGCCAGTTTGCGCAACTGGTTAGCAGTCTTTGATTTAAGACTCTCTGGATTTTCGAGCAACTCGACGAATTTTTCCCTGTTCATTTTCCGGGGATGTTTACCAGTGTACAACTGCCTGGTTGAAAATATCCTCTACCAGCGCTTCACTGATAATTGTAATTGCTTCATCCTCGACTTCAGAAAGGCTTCTTGTGCTTGGGTAGTCCCAAAAGCGTGAAAAACTCCTTTCAAAATTCTGCTCAGGCACGTATTCATTTATAAAATTGACCCTTACTGTAATAGTTAGGCGGTTAAGAGCAGCACGGTCGTCGCCTGTAATGGCTGCCGGGGCAGTGTTATAATCTGTGATACTGCCCTCAAAATGCAGGTCGCCTCCACTTGGAACAAGCCTCAAGTTGGTTTGTCTCAAAAACCTGTCCATCAAGGCTTCTGTAAAGCGATTACTTAGCGTGGGCTGAACAAGCTGTGCGTGATTTGGGAACATGCTAACTGAAAAAGTGGTGGCCTGGGGGGGGATACTCGCTCCAGTAAAACTGTAAATACCGCACGAATGCAAAAGGGGAAGAAGGGCTAAAACAAGCCAAAGTTTGCTTGGTAACAACCTTAATCGCATTTTTGATACATTATTTAATTCTCAAAGTTACATAAAATTTGTTCAGCCTATGCCATATTCCCTTATTTTGCGATACAGTGTTCTTTCGGAAATACCCAACTCCTCTGCAGCCCGCTTTCTTCGTCCTCTGAATTTTTGAAGGGCAAGACCAATCAGTGCCTTCTCCTTTTCATGAATCGACAAAGACTCCTCTATTTCTTCGTGAGAGGCTTCTTCATACTGATCTAAAAGGTCAGGTTTTATGGCTTTTGTGCGAGGTATGTTTTCAGTAAAAACATTCGGTTCATTGCTTAGGTCGCTAAGTTTTTGTATTAGGTGCTCTCCTTCATACGGTTCGGTTATATTTCCTGTTTCAACCAAATTGCCAATAATTTTTTTTAACTCGGCAACATCGCGTTTCATATCGAAAAGAATTTTATACAATATTTCCCGCTCACTCAAATCCATACTTTGTTTGCCAGGTGATTGAAATAGCACAGGAAGGCTTCTGTCGGCATCAGCCGGAAGGTATTTCATAATGATTCCTGCATCAATTATCCGGTTGCTTTCAATTACAGATATTTGCTCTGCAAGATTTTTCAATTGACGAATATTGCCCGACCAGCGTTGTTCTTTTAAAAACAATTCGGCATCCTCGGTTAGTTGCAGAGGTGGCATACGGTATTTTTCACCAAAGTCTGACGCAAATTTTCTGAAAAGCAAAACAATGTCATCTTTGCGCTCCCTTAGCGGAGGGACGACAATTGGCACGGTGTTGAGCCGGTAGTAAAGATCTTCGCGAAATCGCCCGGAGGCAATTGCATCCTGAAGATTGACATTGGTAGCTCCAACTACCCTCACATCAGTTTTTTGCACTTTCGATGAACCTACCCTGATAAATTCACCCGTTTCAAGAACACGTAACAGCCTTACCTGCGTAAGAAGAGGAAGTTCGGCAACTTCATCAAGAAATATTGTTCCCCCATTTACCACCTCAAAATACCCTTTTCTTGCTTCATGAGCTCCTGTAAAAGATCCCTTTTCATGTCCAAATAATTCGGAATCAATAGTTCCCTCGGGTATCGCTCCACAATTCACTGCTATGTAAGGACCATGCTTGCGGGAACCAAGCTGGTGAATAATTTTTGGAAAAAATTCCTTCCCCGTTCCGCTTTCGCCTGTAATCAGCACAGTAATGTCGGTGGGGGCAACCTGTCTGGCTACGTCAATGGCCCTTTCAAGCTTTGGTGAAAAACCTATAATCCCAAACCGTTGCTTTATAGCCTGAAAATCATTCATAAATTCCATTTAAGATTATTCCCAAACCACTATTCCATTGTATTTTTGGCGCTTCGAAAAAAACATGCCATAAAGGCAGTTAATTGCTGCAAAGGTAATGTTTTTATGGCAGAAAAACGGACATTAAACGAGCACGATTAGTTAAACACAAAAACGGGTGAAAACAATATTGAACAACAATTTAAATTTTTAAAGAACTTTTTAGTATATTTGTTGTTGAAACAATTGTTTTTGTCAGAATTTTTTTAATAGGTGCCTGAAAACCAACAGATAAATTTTTTAATCTTGCAATAGCTCAGTGTACCTATTTGTTCTTGTGAATTTTTTTTGACCATGTTGAATTTGAAAAAAATTACAAATATACCAACCGCAAATTCCACACCTCCAGCATTTCTGTCGAAAAACACAACAGAGATTGATTTGAAGGGATTAAGCACTGCTTTTGATCTGAGCGGTAATTCAATCATTATTACAGATATTGAAGGAACCATACTCTATGTTAATCAGCGTTTTTGTGAATTAACAGAATATAGCAAAGTTGAGGTTATAGGGAAAAACCCCCGTATCATTAAGTATGAGAAATCAGAGATTGATTACAGGATGCTTTGGGAAACAATTTTGAATGGC